>NC_015717.1:2528000-2844000 GCF_000253295.1 Hyphomicrobium sp. MC1 | reverse complement strand
TGACCGGATCGTTCTCGATCCGCGGCTCGAACGGCGGCGTTTTCCAGAGGTCGAGAGGATCCGGCGGCTGCACGTCGTAATGTCCGTAGAACAGGACGTGCGGCATGTTGGGGTCACGCTTCGGCCGGTCATGCGCCACAACCATCGGATGGCCGCTTGTCGGCACAACCTTAGCTTCCGCAAAGCCGATGTCTTTTAGCGTCGCCGCGCACCATTCCGCAGCCCTGAGGCAACTCGCCTTGTGGCCAGGATCGGTCGAGATGCTGTCGATGCGCAGAAGCTCGAACAAACGGTCAAGTCCGGCCGATTTTGACTGGCCCAAGGTATCGAGAACGGTTTCGAGCTTGCTCATTGCGATAGACTTTCCGACGTGTTGCCAGCGGGGCAGGATCAGGCGGCGCTAGGAATGCGGGGCCTCATTTGCTATGGCACCTCTCCCTGACGCCCATCACTCCTGAAAGGAATGATGGGCAGCAAAAAGACCGCATCGGAGGTCTGATGGCACAGCCGAACGCCGACGGCAAAAAGAAATGGGTTTACGCTTTCGTGCCTGGAAAGGCCGAAGGCAGCGCCGAGATGTCCGAACTGCTGGGCGGCAAGGGTGCCAATCTTGCCGAGATGGCGGCCCTCGACCTCCCAGTGCCGCCCGGATTCACGATCACGACCGAGGTTTGTAAGGCTTTCTTTGCCGCAGGCCACCAGCTGCCGGAAGAGCTGAAAGGCGAGGTGCTCCAGGCGCTCGACGCCGTCGGCGAGACCGTGTCGGCCAAATTCGGCGACGAGGCGCGGCCGCTGCTCGTTTCCGTCCGCTCCGGCTCGCGCGCGTCGATGCCCGGCATGATGGATACGATCCTCAATCTCGGCTTGAACGATAAAACGGTCGAAGGGCTCGCCGCGCTGACCGGCGATCCGCGCTTCGCGTTCGACAGCTATCGCCGCTTTATTCAAATGTACGGCGACGTCGTCCTTGGCGTCGATCACGGCGCGTTCGAAGATATTCTCGAAAATTTCAAGAACCTGAACGGATTCGCCGCCGACACCGACCTCGACGCCGAAGCCTGGCACGAAATCATCGCCGACTATAAGGCTGCGATCGAGCGCGAGCACGGCGCGCCGTTTCCGCAGGACACCAGCGAGCAGCTCTGGGGCGCCATCGCCGCAGTCTTCAATTCCTGGGACAATCCACGCGCGGAGACGTATCGCCGGCTGCATGACATTCCTGAGGATTGGGGGACGGCCGTCACCGTTCAGGCAATGGTGTTCGGCAACCTGGGTGACAACTCAGCGACGGGCGTCGCCTTCACGCGAAACCCATCGACGGGCGAGAAGGAAATCTTCGGCGAGTATCTTCCCAATGCCCAGGGTGAAGATGTCGTCGCCGGCATTCGTACCCCGCATGCGCTAACGAAAAAGAGCGCAGCCGGTGAGGCCGAGACGTCGCTCGAAGTCGCGATGCCGGACGTCTTTGCCGAACTCAAGAACATCTTCGACCGCCTGGAACGCCATTATCGCGACATGCAGGACGTCGAGTTCACTGTCCAGATCGGCAGGCTCTGGATTCTGCAGACGCGCTCCGGCAAGCGCACGACGGAAGCCGCGTTGCGCGTTGCCGTCGATCTTGCGGCAGAAGGCCTGATCTCACAGGATGAAGCCATTCTGCGCGTCGAGCCCGCGCAGCTCGATCAATTGCTGCATCCCGCGATCGACCCGTCGGCTGATCATGACCTGATCGCCAAAGGCTTGCCTGCGTCTCCTGGTGCCGCATCCGGAGAAATCGTTTTCCATTCTGAAATGGCCGAAGCGCTGAAGGCTAAGGGCCGCGACGTCATCCTCGTGCGCTCCGAGACGAGCCCCGAAGACGTTCACGGCATGCACGCAGCTGTCGGGGTTTTGACGGCGCGAGGCGGCATGACAAGCCACGCCGCCGTCGTCGCGCGTGGCATGGGCCGGCCATGCGTCTCCGGCGCCGGAACCCTTCGCATCGACGCCAACGCCGGCACCATGAGGGCAGGCGCGCGCATCTTCAAATCCGGCGACATCATCTCGATCGACGGCAGCTCCGGTCGCGTCTACGCGGGCAAAGCCAAGATGCTGCCGCCGCAGCTTTCAGGCACGTTCGCGACCGTCATGGAGTGGGCGGACAAGACGCGGCGCATGAAAGTGCGCACCAACGCCGACACGCCCCGCGATGCCCGCCAGGCCCGCTCGTTCGGCGCCGAAGGTATTGGCCTCTGCCGGACCGAGCATATGTTCTTCGAGGAAAAGCGCATTCTTGCCGTCCGCGAGATGATTTGCGCCGAAGACGAAGAGGGTCGCCAGCAGGCGCTCGACAAGCTGCTTCCCGTCCAGCGCGCCGACTTCGAAGAGCTGTTCGAGATTATGGCGGGCCTGCCAGTCACAATCCGCTTGCTCGATCCACCGCTGCACGAATTCCTGCCGCACGAAGATCGCGAGGCCGCGCAGGTCGCGGCCGCGTTGGGCATGGATCTGATGCGCCTGAAAGCCCGCGTCGCCGAGCTTGAGGAATTCAACCCGATGCTTGGGTTCCGTGGCTGCCGTCTCGGCATCAAGTTTCCCGAGATTACGCGCATGCAAACGCGCGCTATCTTCGAAGCGGCGATCAATGCGCAGAAGAAAATGGGCGACGCGGTCCATCCCGAAATCATGATCCCGTTCATCGCCTATCGTCGCGAGCTCGATATTCTGCGCGACGTCATCACGGCGACTGCAAAGGCCGTGGAACAGGAGACGGGCGTCACCATTCCCTACGACGTCGGCACGATGATTGAGTTGCCTCGCGCGGCGTTGCGCGCCGCCGATATCGCTGCAGGCGAGAAGGGGGCCGACTTCTTCTCGTTCGGCACCAATGACATGACGCAGACTGTCCTGGGCCTGTCGCGCGATGACGCCGCGCCAATTCTATCGAACTACCTTGAACACGAAGTGATCACGACCGATCCGTTCGTTTCGATCGATCAACTCGGCGTCGGCGAATTGGTGAAAATCGGTGTCGATCGCGGCCGGTCCGTCAAGCCGGGCCTCAAGACCGGCATTTGCGGCGAACACGGCGGCGACCCGAGGTCGATCTATTTCTTCGAAACGGTCAATCTCGATTACGTGTCATGTTCGCCGTATCGCGTGCCGATCGCGCGTTTGGCCGCCGCGCAGGCAGCGATCCGCAGGAAACGGCGCGAGCAGGCGGCGTCCTAGAGCGGCCCGTTTTCGTGCCGGTCGATTTCATCGAGTGTCGGCCGGCGCGGCCGCGGGCCCTTGTTTCGCGGCAAGAACAGCAGCCAAAGTGCGAACGGCGGCACCAGGAAGCTCCACGCCGTCCAGTACGATAGGTCGCGATTCTTGATACCTGCGAGGACGGCCGCAAAGACCGAGGCTGCGATTGCGATCCCGCCCCAAAGCACGATCCATTGCATTGCCATCGACATGCCGATCCTCCCAAACCCGCGCCCGAGACTCAGAGTTTCTACCACAGTCAGCCAGATGCGAGCCGACTATGGCGAATTCAAGCAGGGCGGCCGGAACTCTTTTGCGGCGCCGAGATGAAATCAAGTCCCAGGTCGAGAACGGGCGCCGAATGCGTCAGCGCGCCGACCGAAATCAAATCGACGCCGCTTGCGGCAATTTCCTTGACGGTATCGAGGTTAACGCCGCCCGAGGCTTCCGTCAGGCAGCGCCCGGCGACGGTCGCCACGGCCGTACGCAATTCCTGCGGGTTCATGTTGTCGAGCAACACGCAATCGACTTTTTCCCGCATGACGACGTCAAGCTGATCGAGCGTGTCGACTTCGACTTCGATCTTCGTCATATGACCGGCCGCGTTGCGGGCAGCCTTGATCGCCTCGGAGACACCACCGGCGGCGACGATGTGATTGTCTTTGATGAGGATGGCGTCGAATAGCCCGAAGCGATGATTGTGGCCGCCGCCGCAGCGCACCGCGTATTTTTCGAAGACGCGGAGTCCGGGCATTGTTTTGCGCGTATCGACGATTTTCGCTTTCGTTCCTGCCGTCGCTTCGACATAGCGCCGCGTCAGTGTTGCGATCCCGCACATTCGGCCCATGAAATTGAGGGCGACGCGCTCGGCCGTGAGAATCGCGCGGGCATTGCCGCTAATCCGGGCAACAGTATCGTCGGCAACGATGCTTGCTCCGTCGTCAATATCGACCTCAAAACTGCAGTCTGGATCGAGTTCCCGGAACGCTGCTTCGGCGAGCGCGATCCCTGCAACGACGCCGGGCATTCGCGCCACAAGCAGCGCATCCGCACGAACGTCGGCACCGACGGTCGCATTCGTTGTAATGTCGCCGCTGAGGCCGAGATCTTCGGCAAGCGCAGCGCGAACGGCGGCAAGAACAAGATTATGGGAAAGCATCATTGGCGAACTTGCAGGACTTTCTTCATGAGCATGCGGCGAGCGGTGGCGCCTCGGAGCGTTGTTTTGCGGCGTCATCCATCGCATCGAGGTCGGCGAGGGTTATGAATGTACGCTGCGCCAGAGCTGGATTCGTTTGCGGATAGTCGACGCGATAATGGCCGCCACGGCTCTCCTTGCGAAGCAGCGCTGCCGCCGTAATCAATCGCGCGGCCAGCAGCATGTTGGATAGTACGCGATCATTGGCGTTGCTCGTCTCGAGCGCTTTCAGTTCGGTGAGTGCCTTTTTCAGACCACGACTGGAGCGTTGAACGCCAACGTGCGTCGTCATGATGTTACGTAGCGTCTGCATCGCTTCTTTCCGCGAGGCAGTATCCGCCGCCCGGCCGCTGCCGGGAATGCGGTGCGGCACCACGAAATGCCCGACGCGATCATGCGGAAGCAGCTTGCGGATATCGTTCGCGACACGCGCGCCAAAGACGACGGCTTCCAGCAGCGAATTTGAAGCCAGACGGTTGGCGCCGTGAAGGCCCGTCGATGCAACCTCGCCGACGGCCCAAAGACCCGCAAGGCTCGTGCGGCCACGCACGTCAGTTGCAATGCCGCCCATGTGATAGTGCTCGGCCGGTGCAACCGGAATAAGATCCTTCGACGGATCAATGCCGGCGCGCTGGCAATGTCCCCAGACGGTCGGAAATTCTTTTTCGAAATGCGTGCCGATCGCAGCGCGGCAGTCGAGATAGACGCGGCGTCCGGCAGCGAGTTCGTTATAGACGCCGCGCGCAACGACATCTCGTGGGGCAAGCTCTCCACGTGGATCAATGGCCAGCATGAAGCGCTCGCCGTCCGAATTGACGAGCGTCGCGCCTTCGCCGCGCAATGCTTCCGTCGCTAGCGGAGCGGGGTCGATGCCCGCGTCGATTGCGGTCGGATGGAACTGCACGAATTCCGGATCGGCAATCACCGCGCCGGCGCGCGCCGCCATCGCCAGCGCTTCGCCTTTTGCGTAGGACGGGTTTGTCGTCAGTGCGAACAACGCGCCGACGCCGCCCGTCGCCAGCACCACCGCCGAAGCAGGCACGAAGGCATAGCGGCCATTGCCAAGCGCAGTCGGACGGATCAGCCGAACGCCTTCGATGCGGCCATCGGTGACGATGAGATCATCAGCTTCGTAACCTTCCAGCACACGGATTGACGGCGTCGCGCGAACCGCTGCGATCAGCGCCTGCATGATCGCCGCGCCCGCCTTATCGCCGGAGACGCGCACGACGCGCTTTTCCGAATGTGCTGCTTCCTTCGAAAGCACGTAATGGCCTTCGAGATCGCGATCGAACGGCACGCCATAGCCGAGCAGATCGCGAATACGATCGGGACCTTCCTCCGCAACGAGGCGCGCGACGTCCGGATCGACGATCCCGGCACCTGCCTCGATCGTATCGGCCGCATGCTTTGCCGTGCTGTCACCTTCGCCGACAGCGGCAGCGATGCCGCCTTGCGCCCACATGCTCGACGCGCCTTCACCGAGGGGCGCCGCGGCAATCACGGTTACCGGCAGCGGCGCGAGCTTCAATGCCGTGAACAGACCCGCAAGCCCGGCCCCGATAATGGCGACGTCGCCGGGTCCGGGCTTTCCCGTGAAGCCGTTGAAGTCCGTTACGGGATAGCGCTTCTTGTGTGCGGCCATTGAATTGCCCTCCTGGGCGAAGTTGACCCCGGCGCTTAGTTCGTTGCTCAGTTCGTCAGATTGACCATGCGCTCGACCGCGCGGCGGGCGCGAGCGGCGATATCGGGATCGACCGTCACCTCATGCTGCATATGCACGAGGCTGTCATAGATGTTTTCCAGGCTGATGCGCTTCATGTGCGGACAGAGATTGCACGGCCGGATGAACTCGACCTCCGGCGCCTCAACGGCCACATTCGACGCCATCGAGCATTCTGTGACGAGCATCACCTTGCGCGGATGTTCGTCTTTCACCCACTTGATCATGCCGGACGTCGAACCCGTGAAGTCTGCCGCCGCGATGACGTCGGGCGGGCATTCCGGATGCGCGATGATCTTCAGACCCGGCTCGTCGGCGCGCATGCGTTGAAGCTCCTCGCCCGTGAAACGCTCGTGCACCTCGCACGAACCTTTCCACGTGATCACTTCGACGTTGGTCTGAGATTGCACCCATTTCGCCAGATACTGGTCGGGTATGCACAGGACGCGCGGCACGCCGAGGCTCTCGACGACTTTCACGGCGTTCGCCGATGTGCAGGTGATATCGCATTCCGCTTTAACGGCCGCCGACGTGTTGACGTAGGTCACGATCGGCACGCCCGGATAAGCTTCGCGAAGCATGCGAACGTCTTCTGGTGTGATCGATGAGGCCAGCGAACAGCCCGCATGCATATCAGGTATGAGAACCGTTTTTTCCGGGGACAACAGCTTCGACGTTTCCGCCATGAAGTGCACGCCGGCCTGCACGATCACCTTTGCGTCGACGCGCGCCGCTTCTTTTGCGAGTTGCAGCGAGTCGCCGCGGAAATCCGAAACGCAGTGGAAGATCTCCGGCGTCATGTAGTTGTGCGCCAGGATGACAGCGTTCCGCTGCACCTTGAGTTCGTTGATCGCCTTGATCAGCGGCGCGTAGTAGGGCCACTCCATCGGCGTGATGACGTGCTTCACGCGCGCATAAAGCGGCGCCATTTCCTTTTCGAGGGCAGGCGACCACGAATAGGCCAACGGCGTCCGGGCCTTTCCGCGCCCAGCGGATGCAGGAGCCAATGTCGAAACCGCAGAAACCATTCTTCGTGCCCTCCACATATGCTCTAAGAGAGCATATTTAGCTTACGAAACGCGCCGGCAAACCTGCCGTGCACACCTCACGCAGGAATGCTCAAAAAGAGCATTCCTGGACGTGTTTAAAATAATAGAGTTGAGAACGAATTTCTAGGGCGGGGGTTCCGCCCCAGATATGCAACGAAAGTCGGATCAGTTCCGGCTTGGCGGCGCTGATACCCGAACGCCGGGAGCAGGGCGCTCCAACAGCACTTCCCGACGGAACCGGAAAAGCTTGGCCGGGCGGCCGCCGGTGCGCGTCTTGACGTCTCCCGTAGGCTCGACAAGGCCCGCGCCTTCAACCAGGCGCCGGAAGTTCTGCTTATGCAGATGCGGGCCGAGAATGGCTTCCACGGTCTTCTGCAGCTCATACAGCGTGAACTCGTCCGGCATCAGTTCGAATACGACCGGGCGATACTTGATCTTGGCGCGTGTACGGCTGATCGCCGTCGCCAGGATCCGCCGATGATCGGCCTGCATCGGCAGACCGAGTTTGGGACGATCCGTCCACTCGCGCGCAGCCGCTCGATCGTCGCGCAGTGCTTCCTCGGCAAGACCTGCCTCGTAAAGCAGCTCGAACCGCTCAAGCACTTTCTCTTCGTCCCAGGCGGTGCCGTCGAGACCGAAGCAGATCCGCGCGCGATCCGCACGCGCGATCGTCGGCTGGGACGTGGCAGCATTGCCGGACGACCGTTCGGCCCAGGCCTTGAGACGCGGCTCGATATCCCGGGCGATGATCTCCGGGCGGCCACGGCGCCAGTCTTCCCATGGGAAATACTGGTACCAGCTACGCCACAGCCCATCGGTCAGCCCGTGGTGGCCTATCGCCTGAGTTAAGGCGAGATAGCCGATCGAGATGAAATGCGGAGCCGTATCACCCGGTTCGGGATGGCGGCCACGATCGGCGAAGGTATAGAGCTGCTCGGCATATCCCAGTTCCAGACCAGTTTGGTCTTGAACCCACGATCTAAGCCCACTCTCGAGCGTGCGATGCGCACGCGGATTAAATGGCCCGTACGGCAGCATGTCCGTAGCGCCAATGCTGTCCGGCTCGGCACGGACGACCAGCGCCACAGGCTCATTGTCAGACACGGCGACGATCGCCGCGTTCAAGCCAATCCCGACAGACGGCTCATGGTCCTGCTCATCATCAGGAGCTCGCTGAGACTTGTCGGGCGTCGGTTTTCTCCGGCCAGAAAGTTCCATGTTCATGTGTATCTTCCCCGTGCTCCCCATGAGGCGAGCTAGTCGCCGATCATGGCGATTTTCAGATAAGCCTCTGAATGAAAACCGCGAAACAGCCCCAAAAACGCCAGATTGTCAGTGCGGCAACAATTCCGCGAACTTGGCAAGAAAGAGTGTTTGGGCATCACTCGCCGATACGGGTTTTAATACGGCCAGGGCGTTATGAAGTTCCGTTGGTAAATTCGGAATTTCAAAAAAAGTTTCCGCTTCCGACTTTTCGAAGCCCGCTAGACGAGTTGCTTCGTAGTAGGCCGCAACCGTATCCGCCTGTTTAATCGCGCCTGCTGCACTAAGGCTTAGTTCTCGAATTCCGAACCGGCAATAGATCGCTTGGAGGAGTTTGTGTTCGAAGGCTTTATAGTCCAGGCCGATTGCCGTTTTGAACGGACTAATAAGATCACCAATGACGTACTCCGGCGCGTCGTGCAAAAGCGCTGCAAGTAGCTCATTCTGCGCGTATTCTGGCTGCAGCGCGTGAACGATGTCGGTGACGATAAGGCTATGCTGTGCGACCGAGAATGCATAGGAGCCTTGCGTCTGCCCATTCCATCGCGCGACGCGCGCCAAGCCGTGTGCAATGTCTTCGATCTCGATGTCTTTGGGGTCGGGTGAGAGCAGATCGAGTCGCCGGCCGGAGAGCATTCGTTGCCAAGCGCGCGGTTTCGATTGGTTTGATGACGTCATAATCCGGGGATCTTGAGTTTCTTTTGAAGCTTCGCGCACTGATTATATCGAAAGCACGTCACGAGATGATCGTTGACCATGCCTGTCGACTGCATGAAGGCGTAGAGCGTGGTCGATCCGACGAAGCGGAAGCCATCGGCCTTCAGAGCCTTGCTCATTCGTTTTGAGACGTCGGTCTCGGTGCGAATGTCCTTTGAGGATGTTATCTCGTTGACGATAGGTCGGCCATCAAGAAAACCCCATAGATATTGCGAAAACGGCGCGCGCTCCGACAATGTGAGAAATGCCTGCGCATTCGAGATCGTAGCTTCGATCTTGGCGCGGTTTCGGATGATGCCTTCGTTCTTCATTAACCGCTCGACGTCGCGCGCCGCGTAGCGCGAGATGCGCTCGGCGTCGAAATTATGAAACGCAGCGCGGAAATTCTCGCGCTTGCGCAAAATGGTGATCCACGACAGGCCCGCTTGAAAGCCTTCCAGCACAAGCTTTTCAAACAGCGCACGATCATCAGTCATCGGCACGCCCCACTCTTCGTCGTGGTAGCGGATGTAGTCCGCGTCAGTGCCGGCCCACGTGCAGCGATGGATCTCTTTCGCCGCCATTACGATATCGGCCGTGTCGATTGGGATGCTCGCGCTGCGGCCACGGAGCGATAGCGGTTCATCGCATCCTCATCGGGAGCAATCGCAATTCCGCCCGCCGTCAACGGAAGACTTTTCTGCTCTGCCTCTATAACGCGATCCAGCCGAAGCATCGCAATTGCATTTGTTCCGTCCGCTGTTCCGACACGTCCGACAGAAATATCGCCGAGAAGAATTTCTAAATTGGGTTCCAGCGGCGCGTTAGCGGAGATTTTGACGGCGCGCTTACGCACCAGTGTTTTGTTTTGCATCCGCGCGACCACTTCCTGCCCGATGAAACAGCCTTTGGTAAAGGACACGCCATTGAGCAAATCGAAATCGGCTTCATGCGGATAAGCATCGCCGAATTCGTAGTCTTTGCCACCTTCGGGAATTCCGTATTCAATGCGAAGTGCGTCGTAGGCGAGGCGCGAATCACCCTCCGATTCTGCGCCATCGGACGACAAAAAATTTTCATGGGGGCTGGCTAAAAGTCTTAGGCCGATGCCCCGATGACGCGGGTCCGGGAACGAAATGCCGCGCCCTTCCGCGAGCATTTTCGAATCAGTTCCCCACAGTGCGAAGACTTTGAAAGAATCCGAAACATCCGTGATCGTGACGTCGGCGCGGAGTTTATACATCGCCATCCGCTTGACGAGTTCGGCCGCCTTGGCCCGCGCGACGTCGAGCAGATAGCCCTCGCCGTGGCGGACGATAAAAAAGTCGAAAAGAATTTTGCCCTGAGGGGCGAGCAGGGCGGCATGCCGGGCTTCCCCCTCAGCGAGGCCCTGGAGATCGTTGGTCACCAGCCCCTGGAGCAGCTTTTCGCTGTCGGCGCCGGTCACGCTGACGACTCCGCGGTCGGCAAGTCGCGCTATCTTTGCGGCAGACATCGGTTCACGCTCGGTTGCAAACGGAAAGAGAGTTACGTATGCGGGGTTCCGCTTGATGGCAAGACTGAGGAGTTCCCCGACATGGCTGAGACGTTCGACCTCGTGATCCGCGGTGCGACCGTCGTCAACCATGACGGCGAGGGCATTCGCGACATCGCCATATCGGGCGGCCGGATCGCGGCAATCGGCGAGCTGGGCTCGGTGTCCGCGCCTGAGATCATCGAAGCCCAGGGCCTGCACATTCTGCCGGGCGTCATTGATACTCAGGTCCATTTCCGCGAGCCGGGCCTGGAGCATAAGGAAGACTTGGCGACAGGCAGCCGCGCAGCTGTCGCAGGTGGCGTCACGGCCGTTTTCGAGATGCCGAACACCAAGCCGCTGACGACGAGCGCCGAGATGCTGGCCGACAAGGTGCGCCGCGCCCGTCACCGCATGTTCTGCGACTTCGCCTTCTTCGTCGGCGGCACGCGCGACAACATCGCCGACATCCCGTATTTCGAGAAGCTCGAAGGCTCGGCCGGCATGAAGGTCTTCATGGGCTCATCGACCGGAGACCTTCTGGTCGACGACGGCGTCTCGCTAGACAAGATTATCGCCAGGATCTCGCGCCGTGCGTCGTTTCATGCCGAAGACGAGGCACGGCTGAAGTCGCGGATGCACTTGCGCCGCAAAGGCGATCCGTCTTCGCATCCCGAATGGCGCGACCCCGAGGCTGCTCTGATCGCAACCAAGAAGCTCGTCGGCCTTGCTGAGAAGCACGGCAAGCGCGTCCACGTTCTGCACGTCTCGACGGCGGACGAAATGGACTTCCTGAAGGATCACAAGAATTACGCGACCGTAGAAGTCACCCCGCACCACCTCACGCTCGAAGGCCCCGAGTGCTACGAACGCCTCGGCACCTATGTACAGATGAACCCGCCTGTTCGCGACGCGCGCCACCGTACAGCGATCTGGGCCGCGCTCGAATCCGGCATCGTCGATGTGCTCGGCTCCGACCACGCCCCGCACACACGCGAAGAAAAAGACCACATCTATCCCGATACGCATTCGGGCATGACGGGCGTGCAGACGCTGGTGCCGATCATGCTCGACCACGTCAATGCCGGACGCTTGTCGCTTCAGCGCTTCGTCGATTTGACGAGCCACGGCCCGCAGCGTCTTTTCGGCATTCGCGGCAAGGGCCGCATCGCCGTCGGCTACGATGCTGACCTGACCGTCGTTGATTTAAGCCGCACAGAGACGATCTCGAACGCCTGGATCGAAAGCCGTGCCGCCTGGACGCCGTACGATGGAGTCAAGGTGAAGGGCTGGCCGGTCGGGACGTTCGTCCGCGGCCGGAAGGTGATGTGGGAGGGCGAGATCGTCAGTCCCGCCCACGGGGAGCCCGTCGGCTTTCTCGAAGGCTACGCCGGCTAAGCCGCCAAGGTTCAGCCGTCGCGGTCCGCAACGCGCGACAGGTTCGCCGGCAGCCGCTTCAGGACGTACACCGTCGTCCCGACATCGGCGATGCTTGCGAGATGCATCACGTTGGCGTTCGTCATGCGGATGCAGCCGGACGACGATGCCGTCCCGATCGACGACGCATCGTTCGTGCCATGAATGCGATAGAGCGTGTTGCCGAGATAGAGAGCCATGGCGCCGAGTGGATTGTGCACGCCACCCGACATCCGAACCGGAAGTCCAGGCTTGCGCGCCCGCATTTCAGCCGGCGGGATCCAGTCGGGCCACGCAACCTTCTTCGAGATCTTTTCCGTGCCCGACCAAGCAAAGCCCTGCTTGCCGACGGCGATCGGATAACGGTAGGCGGCTTTCGACGACAGCACGTAGTAGAGGCGCCGCCCGGCCGTATCGATAATGATCGAACCCGGCGCATAGCCGCTGCGGAACGAAACCTTGGGCGGCGCCTTGGCCGCGATCCGCGGCTGGCCGCCGCCCGTCAGCGATTGCTTGTTGTCGGCACGCTCGTCTTCGTCATCGGTATCATGAGACTTTTGCGGGCGGCCCCAGTCCCAGCCCATGCCGAACAGAGCTTGGCTGTTGTCGGCATCGGTTTTCGCGCTGTGCTTGCTGGCAAATTTTTTCGGCGGAACGTAACCGTAGGTTTCGTCGGCCGGATGAAAGGCATAGGCCGGTGCGGCCAGGACGCAGCCAAAAATAATGGCCGCCAAAAGCGACAAACGTTTCATGAAACTAGACCCTCGCTCTTCACGTAAAATGTGACAAGCGGAATACAGTCAAGCCGCGGCGGTGACCACCCCTCTGCGGCAATTGGACGGCATATGCAAGCTAAGCAACGGAAAGCACCGACAGATTAGGTGCCCTTCCTAAACAGCGTCCATGTCCCATCGGCTGAAATCACGAGGCGCCACCACAGCCAGCGCTTCTTCTTGCGCATTTCCGCGGCGAGTTCTGGTGTCACCAGTCGATAAAGATCGACTTGTTCGGACGGTGTCAGCTTGTCGAGCTGACGCGTCGAGAGATACGGCCAGACGTAGATCAGATTATTCTCGATGTCGTTGCCGAACGGCAGCGTCGACGGCGGCATGTCCAGCATTTCGACGATCGCCGCGAGCGTATCGCGGCCCTGTGGATCAGCCGACCTGTCTTTCAAAACTTTAATGGGATCGGAGCGTGGCGAGATCCCGAGATCGGGAATGTTGCCGCTGACCTCGAAGGCCGATTGCAACTCGTTGATATCGCCCGAGCGCGCCGCCGTCAGGATTGCGTCGCGCACATCGGCCACATGATCGGGAAGCTTTGGACCGCGAACACCTTCCGCGTGCGCCCTTGAGACATAGACAAGCGCGCCGGCCGCAACTACGAGTAGGAGAGTGCGCGCCATTGTCGTCAAGGACGCTGACGGGACCAACTGCTGATGTCTTTTCCACACCGCTCGGGGGGGCGCTTGCCGTCGCTGCTGCTGCGTTTTCCTCCCGTTCCGATCGATGCGGAGGGTGCGCGTCTGCCTGCCGCCGCCGGTGAAGTCCACTTCCGACATCGAGCTTCTGCCCCTTGCTGAGTTACATCCCCAATCCGCTCATCATTCCGGTCGGCCTGATTGTCGGAATGCTCATTGCGGCCCCGGTCGGCCCTGTCAACGTTCTGTGCATCCAGCGGGCGATCGAACGCGGCTTTTGGGGCGGCATAGCGGCCGGCATCGGCTCGGTGACGGGCGACGCTTTGATCGCGTTGTGCGCTGGCCTGGGTGTTGGCTCAATATCAGGCGTCGTCGAAACGCATCGCGCCGTGATCCAGGTGGTCGGCGGCATCGCGCTGGTGGCGTTCGGGATGCGTCTTTATTTCAGCGCTCCGCGTCTCAAACTGGACACCGATGGTTCTTCTGCCCGTTTGAAGGATTTTGTCTGGGACATCCCGCAGACCTTCTTTCTGACGATCACCAATCCGGGCGCCGTCCTCGGGCTTTTTGCGGTTTTCGGAGGCATCAGCACATTCGTCGAAGTTTACTCGACGATCGATGTGCTTCTTCTGGTAGCGGCTATTGCCAGTGGCAGCATGCTGTGGTGGGTCGCGCTCTCGAACCTGATCGGGCGCTACCGTCACCACATCGATCTGCGCATGCTCAACCGCATCAACCGGATCGCGGGCCTGCTGCTCGCGATCTTCGGTGCGGTGCTGATCGCTGAAGTCATCTGGAAGGCTGGACGCTTCTGACGCCGCTTCCCCGATTGCGGCGCTTTACTGGTCGCGCCGCGCTAGCGTGAATTCCCCCTCGACGACGCGCTTCTCAAGACCGCGCGTCAAATGAATGACGGCGTCCTCGCCGTAGATCGCAACGAGATCGGTGAGCGCAGTGAACAGAGCCGCGTAGGCCATCTGCTGCGGCTCAACGCCGGTATCCACCCCTTCATCCCAAGCAGCGAGGATTAGATCGAGCGCCTTTAACGTCGGATTTTTCGTATCGAGATCCTCGAAACACTGCATACCGTTACAATCCTTCCCTCAACCCTGACCGCCACGCACGGGGCGGCCCCCATCCATTGTCACCTAGCACGACAATTTGCGGTAGGTCGTAGCTGCCACTATTCACAGTAAACCGGCGAGAAACGATATGCGCCTCTCGCGACCGGCTCAGCTGACGTTTTAGTTGGGGAAAGCTTTCAGCATCCCATCCGAAAGCTCAGACCCTTCCGACAGAAAACGCGTGATGGCCGTTTGTGCCGACGGACTGCAGGTATTGTAGGTTCGGCTGTAGCTGCGATACCCCTGGTTGAAGGCACGCGTGAGTTTCGCGCGTCGCAGGGCCGTCGAGCCTTCGGCATTCATCAAGTCATGCATGCGGTCGCGCCAGTATTGGCCTTCGTTGGCACCGCAGAGCTCGCGAAGATAGTGAATGGCGCCAAGAATTTCGGAAAGCCGCATCAGGCGGTCGTCATAGGGCTTGCTGTCGGATGCTGCGAATGCTTGCCCGCCGACTGCTGACAGCGCCAGCATCAGCATAACAAGGTATTGGCAGAGCTTGCGGCAGTGGCGTTTCACGCGGGCGTCCAGCACGTTGAGGTTCGCTCAGTCTAAGCCGTCCCTGGCGGCGAATCCGTCAACGCTTATAGTCCCGAATCATAAGGCATCAAAAGGACGGCCCTTCGTGTGCGCGCGCTACAGTCTGATATCTTCACCGGAGGCTGTACGCGCGTTCTTCGATGTACCGGCCGTTGACGATTTCCCGCCGCGCTACAACATCGCGCCGACGCAACCCGTTCTGATTGCACGCAACGATCTCAAGGGCGTTCCCGAGCTTCGGCTGGTGCGCTGGGGTCTGATCCCGTCATGGGTACGCGACCCGGCGGCATTGCGTGCGCCATTGATCAACGCCCGTGCTGAGACGGCGGCCGAAAAACCGGCCTTTCGCGGCGCGCTGCGCCATCGCCGCTGTCTCATTCCGGCGACCGGCTTCTACGAGTGGAGCGGCAAGCGATCGGCGCGGCAGCCGCATCTTATCCGTCTGAAAGACCACGATCTTTTTGCCTTGGCCGGATTGTGGGAAGACTGGCTCGGTGCCGACGGCAGCGAGATCGAGACGGTGACGATCCTGACGACCGCTGCAAACGCCGATATGGCGCCCATCCATGACCGCATGCCTGTGATCATCACGGCAGAAAACTTCGAGCGCTGGCTCGACTGCCGCTCGGGCACGGCTGAGCATATCCTCGACCTGATGATGCCTTTCGCCGCCGGGCTCCTCACGACCACGCCCGTCAACCCCGCACTTAATGATGTTCGCGCCGAAGGCCCCGACCTTCAGACACCAGCGGTCTTTGGTCTGCTGCTTTAAGAGCAGGCCTTCCTGGCAACGGGTTGGGAGGGAATTGCTGTGTATCTGCCGCTTGCGACTCGCCCCCGAAATGAAACGGCGCTAACCTAAATGCTGTCTTAAAAGTCAAGACCTTGCCGACATAGGCAAGTACATAGCTTCGACGCGGTTGGGGTGTTTGGGTTTGCGAGGCGCGCGGCGACGGACGGCGCGGAGCGACAGAGGGGAGACGACGACATGGCGTATCACGGCGAGGATCTCGATCTCAGGACGTCGCAGACCTGGACACCAAGCGAGGTCATTCAGCCGGCCGAGGCGGCACTGTCGAACGGTAAGCGCGGGTCGCTTCTTGCCGGTCCCGTGCTGGTCGATGACACCGTTCTTGCCTGCTTCAATCAAGCCTATGACATCGCCGCAGCGCATCGCGCCGGAGAGGTTCGCGTCGAACATCTCTTGAATGCCATGACCCGCCTTGACGCCTCTGCGGCAGCCCTTGAAACACATGGCATCCGCGTCGTCGCCCTGAAACGCGAGACTGCGGCGATCATCGCGGGCGATATTCCGGCGATGCCGGGAAGTGGCCCGGTTTCCCCGCGCCGCTCGGAAGATTTGGCGGAAGTGCTGAAGTTTGCAACGGCACTCGCGGCGCGTCGCAACACGGCGGTATCGGTCGACGACCTTTTACAAGTTCTCTTCGATCACCGCGGCGAATTCGGCGCCTCGGAACTGCTTTTGCGCTTTGTCGCGCGCGCCGAACCGTTGCCGCCGCTGACGCGCCCTGAGCCCCGCTATGCGGCGCCACCGCGTTATGCGGTCGATTACGGGCGTCCCCTTTATCGCAACGATTATCTCGGCACTCAGACAGACGCGCTGCAGAATTCTCGCATTGAATCGCTCGAACAAGCTGTGCGGGCGCTGGGGCAGGATCTCTCCAACGAGCGGCACGCCATCGCAAGCCTCGTGCGGGACTTCGCGCGCGATACCGTCGCCCACCAAGACGATCAGGGCCGAACGCATGCGTTGTTGATTGACCGGATCGGCTCGCTCGAATCTGCGTTTCGCGAAGGGGGCCCCGCCGCTCCCGTCGCCGCCGTTGACACGTCAGGGCTCGTCGCAAAACTCGGCGACATCGAAGCCGCGCTTGAATTGCGCCTTCAGGAAATGTCGCAGTCATGGTCCGTGCTTTCGACGCGGCTGCAGGAATTGGAAGAGACGATCAGGCAACGCCCTGTCCAGACAGAAGGCGGCACGGCGCTCGAAGACATCCGTCAGGCCGTTGATTTGAAGCCGATCAGCGATCGTCTCGACATCATCGAAGAGGCGGTCCTCGGCAGCCATCAGAGCGGCTTCGTCGAATTGGGCGATCGCCTGTCCCGCCTCGAAGACGGCGTCGGCCAGGTACTCGCGACGCCGACGGGCGATGGACGAACCGATGAAATCATTGGCGGCATCGACCGCATCCACGGACTATGGGGCAACGTCGAAGGTCTGTCGGGCAACGTCGCGGGCCTTGCAGGAAACCTTGAAAGCCTGACCGGGAACGTCGCCGGTCTGTCGGAAAAGTTCGACGGCCTTTTCGGCAAGGTGGATACGCACTCAGGCTCGCTGACCGAGCTTCTCACCAATCTGTCGGAACGGGTGAAGGGGGCCGAAAGCGCGATCGCTGCCGAGATCGAAACGGCCGCCGCTAAGCATCAAGCCTACACGCAGGACCTCACCGAGGTTCATGAAGCGCTTCTCAAGGTCAATCAGAACCAGCACACGCTCGCCGGTGCGATGGATCAATGGCGCACCGATTCCGCAAGCGACGTCGCGGCCATCATGAACCGGCTCGGTGAGATCGACCGAGATACCGCGCTTCCGGCTGAGACCCTGAGCGCGTTGAACACGCACATGGACCAGATGAACAAGTTCATCATCGAGCGGTATCATCGCCGTCATCGGTTCATGTACTGGCTGTTCGGCACCGACGATTGGATCAGCGCCAGCTGGCCCTCGACGAAGGCGAAAATCGAGACGGATCAGCATCGCCTCAAGGTCGTCGAGCAAACGAAGGCCTAACGGCACCGTTCGTCCCATTCTGGAACACGCATTCACCATGCTTTGATTAAAGGCCTTGAGCCTGGCGGCACCCGCGTGCTCTCATTAACGAAGCGTTAACCGGCTTTGTTGGGGGGCAGGAATGTTGCGTCGGTACCTGATCACGAACGGAATCAGCACGGCATTGCTTTATGGCGGCATCTACGCTGCCATTCCCTGCATCATGCATGCGTTCGGGTCGGTGCGGGACACGTTCAACGGGTTCGTGGCGCAAAGCCCGATCCTCGCACCGCTTGTCAATAAGATCGTGGTGATGGTCAGCAGCTTCTAGAGGTGCTCACGAGGCGCTGCCGCCCGCCGCAACCGGTCGTTGATCGCTTCTCCGAGGCCGTTCTGCGGAATAGGCGTTACCGCGATGGAGTCCGCCCCGGAAGCATCGAGCGTACGCAGCGTCGCAAAAAGATTTGCCGCCGCCTCGATCAAGTCGCCGCCCTCGCTGATGTTGACGAAGGCGCGTGCCGGTTGCTCCGAGATCGCACCGAACGCCATCACTGCTTCGCTCGGTTTCCACTCATAGGCATTCAGACGCAAGCGCGCGCGTGGCGCATAGTGGCTCGCAAGCTGCCCAGGCGATGTGAGATGATCGCCTGCTTCTTCGCGCCGTATCAGGCGCTCTCCGATAACTTCTTCAATTGCTTCCGCGGTGATGGCGCCGGGACGCAACAGCACCGGGGCACCGTCGACAAGACTGACCACCGTTGACTCGAGCCCGAGTTTCGTCGGGCCGTCATCAAGAATGAGCGCGGCCTTGCCGCCGATGTCGGCCGCAACATGCTCGGCGCGTGTCGCGCTGACGTGCCCCGAGCGATTGGCGGACGGGGCCGCCAGCGGACGATGGGCTTCCGCGAGAAGCGCGCGTGCAACCGGATGATCAGGAGACCGCAGTGCAACGGTCGGAAGTCCTGCCGAGACGAGCTGACTGACGTCCGTCGTCTCGGTGCGCGGCACCACGAGCGTCAAAGGACCGGGCCAGAACGCTTCTATCAGACGACGCGCAGCGGGCGAAAGCACGCCGATGATGAGTGCCTGCTCCAGTCCGAGAACATGTACGATAAGCGGATTGAAAATCGGCCGGCCCTTGGCTTCGAAAATGCGAGCGACCGCTTCACCATTGGTTGCGTCGGCACCGAGTCCGTACACGGTTTCAGTCGGAAATGCGACGAGCGCACCCGCTCGGATCATTTGTCCGGCTTCGGCAATCCATTCTTTGTTGGCGGGTACGATCCTGCCCAGCATTTGGTATGTCACCTGGTTTGCTTGTACTTTCGTTCGGCTTAGTGTCCTGATGGAAAACCGAACGGCACCGAGAGACGATCCATGACCTATCAGGCTCCCCTAGACGACATTGTCTTTGCCCTTGAGACGGTGGCGGGCCTCAGCGATATGGGCGCTCGCGGCCTCTATCCGGGGCTTGACCGCGAAACGATAATCGCCGTCATCCAAGAGGCAGGAAATTTCGGCGCCGAGGTCCTAGCACCTTTGAACGCAATAGGCGACCGTATCGGCTCCAAGCTCATTGACGGAAAGGTGACAACCCCTCCGGGCTTTGCCGAGGCCTACCAAGCGTTCGTCGCGGGCGGCTGGAGCACGCTGCCATGCTCGGAGGCATACGGCGGCCAGGATTTGCCCGAAATCGCTGCCACACCTGTCGGCGAAATTTGGAACGCTGCGAATGTGTCTTTCGGTCTCTGCCCGCTTCTGACGCAGGGCGCCATTCATGCCATTGAAGCGGGCGGAAGCGACGCGCTGAAAGCGAAATATCTCCCCAAAATGGTGGCGGGCGAATGGACCGGCACCATGAACCTGACCGAGCCGCACGCGGGCTCCGATCTGAGCCCGCTCTCGACGCGTGCAGTGCCGCAAGGCGATGGAACATACCGTATAACCGGCACGAAGATTTTCATCACCTGGGGTGAGCATGGGATGGCTGAGAACATCATCCATCTCGTCCTAGCGCGGCTGCCCGATGCGCCGGCCGGAACGCGCGGCATCTCGCTGTTTCTCGTCCCTAAGTTTCTTGTGGGTGACGACGGCTCGCTCGGCGAGCGCAACGATGTCATCTGTGCCGGTGTCGAACATAAGCTCGGCATCATGGCAAGCCCGACCTGTGTCATGAAGTTCGGCGAGAACGGCGGCGCGATCGGATACCTCGTCGGCGAAGAAAACCGCGGCCTCGCGAACATGTTCGTGATGATGAACGCCGCCCGGCTCGGTGTCGGCGCGCAAGGCGTGGGCGTTGCGGAAAGCGCGACGCAGCACGCTGTCACCTACGCCAAGGAACGTCTTCAGGGCAAAAGCTTCGCGGCCAAAGATCCCGGCAGCATGAGCCCGATTATCGAGCACGCCGATGTGCGCCGCATGCTGCTGACGATGAAATCTCTGACGCAGGCCGCCCGCATGCTCTGTTACGCGACCGCCAAGGAACTCGACGTCGCCAATCGTGCGACAGATGAAAAAGAGCGTGTCGCAGCCCGCAATCGCGCCGTTCTGCTGACGCCGCTCGCAAAAGCCTTCTCTACCGATATTGCCAACGAGGTCGCTTCTCTCGGCGTTCAAGTGCATGGCGGCATGGGCTTCGTCGAAGAGACGGGGGCTGCGCAATTCCTGCGTGACGCGCGAATCCTGCCGATCTACGAAGGCACGAACGGCATCCAGGCCATCGACCTCGTCACGCGCAAGCTGACGCTCGACGGCGGCTCTGCGATGACGAGCCTGCTCGGGGAACTCGGCGCCATTATCGCCGCAGTGCGCGCTGCAAAACGCGGCGAGTTCGGTCACATGACGCAGCGCTTGATGGAAGGCTTGAGTGCACTTCAAACGGCCACCCTCTGGATGGCGCAAATGCTTCCCGGTAATCAAGAAAAGGCGCTGGCGTCCGCGACGCCCTTTCTGCGGCTCATGAGCCTCGTCACGGGCGGCACATACCTCGCGAAGGGTGCCCTCGCGAAAGACGCTGCATCGCCCTACATCGTAATCGCGCGGTTCTTCGCCGAAAATATTCTGACCGAAGCCCGCGGTCTGTCTGATGCCGTGCAACACGGCGCAGATGCCGTGCTGGTCGATGCGCATGGAGCGGTGTTCGCATGACAGCAGAAATCGCAATCTGGCGCGATGGCCCCATCCAGATTCTCCGCATCGCTCGACCCGAGAAGAAAAACGCGCTGACCGGCGCCATGTACGGCAAGCTAGCCGATGCCATCGAAGCGGGAGACGCGGACGATACGATTGCCGCGCACATTCTCACCGGCTCGGGCGGCGTATTCACGGCTGGCAATGACATCGGCGACTTTCTTGCCACCGCACGCGGCACCGGTGGCCTCGACAAGAATGTCGTGCGCTTCATCCGCCTATTGCCGGTCGTCAAGAAGCCGCTGATCGCCGCCGTCGATGGCAACGCCATTGGCATCGGCACGACGCTGCTGTTCCATTGCGATCTTGTCTACGCCGCGCCGGACGCGACGTTCGCCACTCCGTTTCTTGATCTCGGTGTGGTGCCCGAAGCCGCCTCAAGCCTGCTGATGCCGGCCCGTATGGGCTACACGCGGGCCTTCGCCATGTTGGCGCTCGGCGATCCGTTGTCGGCTGACGATGCACTCGCTGCCGGTTTCGTCAACGCCATCGTGCCTGCGAGCGATCTTGAAGCCACCGCACTCGCCGCCGCCAAGCGGCTCTCCGCCAAACCGCCGGAAGCGCTCGCCATTGCGCGCCGCTTGATGCGTGGCGACCCCGAGATAATTCTCGCCCGCATGGACGAAGAGGTTGCGGCCTTCCGCGAACGCCTCCGCTCGCCTGAAGCCGTCGAAGCTTTCACGGCCTTTTTCGAGAAACGCCCGCCGAATTTCCGTAAAACCGAATAAATCGGAAATCCCGAGCCTCAGTCTTTCCTGTTTAAGCAATCGAAGTCACCCCTTACCTAGGGTCCGCCAAGAGATTAGGCTATCTCCTGTCTGGCGTCGGAATGAGAGCAGTGGCATGGCGGCACTCAAGGGCAAGACTCTCTTCATTACGGGCGCGAGCCGCGGCATCGGATTGGCCATCGCGAAAAGAGCGGCCCGCGACGGCGCCAACATCGCCATCGCCGCCAAGACGGTCGATCCCAATCCCAAGCTCGAAGGCACGATTCATTCGGCTGCAAAAGAGATCGAAGCGGAGGGCGGATCGGCGCTCGCGCTCGAATGCGATATTCGCAACGAAGGGGATGTCGAACGCGCCGTGGCGCAAACGGTTGAACGTTTCGGCGGTATCGACATTTGCGTCAACAACGCCAGCGCCATATCGCTGACGCCGATTGAAAAGACCGAGATCAAGCGTTTCGATCTGATGTTCGCAGTAAACACGCGCGGCACGTTTCTAACCTCTAAGATCTGCCTGCCGCATCTGAAGCGTGCCGAAAATCCGCACATTCTCACATTGTCGCCGCCGCTCGATATGCATCCCAAATGGTTCTCGGGCCACGTCGCGTATTCGATTGCCAAATACGGCATGAGCCTTTGCGTGCTCGGTCTCGCCGACGAATTGAAACCCAATGGCATTGCCGTCAACGCCCTCTGGCCGCGTACGACCATTGCTACGGCTGCCGTGCAGAATATTCTCGGCGGCGATAAGCTCATGCGCATGAGCCGGACGCCAGAGATCGTGGCCGACGCGGCCCACCTTGTTTTTAACCAACCGGCGAAGACGTTCACCGGAAACTTTCTGATCGACGATACGTTTCTTTATGATGTGGGCGGCGTCACAGACTTTGGATCCTATCGCGTCGACAAATCGGTGCCGCTGGCGCCGGACTTCTTCGTTCCTGCAGACAGTAAACCCCCGCCCGGCGTGCAGATCGCGCGACTGTCGGAATTGACCTCATAACGCTTCGGAGCCACCCTCGCGATAAATGACGACGGTCCTGATCACCCATCCGGCTTTTCTGGAACACGATACCGGCGAGCATCATCCCGAGCGGCCGGACCGGATGCGGGCGATCGACAAGGCGCTTTCCGCTTCAGTCTTCGACGATCTTTTTCATCGCGACGCACCGCTGCGTGAGGATGACAAAACCTATATCGCAATGACGCACGGGCCAGCGCACCTCGCTGACGTGACAGCCGCTATCGAGCACATTGATGGCGGGGCGCGCCATGTCGATTCCGATACCATCGCGTCTGCCGGCACCTGGGAGGCCGCGCGCCGCGCCGTCGGCGCTGGTCTCGATGCAGTCGATCTCGTCATGGAAGGCAAAGTCACGAACGCCTTCTGTCAGGTCCGTCCGCCCGGCCATCACGCCGAGAGCAATCGCGCGATGGGCTTCTGTTTTTTCAATAACATCGCGATCGCAGCGCATTATGCTCGCGCGAAGTACGGCGCCGAGCGTGTCGCCGTCGTGGATTTCGACGTCCATCACGGTAACGGTACGCAGGAAATTTTCTGGTCCGACAAAGACCTGTTCTACGGCTCGACGCATCAGATGCCGCTCTTCCCGGGTACGGGTGCGTTGAACGAGACCGGCGTCGGCAATATATTCAACGCGCCGCTGCGCTCCGGCGACGGGCGCGAGGCATTCGAAGAGGCGTTCCGTAGCCGCATTCTGACGCCTCTTCACAATTTCAGCCCCGATGTGCTGCTGATCTCCGCAGGCTTCGATGCGCATCAGCGCGATCCGCTTGCCGGGCTCGAACTTGTCGAGGAGGATTTCCGCTGGGCGACTGAAGCGCTCGCGGAGATGGCGCGGCGCCACGCAAAAGGGCGAATCGTGTCGATGCTCGAAGGCGGGTACGATCTGAAGGGGCTTGCCCTATCGACCGCCGCCCACGTAAAGGCATTGCTGGACGCAGACGTCTGAGCGGAATTTCGGTACATCCGCCCGTTTGCGCCACGAAAGCAGGACGATTATGACGACGACGACCAAACCGGCTCCGGCAAAAAGCTTTGCTGACATCAAGGAGATGACCTTCGAACGCGCCTTGAAGGAGCTGGAGGTCATTGTCGGCAAGCTTGAACGCGGCGACGTCGAGCTTGAAGAAAGCATTGAAATTTATGAGCGCGGCGAAGCATTGCGCGACCATTGCGACAGACTGCTGAAAGCGGCTGAAGCCAAAGTCGAAAAACTGACGCTTGGCGCTGACGGCACGCCGTCAGGCACTGCCCCACTCGACAAGAACGGCGATGCGCCATTTTGAGGCGTCATTCCGCTTTGGGCGGTTTGGACGTCAACTGGTTTTTTAAACGTCTGCGGCACGCGGGCGCATTACATCCGGTCCGTAGCAGCGCTCTTTGGGGGATCGAAGATAGCCCAAAGGCATGCTAGCGTCCCTTTCGAACGGCCTGTCTCGGGCGCTCTAGGTCTAAAGCCGATCGCCGCATCAAGGTTTTATTGTGAGCAAGACACCATTACTCGATAAAATTGCGACGCCGCACGAATTGCGTCAGTTGTCGGAAGATCAGCTGCCTCAGCTTGCGGCCGAGCTTCGCGACGAGATGATTGACGCCGTTTCGGTAACGGGCGGCCATCTTGGTGCGGGCCTTGGCGTCATCGAATTGACCGTGGCGTTGCACTGGGTCTTCAACACCCCGGACGATCGTCTGATCTGGGACGTCGGCCATCAGGCTTATCCCCATAAAATTTTGACCGGCCGCCGCGACCGGATTCGCACCTTGCGCCAGCCCGGCGGTTTGGCGGGGTTCACCAATCGCGAGGAGAGCGTCTACGATCCTTTCGGCGCCGGGCACTCGTCCACATCCATTTCCGCAGCGCTCGGCATGGCCGTGGCGCGCGACCTGACTGGCAAGTCGAACAACGTCGTCGCCGTCATCGGTGATGGCGCGATGAGCGCAGGCATGGCCTATGAAGCGATCAACAATGCCGGTGCTCGCAACGAACGGCTGATCGTCGTCCTTAATGACAACGATATGTCGATTGCGCCGCCCACGGGCGCGCTCTCGGCGTATCTCGCACGTGTGACGTCGAGCGGTACTTACGTCCACCTTCGCGACTACGCCAAGCAGCTCGCCAAGATGCTGCCGAAAGCATGGGAGCGCCGCGCCGCGCGCGTTGAAGAATATACGCGTCATCTGTGGCAGGGCGGGGCTTGGTTCGAAGAACTCGGCTTTTATTACGTCGGCCCAATCGACGGTCACAACTTCGAGCAGCTTCTGCCCGTTCTGAAGAACGTCCGTGATCTGGAGCAGGGGCCGATCCTCGTCCACGTCGTCACGCAGAAGGGCAAGGGCTACGCACCAGCCGAAGCGTCGCCGGATAAATATCACGGCGTGAATAAGTTCAACGTCGTGACGGGTGCGCAGGACAAGCCGAAGCCGAATGCGCCGAGCTATACGAAGGTGTTTGCCGATAGCCTGATTGCTGAAGCGCGAAAGGATAAGCGCGTCGTCGCGATCACCGCCGCGATGCCGTCCGGTACGGGGCTTGACTATTTTGGCAAGGAATTTCCCGATCGCACGTTCGATGTCGGCATCGCTGAGCAGCATGCCGTCACGTTCGCGGCAGGACTCGCGGCGGAGGGTTATAAGCCTTTCACGGCAATCTACTCGACCTTCCTGCAGCGCGCCTACGATCAGGTCGTGCACGACGTCGCCATTCAGAAGCTGCCGGTCCGCTTCGCAATTGACCGCGCTGGTCTCGTCGGCGCCGACGGCGCAACGCATGCCGGATCATTCGACGTCGCCTATCTCGCCTGCCTTCCGGATTTCGTCATCATGGCGGCGGCCGACGAAGCCGAACTCGTCCACATGGTCGCGACCCAAGCACAGATCGACGACCGCCCGAGCGCGCTGCGCTATCCGCGCGGCGAGGGCGTCGGCGTAGAGCTTCCGGCCGAAGGCATTCCGCTCGAAATCGGCAAGGGCCGTATCGTGCGGCAAGGCTCGAAGGTCGCGTTGCTTTCACTTGGCACCCGGCTCGCGGAGTGTCTGAAGGCGGCCGATCAGCTTGCGAGCTTCGGCCTGTCCACGACGGTCGCCGACGCACGCTTTGCAAAACCGCTGGACGAGGCCCTCATTCGCGACCTCGCGACTAATCACGAAGTCCTGGTGACCGTGGAAGAAGGTTCCATCGGCGGCTTCGGCAGCCACGTTCTGCAGTTTCTCTCAAATGAGGGCTTGCTGGATCGCGGGCTTCGCGTCCGTCCCAAAGTTTTGCCCGATGTCTTCATCGACCATGGCAAACCCGAAGCCATGTACGAAGCCGCACGGCTTAATGCCTCAGGCATCGTCGAGACGGTCTTTGCTGCCCTTGGCCGCGCAGACATGCTAAGCGAGCGGGCATGACGCGCACATCTGCGCGTTAACCAGCTCGCCGTTCGGGAGAACAAACATGCATGCGCTCGTCAGCTTGGCCGCACGGGTACTTTTGTCTGCTATTTTCGTCACTGCAGGTATCAACAAGGTTTCCGGCTACGCGCAGACGCAGGCCTACATGGAATCGCACGGCTTGCCGGGAAACTTGCTGCCGCTCGTCATCGCACTTGAGGTCATCGGCGGCCTTGCCGTGCTGTTAGGTGTCTTCTCTCGTTATGCCGGTTTGGCGCTTGCCGCGTTTTGCTTGGCAGCCGCAGCCGTTTTTCACAGCAACTTCGCCGACCAGGCCCAGATGACGAACTTCATGAAGAACGTCTGCATGGCCGGCGGCTTCCTGCTGCTGTTCGCGAACGGCTCCGGCCGCTACGCCATCCGGCCCGACTGACGTTGACATTTGACTGACGGCCCGGTGATGCGCCTCGATCAGATGCTGGTGACCCGCGGACTCGCGCCGTCGCGCGCCCGCGCTCAGGACCTTATAAAGCGCGGCTTCGTCTCGGTCGGCGGCGCTGTTTGCAACAAACCGGCCTTCGACGTGAAAGACGATCTCGCCATCGCCGTTGCCTCGGATGCGCCGGGCTACGTTTCGCGCGGCGCGGAAAAGCTCTCTGCCGCGCTCGCGCGCTTCGGCTTCGATCCCACGGATCGCGTTGCGCTCGATATCGGCGCTTCGACCGGGGGCTTCACCGAGGTGCTTCTGGAACAGGGGGCGCAGCGCGTTTATGCCGTCGACGTCGGCACCAGTCAGCTGCACGCGCGCCTGAAAGACGATCCACGCGTCATTTCACTCGAAAATATCGATGCGCGTGCGCTGACGCCAAACGAAATAACAGAGAGCGTTTCCGCCGTCGTGGTCGATGTCAGCTTCATATCCGTCACGAAGGTTTTGGGCACTGTTTTGCCGTTCGCTTCACGCGGAGCTTGGGCTGTGATCCTCGTAAAGCCGCAGTTCGAAGTCGGCCGCGATAACGTCGGCAGCGGCGGCATCGTACGCGATGAAGCCGCGCGTCTGGGCGCGCTGGCCAGCGTCCGCGAATGGCTCGCCACACAACCCGGCTGGACGGTCGTCGGCGATATGCCGTCGCCCATTCTCGGTGGTTCCGGCAACGCCGAATTCCTGCTCGGAGCGCGCTACGATGGCTGAGCGTGAATTCGTCATCAGTCGTCTCGGCGCGCAAGGCGATGGCATCGCCGAAGTCGATGGCCGGATGGTCTTCGTACCGTTCGCGCTGCCGCGAGAACGCATCGAAGCCGAAGTCGAGGGCGAGCGCGCGCGCCTCCTGCGCGTGCTCGAACCGAGTGCCGAACGCGTCGCTCCGGTCTGCAAACATTTCGGCAAATGTGGCGGTTGCAGCGTGCAGCATCTGGCGTCGGACAGTTACGCGGCATGGAAACGCGATCTCGTCGTCAACGCTTTTCAGGCGCGTGGCCTCGAACCCGAGGTCGATCAATTGCAGCGCCCCGCCGGGCACCGCCGCCGTGCGGCGCTCAAGGCGATCCGTTCGCAGTTTGGCGTCGAGCTTGGCTTCCACGAGGCCGCCTCTCACGATCTCGTGGCCATCGAAGAATGTCCGGTGCTTGAGCCGAAGATCGTTGCGGCATTGCCGGCTGTAGGAAAACTGATCGCGCCGCTGCTGCCGAAACGCGATGAAGCGCGCGTCACGATCACGCTCACGAAGTCTGGTCTAGATGTCGAAGTCGATGGCACGGAACGCAAACTGTCGCCGGAAATCCGAACCGGACTTGCGTCCGCGGCGAGCGCGATGGGACTCGCACGTCTCGTCGTGGCCGGCGATGTCGTCGTCGAAACGCTACCCCCCTTCCTGACATTCGGCGCGGTGGAAGTTCCGTTGCCGCCGGGCGTATTCGTTCAAGCTGTCGAAGCCGCCGAGAGCGAAATCGCTGAGCGTATCGTCGCCGCGCTCGGAAAGACGAAAAAGGTTGCCGATCTCTTCTGCGGCCTCGGCGCCTTCGCGTTTCCGATAGCGGCGAAGGCCCGCGTCTCCGCGTTCGACGGCAGCAAGGCCGCGGTGACGGCTTTGGGCGACGGCGCAAAGAAAACATCTGGGCTAAAGCCAATTAGCGCCGTCGTTCGCGATCTCTTCCGCGACCCGCTATCCCCGCTGGAACTCAATGAGCACGACGCTATCGTTTTCGATCCGCCACGTGCCGGGGCCGAAGCGCAGTCGCAGCGCTTGGCGCGCTCAAAGGTGAAGACTGTTATTGCGGTGTCCTGCAATCCCGCGACGCTCGCACGCGACGCGCGCCATCTCGTCGATGGCGGCTATAAGATCGAATCCGTTACGCCGGTTGATCAATTCGTTTATTCTGCACACGTCGAGGTCGTCGCGGTCTTTCGACGTTAGCGGCCAGCCAGAATACGATCGACGAAGGCCGGAACGATCTCGGTCGCATGACCGTAGATGGCTTCGTCGAATTGGCTCGCACCCTCCGACGGTTCGAGGTTGAGCTCCACCGTGCGCGCGCCGTGCTCACGCGCTTCCGCCACGAACCCGGCCGCCGGATAGACGTGCCCGCTGGTACCAATCGACAGGAAAAGATCCGCCTCTCCGAGAAGCCCCGTGATCCGCCCCATCTGATACGGCATCTCGCCAAACCAGACGACGTCTGGCCGCATTCCGCCCGGCAGCCCGCAATAGGGGCACGACGTATCGACCAGCAAATCGCCCTGCCAGGGGACCCGATGCTTGCAGAAGGTGCACAGCGCCTTGAACAGCTCACCGTGCATGTGAATGAGGGAATGCGATCCGGCGGCTTCATGCAGCGCGTCGATATTCTGTGTAACGACCGTCACGCCGCCATGCTCGGCTTCGAGACGCGCCAAAGCGATGTGCGCAGCATTAGGCTTGATGCCGCGATGAGCGCGCCGCCGCGCATTATAGAAATTCAGCACGAGTGCCGGATCGCGTTGAAAACCGTCGGGCGTGGCGACGTCGCGCCAATCATATTTCGCCCACATGCCGTTTGGATCGCGAAACGTCGGGACGCCGCTTTCGGCCGACAGCCCCGCGCCAGTCAAAATGATGATCTTTGGATGCTGCGCGATGGGTCGGCCCTCGAAATTACCCGCCGATTTGGCCGCGATGCCGCAGGAAATGGTCTGCGAGCACAATCGCCATCATCGCTTCGCCCACCGGTACGGCGCGAATGCCGACGCACGGATCGTGGCGGCCTTTCGTGATGAGTTCCGTCTCATGGCCATGACGGTCGATCGTCCGGCGCGGCGTTAAAATCGAAGATGTCGGCTTAACCGCGAAACGGCAGACGATCGGCTGACCGGTCGAAATGCCGCCAAGAATCCCGCCCGCGTGGTTCGACAGGAAATCCGGTGCACCGTCGTTGCCGATGCGGATTTCGTCCGCGTTCTGCTCACCTGTTAGCTCGGCAGCCGCCATGCCTTCGCCGATCTCGACGCCCTTGACGGCGTTGATCGACATCATCGCGCTGGCGAGGTCCTGATCGAGCTTGCCGTAGAGCGGCGCGCCCCAGCCTGCCGGCACGCCTTCCGCTACAACTTCGATAATGGCGCCGACGGACGAACCGGCCTTGCGCACCTTGTCGAGATAGTCGGCCCAGTGCTCTGCCGCCTGCTTATCCGGAGAGAAGAACGGATTGTTGCCGACCTCGTCCCAATCCCAGTTGCCGCGATCGATTTTGATCTGCCCGATCTGCACCAGCGCGCCGCGAATCTTAACGCCGGAGATGACCTTCCGCGCCACGGCGCCAGCAGCCACACGCGACGCCGTTTCGCGCGCCGACGACCGCCCGCCGCCGCGATAGTCGCGAATGCCGTACTTGGCGTCGTAGGTGAAGTCAGCGTGGCCAGGACGGAACTTGTCCTTGATCTCGCCGTAGTCCTTCGAGCGCTGATCGGTATTTTCGATTTCAAGCGCAATAGGCGTTCCGGTCGTGACCTGCTTGCCCGAAGCATCGGCGAACACGCCGGACAGGATTTTGACCGCGTCGGCCTCTTGGCGCTGGGTCGTGAAGCGTGACTGGCCGGGCTTGCGCTTATCGAGATAGGCCTGGATCTCACCGGTTTCGAGCGCGATGCCCGGCGGACAACCGTCCACGATGGCGCCGATGGCCGGGCCGTGGCTTTCGCCCCAGGTCGTCACGCGAAACAGATGTCCGAAAGTGTTGTGAGACATTGCCTGAAATATGCGGAAGTTGGCCCGATGGGCACTCGATGGCTCTGCAACGATTGTTGCCGGGCTGCGTCACCGCTCTTCTTAGGTGGCCGGCGAGGTGGCGGCAAGAGCGCATCGGGGCCAAAGCCGCGTGACAACCCTCCGCGACGCAGATTAACTCGACGAAGTACTGCGTTCGTCGGCAGTTCCGTCGCCCTGACGATGGGACGAGGCAGGTGTGAGTCCGTATTTGACCGGCAACTCGGCCGAGCCCGCATCCGCTGCCCAAAAGCAGCCCGCGGCGCATCGCAGGATCGCATGTTGCGAAGGCGGTATGGACAGGTCGCTCATTCGAACGGCCGCGCCGTATGCCTGTCTCATCCATTCCAGGCGAACGTCTCTGTCGGCTCATAAAAGCCCATTCCTCTCGGATTGAGCCCCGGGTCGAGGGGGCTTTCAGCATGCACTCCTTATCGAGTGCCGAAGAGCCGGAGAGCCGCATCTCCGGCTCTTTTGCTTTGATGGCGTTCAACCCTCACAGCCACCGCATCTTGGCGTCGGCGAGCTTCAAAATCTTATCCTGGGGCACTTCAAGGAATGGCACGAGAGTTCTGTCGATTCCGAGCAGAGCGCCGCGCGCGACGCGGCTGACGCCGCCGTGCCCGACGGCAACCGTATTTTGGTCCAGGGTTCCGAGCCATTTCGAAACGCGGACCTCAAGGTCGTGGTAGCTCTCGCCGCCATTGGGCCTCCAGCCGTAGGGATCGGCGGCTTTGGCGGCGACGCCCTCGGGATCTTTAAGCGGCAGCTCGCCCGCGAGTTCGCCTTCCCATTGTCCGTAGCTGAGTTCAGCAATGTCCGGCACAATGCGAAAGCCGTCCGGGTCGAGACCAAGGCCTTCTCGGATCAGGCGCATCGTCTCAATGGCCCGTTGCAGCGGGCTGGCGACGAAATCGAATTCGGCGATTGCCGGCATCAGCGTTTTCAGCACGCCGCCGTGGCGACGCCCCTGCGCCTTGCCGGTGTCGTTCAAGGGAATGTCGCGCTGCCCTTGGTAGCGCGCCTCCCGGTTCCAGTCCGTCTCGCCGTGACGAATGAGATAGAGCGTGAGTCCGGGCTTCAACGACGCGGTCGTTGCCGCCCCACCACTCACGCTTCGTCGCTCTTGACGACCGAAATATCGGGCGCTTCCTCGTTCTTCATGCCCTGCACGTGATAGCCGCTATCGACGTGATGAATTTCGCCGGTCACGCCGCGCGACAGGTCCGAAAGGAGATAGAGACCGGCGTTGCCGACGTCGTCGATCGTGACGTTGCGGCGGAGTGCCGAGTTATACTCGTTCCACTTCAGGATATAGCGGAAATCCGCGATGCCCGACGCAGCCAGCGTCTTGATCGGGCCGGCCGAGATCGCGTTGACGCGGATGCCGTTGCGGCCAAGGTCGGACGCCAGATAGCGCACGCTCGCCTCGAGCGCGGCCTTGGCAACGCCCATCACGTTATAGTGCGGCATGACCTTTTCGGCGCCGTAGTAGCTGAGCGTGATCAGCGAACCGCCGTTCGGCATCAGCTTCTCGGCGCGCTGGGCGAGAGCCGTGAACGAATAGCAGGAGATCATCAGGCTCTGCGTGAAGTTTTTCTCCGTCGTATCGACGTACCGGCCGTCGAGCTCGTTTTTGTCCGAGTAAGCGATGGCATGGACGAGAAAATCCAGGCTGCCCCAGCTCTTTTCGAGGGACGCGAAAACGCTGTCCATCGAGGCCGCATCGGTCACATCGCAGTGAAGAACCGACTTGGCGCCAAGCTCCGCCGCCAGCGGCTCGACCCGCTTCTTCAGCGCATCCCCTTGATAGGTGAGGGCAATTTCTGCGCCCTGGGCCGCGCAGGCTTTCGCGATGCCCCAGGCGATCGATCGATTGTTTGCGACGCCCATGATGAGCCCCCGTTTTCCGGCCATCAAAGTGCCTGGGGAAATGGACGTGTTCGCTTGAGGCCCCGCCATGGGCGCTATTTCCTTAGTTATTCCAATTTGGGATTGGTGAGTTTGGGCGCATCCTACACAAATGCCTCTTCCGGTCCAGATGCCCGGAGAGGGAGCGTGCGCGGCCATTGGCCCGAGGGACGGCCATTAAGGACTAGCCCGTCCATGCGGGCGCCCGAAAAGGCCGTCATTACAGCCTTTTTGGCGGGGGTTATCCCACCGCCACCCGAACGGGGGCATTTGCAACCTTTGGCCGCTCAGATCCTGCAATCCGGCCGTCGTCGATGGTGATGATACGATCGGCGTATTGCAGCGTCCGGTGGTCGTGGGTAACGGCCAAAACGGCCCGCCCGGTATCCTGTGCCACGGCTGCCAGCAATTCCATGACGGCCATGCCGTTCTGGGCATCGAGTGCCGCTGTCGGCTCGTCGGCGAGAATGACCGAGGGTGAACCGGCGAGCGCCCGGGCAATCGAAACGCGCTGCTTCTCGCCGCCCGACATTTTGGCCGGCATCGCGTTGATGCGGTGGCCGAGGCCAACCGCTTCGAGCGCTTCGACCGCCTGGCGGCGCGCGTCCGGACCGTTGAGATCGCGCAGGTCCAGCGCCAGCATGACATTCTCGACGGCCGAGAGCGTCGGCACGAGATTATAGGACTGGAACACGAAGCCGACATGCTTGCGCCGCAGATTGGCAAGCTGCTCCTTGTTCATGTTCCGCGTATCCATGCCGGAGATCGACAGCTTGCCCTGTGTGGGTGACAGGATGCAGCCGAGGATCGAGAGCAGGGTGGTCTTACCGGATCCGGACGGCCCCATCATCAGCGTCAGCTCGCCGGTATGCAGCTGAAGGTCGACGCCTTTCAAAACCTTGTTTTCGCCGGCTCCAGCGCCCAGCACCTTCACGATGCCTTCCGCTTCGACGATGACTTTGCTGTTGTTTGGCTCGGTCATGTTAAGTCTCCCTGGAATTCGGTTAGCGGCTGAACACGACGGCCGGGTCGATGCGGACGACCTTGATGATGGCGCTTATGGCGGCGAAGATGCACATGCCGATGGTTATTGCGAAAAGTTGGGCGGCAAGTGGCGCAGTCATAATGATTGTGAGCTTGGTGTCCTGCGCAAAATGAATGGCGGTCAGCGCCAGTCCCATACCCAGCACATAGCCGATCAGCCCTGAAAGCACGGCTTGAATGAGAATCACCTTGACGATGTAGCCCGCACCGGCCCCCAAGGCGCGCAGAGTGGCGAACTCGTTGATATGATCTTTCGTGCTCGAATAAAGCGTCTGCGCGACAATGACAATGCCGACGATCAGGCCCAAGAGCTTACCCGCATCGAGGGCGGCACCCGCGCCGGTCTGCTTCAACCAATAGTCCTGGCTGCGGGTGCGGAACTCCGTCTGCGTCAAAACTTCCGTATCGGGAAGGCGTGCGGCAATTTCCTTACGCACCGTTTCGAGGTCGGCGCCGGGCAGCAGCGTGACGCGCTGGTAGCTCGCCTGGTCCTGGTTGGCGCCGGACAGCTGACGCGCTTCGTCGATGGACGTGAAGACGAACGGCAGCGTCGTGAACGAACGCACGCGCTTGGTAATCGCCACGAGCTTGACCGCGGCGCCGTTGAGTTCGGCGTGCTCGCCGAGCCTGTTGACGCCCAGATCGTTGAAGTAGCTGCGATCGATCGCAACCGTATTCGGAGCTTCGAGCGCTGCGCGGCTACCTTCGATGATGTTTGCGGGCAGCGCCTTTGGGCTGTCGCCTGACGTTCCAATCAGCAGGACCGTCGTTTCGCCACCTCGCGGTTTGCGCCAGCGGGCGAATGAAACCAGCATGTCTTCCGAATTTTCGACGCCGGGTGCCGACAGCGCCAGATAGCGTTCGCGGCCAGCGAGAAACGAGGGATCGTCGTAGCTCTTGGTGCCGAGCGGCACGATCCAAAGATCGGCCGGCGCCGCGTCGATGATCGTCGCGATCTTGTTTGCCGATCCGAGATAGATGCCGGATTGGACCGCGACCAGCACAACCGAAAACAGAATGCCGACGACGGTCACGAAGAAGCTTAGGCGATCATGAAAAAGATTGCGATAAGCGAGCTTCACGACCATCGGCACGCGAAATGCGCTTGGGCGTTTTTCCCGTGCGGCTGCTATCGGCTTACGCATGATGATTGGTGCTGTTGCGGCGAGTTCCATGACCTGCTCCCTCCTTGGGCGTTGGTCAGACTTTGAACGACGGCGTTGCGGTTGGCTGTTTCGCAGGGCACAGAGCTTTCAGCCTGCCGCCCGGTGTCTGTGTCAGGCTTAGTCGCAGGGAACGTCGATCAGCGCGGCGATAGCCGGCGAATAGCGCCGGCAGATGTGCGTGGTTGCTGCCGTTTCGGTATCCGCTTTCGCAGATGAAGCACGAGTATCCGAAGCGACCTTTCCGCCGTTCACTGACGTTTCCGGTTTGGATGATGCAATCGCCCCCGTCGTGTTAGCGGCGGCCGTCTTTTCTACCGCGGCAGTCGTCACGGTATCGGCCGGCAGCCTGCCTTCGAGCTTTACTGGTTGCACGGTTGCTGTCGCGGGCGTCTTGACGGCGGTCTCGGCAACGTCGGATTGCGCGGGACGCTTGACCTTTACGATTTTGCGAGGGGCACTCTCCTTGACTTCGCGACGGGCGGAGCGCGGTCGCTCGACGCGCTGATAATCGCGGCCACTGTAAGTCTCGTTCGAATGCGCGACGAACGAACCGAGCGGAAAGCCAAAACCGACCCTGACCGCATCTGCGTTCGCGGCGTTTGTCATCGTCGTCCCGGCCAGCAGCGTCGCGGCGAGAGCAAAGGTGATCTTGGACATGGTAGCCTCCTGACGATGGTTTCTTGCTGGCCGGTCGCGCCGGCCATGTCGCAACAATGCCTCGCCGGCTGCGTGGTCGCTGTTCCGGCAGGAACACGGCCGAAGGCCAGGAAATCACGTTTATTTCAGTGTGTTGCTTTATGCGGCGAGAGGCAGGGTATGGGCACTCTGCCGCGGTCGTGCTGTCGAGGCGTCCAGCGCGAGCAGCATCTGCTGCGTATTGAACCCAAACCGGACGTTCAGCGGGCGCGCTGCGGCGTCCTGAGCTGCAAGCGCGAGCAACCGGAAGCCGCGCTCCAGAAACAGAGCTTTGAGGCGCCGACCAGAGAAGGCCGTCAGAAGCGCCCGGAAGCGCAGCGCTACGGCGAGCCGGGCCGTGCCCTTGCGCGCATCATCGAACGCCATCCAGATCTCATCCTCGATCTCCCGGATCTCGTCCTCTCGCAGGCCTCGCAAAAGTGCCAATCCCTGACCGTGTTCGCGAAGAAGGTCGATGACAAATGCAAGGTCGGAAGCCTCGACGACCGGCACATCGGATAAATCGAAATGGGCTCGCATGGCTGGTTCTCCCGAAGGCCGATCAAAGGACGTTTCCGAATGCTGTCCACGGCGAGCCCGCAAGCACGATGATGTCGCGCGCTTTGCGTTCGCCGAGTTCGAAATGAACCTCATGGCCTTCGAGTTTTTCGATGCCATTGCGGATGTCTCCGCCTGCGAAACGGAAGCTGCGTCCATCCTCGCCGCGAATGATGCCGACGCCGAGATCGGCGCGGAATTTCTTGATCTCTCCGTACATCTGTCTCTCCTCGATCAGTCGGTTGGGTCGATGCAGAGATGATGCGAAAAGCCCATGTTTTCCGCTGTTCCTGATGAAACAGCATGTAGACAGATTATTTTCGCGAGGCGTCGCGTAGGTCAAAACGAAACGCGGCGGGGAGGCGTGCTGAACGGGACCGCATTCCCGTTTCCCACACCTCCCCGCCATCGGGGACCGGCGGCGCCTTCACTAAGGAGGAAGCGAGCCGCCGCAGGTCTTTCGAAAACCGCTACTTGAAGAAGGCGTCCGCGCGCATTCCCGGCAGCAGCGGCGGATTGCCCGCGAGATCGATGGTGACTTCGAGCACTTCGACATCGGTTGGGCGGCGTGCACCGCGCAGCGAGAACTGCGGCGAGGTCAAAGTCGGAGCAAGCTCGGCGACGGTGCCTTCGAATTCTTTGCCGGGGTAGGCGTTGCTCTTTACGGTGACCTTGCTGCCGGTCTTGATCTTCGAGACGTCGATTTCGTCAACCTCGGCCTTCAGCCGCACGACCGACATATCGCCGAGCATGACCAGCGATTGCTCAGGAGAGGGCGACGCCATCTCGCCGACCTTTGCAGAGAGCTGCAGAACGGTGCCCGCAACCGGTGCACGGATGCGCGTTTTTTCGAGCATGGCTTCCGCAACAGCGACATCCGAGCGTGCGGCCTGCAGCGCCGATTCAAGGCGGTTCGGGGCCGGGATATCCGGTTTCGACTGGGCTTTGGCGTAGGAAGCACGCTCTTTCTGCAACTTGGACTTCGCTTTCGCCAGATCCTCGCGTGCGTCGGCGACACGCGCCGCGCTACCAGTACCCTGGCGCTCGGCCTGCAGTTCGTATTCGAGCCCGAAGCGTGCATTCGTCAGCGCCCGTTCGGCATCGAAAACGTTGTCCTCTGCGGTGCGAAGATCGTCGCGCGCCTTATCGAGCGGCTGCGCATCGCGTTCGCGCTTGCGGGATGCAGCTTCCGTCTCGGCGGCTTGCAGACGAGCGCGGGCTTCTTCATCATCGAGACGGATCAGAAGCTCGCCTTCCTCGACCTTGTCGTTCCGTTTCACGTTCACTTCGGCGATGCGTCCGACGAGCTGTGCGCCGACGCGAATGATGCCGGACTTCGGCTCGACACGGCCAGGTGCTGCGGCCACCCAGTCGATCTGCGGTGCGCTATCGTTGTCCGCCTTGATGACGTCATCGCCGCTCGCCTTCGCATTCAGCAAATCGCTGTTCGTCACGGCGATGGCGCCAAACGCTCCGGCGCTTACTGCGACGAGAAAGAAAAAGGTTTTTACGAGAAAGCCGCCGCGTCGGGGGCGATAGGTTTCTTCGGTGCTCATGTCGTTGTCCTCCTTAAGGGCCAACCTTCGAAGCCGCGCCGTCGCGGCGAAAGGTCATGAGCAGCAATAGTCTCTGTGCATCAGGTTCGCTGTTTCGATCGGAACACATGCAAATTGCGACGAAGAAAGACGATCTCCTGGCGGATCGTTTGGACGGAGGGCATCAAAAAAGAAAAGCTCCGGTGCGTTGCCGGAGCTTCAAAATGGAGGAAGAGGTTTGCGAGGAAACGAGGTGCTTACTGGCACATCTCACGTAGCGTCCAACCGACGATCCGGCAGCTTTCAGTGCCGTTCGCGTTGATCGTGCACTTGCGGTTCGGCAGCCGCTGATAATCGCAGTAGTAGTTGTTCGAATAGCCGGAAAAGCCGTGCATCGGCTTCGAGAACTGATAGTCCTGCACGAAGAATTCCTTGGCGCTGCCGGCCGCGTTCGCGGCCGAAACGCTGGCGCCGAACGTCGCTGCCAGAATGGCGAAAGCCACTGCAACCCGACGCGTGCTGTTGAATGCCGACATATTGAAGTCCTCCTTGTGGTGCGCGTTCGCGCTGGTGTCATTCACTGGAGGCTAATCTACGGAAGGCCGGTGTGCGTCGCTGTCCCGGGCGGAACAGGAGTTCATGGCGGTCCAGCCTTGAACCTGCCAAGTCCTGGACTACTATAAGGAAACCCCCGCAACATCGCTGCTAAAGCGCCCTGCATGCACGAGGTGAAAGGTGCGAAAGCTCTGGAATACAGGCGTCAATATCTTCTCGATGATGACCGCTAACAAAAGTACGGCGCCCAGCAACCAAGTCGAAGGGTCAGCCTACGACTTTGAGTTCAAGAGCATAGATGGCGCGCCGATGAAACTCTCGGACTGGCGCGGCAAACCGCTTCTGATTGTCAATTCAGCCTCGTTCTGCGGCTTCACCAAGCAATATTCGCAATTGCAGGAGCTTTGGCGGCGCTACGAGAGCGACGGACTGGTGGTCATCGCGGTGCCTTCGAATGATTTCGGCGAGCAGGAACCGCACGCCGACGGTGAAATCCAGTCATTCTGCCAAGGCGTATTCGGCGTCACGTTTCCGATTGCGTCGAAGCATCCCGTCATCGGCCCCGAGGCGCATCCGTTCTATAAATGGGCCGCAAACGCCATGGGGCCCAGCGGCGTGCCGACGTGGAATTTTCACAAGTACCTCGTCGGCCGCGACGGACAGCTCGTCAGATCATTTTCGACGAAATTGTCTCCGACCTCTCCGGAAATGGTCTCTTGGATCGAAAAGACCCTCGCAGAGCCTGTCCCGGCCGTCGCCTAGCGGCGCGACAGCAGCAATGAAAAAGGCGCGCGATCGTCTCGCGCGCCTGTTCTCAACTGGAAATCATGCAGCAGCCGTTACTTCGCCGGACCTGTCTCGATAGGAAGACCGTTCTCTTGGCCCCATTCGGCCCAGCTGCCGTCGTAAACGGCCGCGTTGGTCTGGCCGACCACGGCAAGCGCCAGGGCCAGCATCGAAGCCGTGACGCCGGAACCGCACGTCGTTACGACAGGCTTCGACACGTCGATGCCGACGCCCGAGAACAATTTGTTGATCTCGGCCGGTGACTTATAGGTCCCGTCCGGATTCAAAAGCTGCTGTGACGGAATATTCTTCGAGCCTGGAATGTGGCCCTTCCGGAGACCTGGTCTCGGCTCTGCGTCCTTGCCTTCGAAGCGTCCTGCCGGGCGCGCATCGACGATCTGGACGCCGTTCTTTTTGAGCAGCGCCTTCATGTCTTCGAGGTCGCGCAGGATCTCGGTATTCTGCAGCGGCGAATAATGCCGTTCCGAGCGCTTCGGTGGCGGCCCGTCTTCCAGCGGACGTCCCTCTGCCTTCCACTTGCGCAACCCGCCGTTGAGCACGGCCACGTCGCGATGTCCCATGGCGCGGAACGTCCACCATACGCGCGCAGCCGAAAAGATGCCGCTCGTATCGTAGACGACGATGCGAGCGCCGTCGCCAATGCCCATTTTTTTCATCCGCGACGCGAATTTCACGGTCGAGGGCAGCATGTGCGGCAGCGACGACTTCTCGTCCGAGAGATCGTCGATATCGAAAAACAGCGCGCCGGGAATATGCTCGGCGAGATATTCCTTCTTGGCATCCCGTTTTTCGGTCGGCAGATGCCAGCTGCCGTCCAGAATGATCAAATCCGGCGATGAGAGGTGATCGGCGAGCCAATCCGTCTCGACGATCCAATTCTTGGCGGTATCAGGCAAGGAATGTCCCTACAGGTTCGACATGGCTTTTATTTTGGGGCTGACTGCACATAGGCAAAACTTGCTGGCCTCGCAAGTTGGCCGCCGCAAAATCAGACGGGGTGGCCAATTGGCCGAACCTGACAGCCGCTATGCCGTACAGCCGTTTACGCGTTGTTTTCGGCAGGACTTTTCAGTATGACACCCGCTCCGCGGCAGTTTGTGGGTGCACCGCACACCTGCCGGGATGCAAAAGAGCGAGATCGCGATAAAAGGCGGTTCGTTCGACCGATGCGGGCGTGGCGGAACTGGTAGACGCACTGGATTTAGGTTCCAGCGGCGAAAGTCGTGGGGGTTCAAATCCCTCCGCCCGCACCACTTTTGTTTGCGCGCAGCCGCCACACCAGCCCTGCGCGCGATGAGTCCGAAGATAACATCACGGCATAAAACTTATCCTGGGCACGCTCAGCCGCAGGCGCGAGCGCTTGCGGATTTGGCGAGGCGCCTCTAAAGGAAGCCCGGTCGGCCGCTACAACGCGCAAACCCGAGGGTTTTCCGGAGTTTACGCGTCATTCTCAGTGCGCTGGCAACGACTTAACTAGCTCAGAATTGGACGGGGAATGTCTCGAAAATGGCTCGTCGCCGGGGGCGGCATATCGGGACTGGCGGCCGCTCAGTGCTTGCAGGCGAACGGCCGCGATTATGTGCTGCTCGAACGTTGCCCCGCAGTCGGCGGCCTGACGCGGACGACGCAGGTCGAAGATTTCTGCTTCGATTACACCGGCCACTTTCTGCATCTGAGGCGCTACCCATCGCCCGCGCAGGTCCCCTATGCGCATCTGAATGATGAAGATTGGGCGACTGTCGACCGGAAGTCCTACTTCTACGCCGGAGAGCGCCTGATCGAAGCGCCCATCCAGTACCACCTGGGCGAGCTGCCGGACGGGCTTCGCCAGGACTGCGAGAAATCGTATGACGAGCGGCCGAAAGCCGCCGGCGACGGCACCGGCTTTCGCGATTTCATCGTCTCGGGCTTTGGGCAGGTCGTCGCTGATCGCTTCCTCATCCCGCAAAACGAAAAGACGATGGCGACGCCCCTGAGCCGCCTGTCGATCGGCGCCGTCAAACGCTTCTTTCCGCCGCCCGATGAAGCCCGCATTCGCGCCGGTTTCGCCAATACGGGCGAGCGTTTCGCTGAGTACAACACCACCTTCTGGTATCCAAAACGCGGTGGCATCGACGTGCTAACGCGCGGCCTCGCCCATGGCCTCACGAGCGTTGCGACGACGCAGGAAATTTCGCGCATCGATCTTAATCGTCGTGTCGCGACCACGAGCGCAGGCCTGTCCGTCGAATGGGAAAAGATGTTCCCCAGCATTCCGCTTAAAACGCTCTGCGAGTTGACGGGAGACGCGCAGCTCGCTGGCGCCGCCGCCAAGCTCAGCCACAGTTCAACGATCAGTTTCAATTTCGGCGTGCGCGGCAAGCTGCCGAGCGCGCTTAAGGACGCCCACTGGGTTTACGTTCCCGACCGTGACATCCCATTCTATCGTTTCGGCTGCTATTCCAACATCTCGTCTGCGATGGCTTCGCACGGGTTGAATGCGGTCTACGTCGAGGTCGGCGTACCGGGCGAAGAAATCGACAAGGTCGATATTGTCAGCAAGACGCAGAAAGACGTCATCGCGGCTCTGGAAAAACTCGGCTGGGTCAAAAGCGAAGACATCATCTGCGCCGTCACCCACGTGATTCGCTGCGCTTACGTCCACCACACGCCCGAGCGTGATCAGCTTGTGGACGAAATTCTTGTGCGGTTGAATACATTCGGAATTCACCCCATCGGCCGTTATGGGCTGTGGGATTATGTGGGCATGGAGGATTCGATCAGCTCGGCGCTGACGACGGTCGAAGCCCAGCTCTGAGGGAGATCAGCGTTTGAAATCTCTGATCGTGACCGCCGACGATTTCGGGATGACCGTTCCCGTCAACGAGGCCATCGAAGCCTCGCACAAGAACGGTATTCTGTCGGCGACGAGCCTGATGACCGGCGGCGAAGCTTTCGCCGACGCCGTCAACAGGGCCCGTCAGCTTCCCGAACTCGGTGTGGGGCTACACATCCATTTGGTCGATAGCCGTCCCGTCTTGCCGCCGGAGCAGGTGCCCGATCTCGTCGGGCCAGACGGGAATTTCTCCAACAACCCCGAGGTTTTTGGCTTCAAGCTGTTCTTTTCGCCTGAGATGCGCCGTCAGGCCGAAGCCGAGATTACGGCCCAGTTCGAGCGCTTCGAAAAGACCGGGCTCGTGATGGACCACGTCAATGGTCACCATCATTTCCACATGCATCCGGTCGTGACGGACGCCATCGCCAAGCTGGCGCCGAAATTCGGCTCACCGCCGGTGCGCTTTCCTGTCGAGCCGTTCGGGCCCTCGCTGCAGGCGGGTGGCGACAAGCCCATCCGGCGGTTCTTCAATTGGGCCTTCTACGCCGGATTGACGCACAGGATGCGCAAGAAGCTCGAATCCGTCGACCTGAAGCTGAACGATCACGTCTTCGGCGTCACAGATACCGGCGGCATGACCGAGGATCGGATTTTGGCCTATCTCGATCATTTACCCGAGGGCGTAACTGAACTTTACGCCCATCCAGCCATGGGCGGAGACGGCCGGCCGCAGTCTTATCCTTCTTTTGAGGAATACCGCGGGCTGATAAGTCCGGCCGTCCGCGCAAAAGTTGCGGCACTTGGGTTGCACCCTCAGACCTTCAAGGCGGCATTTGCGTCCTGAGGGGTCGAAAGCCGCCGCATTTATGCTACGCCCGTGTTGCGTGATTACGGCTAGGTCGTAGTCGCCGCCACCTATGTCTTGGAGACGCCAGCCGAATGCACATGCCGATCGTGCTTCTCAATCCCTTCGTTATTGCCGGCATCGTTTTGGGTCTTGCTGCGCTCGCATACTTAGTTCTGGCGCTCTATTTCACGTGGCGATTCCGGGAACGCCCGGTTAAGGCCGCCGAAGGCTTTCGTCCGCCGGTATCGGTGCTGAAGCCGGTCCACGGCGGCCAGCCATTTCTTTATGAATGCCTGCGGACCTTCTGCGATCAGGACTGGCCGCAATACGAGGTCATCTTTGGTGCCCATTCGGAAACCGACCCGGCCGTAGCCGTGGTGAAGCGGCTGATGGCGGAATTTCCGGATCGCGATCTGCGCCTCGTCGTTGATGCAAACCTGGCCGGACCAAATCCCCGTGCCTCGAACCTTGCAAACATCTATCGCGCCGCCCGCTACGACATCCTGCTCGTCGCGGACGCCGATCTGAAGGTCGACCGCAATTGCATCGCGTCGCTCGCGGCCCCCTTCATCGATCCGGAGGTCGGCGCCGTCGCCTCGATTTACAAAGGCTTGCCCTACGGCGGCGCAGCGGCCGCCGATTTCGGCACCATGAACATCAGCGATTGGTTCGCGCCGTCTGTCCTCGTCGATGTCGGCCTGCGCGGCATCGACTTCGTTTTCGCGATGGCGAGCGTGCGTCGCGAGGCGCTCGACTCCTTCGGCGGCTTCAACCATCTGTCGAACTTTTTCCCCGATGACTTCGCGCTCGGAAATCTCGTCGCGCAGCGCGGCTACAAGGTCGAGCTATCACCCTACTGTTGCGACACGATCGTGGCTGAGAAGAGCTTTTCAGAACTCTTCCGCCACGAAATCCTGTGGCAGCGCATGGAGCGCTTCTGCCGCCCGAGCGATCACTTCATGTCGGTGATCACGTGGCCCTTGCCGCTCCTTCTTCTGCTTCTGCTGCCGTGGCCCACGATCATCGGACTGTCGATCATCGCAGCCGAAATCGTGCTGCGCATCGCACTCCACTATCAGGTGCGGCGCAGCTTCAAGATGAACACGCCCGCACAGCCCTGGCTTGTGCCGATCCGCGAATGCGTATGCTTTTTTGCCTGGGCCTTCGGCCTGTTCGGCAACAAGGTGAAGTGGGGCAAGAACATCTTCACCTATGAAGCCTTCCGCAAGCTCATCGCCGATGGCCGCAACATTGGCGCCATCGCCGCCACGGTCGGAGAGAAGTGATGAGCGCCGAGGAGGTATCGACACAGATGGGCTCGCGGACGGCCTTGTTCGCCGCTGCGACCTGCGGCGTGCTCCTCGCCGTCGGCCTCGTCGTCTACTTCGGAATTGGTGAGATCTGGGATGCGCTGTCGACCGCAGGCTGGAGCGGCATGCTCGCCGTCATGTGCGCCTATCTCTTTTCGCTGTGGTTCTGCGCCTGGAGCTGGCGCGTCCTCCTCGTCGAGAAATACCCGCAGAGCCGCGGTCTGATGTTTCTATGGGCGCGCTGGATCCGCGACAGCGTCGGCAACCTGCTCGCCATCATTCCCGGGGCAGGCGAGGCCGCGGGCGCACGCGAGTTGACCAAGCACGGGTTACGCGTGAACGTCGCCGCGGCGACCACCATCGTCGATATGACGACCGAGATGCTGGGCCAGCTCATCTACACGTTCATGGGCCTTGCATTCCTGTTCGCCTATCACCCGGACGAGCCTGCCGCATGGTGGGCGGCGGCCGGCCTTTGCGTCGCGACGATCGCTGTCGTCGGCTTTTTGATCGCACAGAGGAACGGCCTGATCCTTTTTCTGGAACAGCTTCCCGCGAAGCTCGGCTTCACGCGCGGCTGGGAAGGCATGTCAGACACGGGCAGCATTCACAGCGCGATCCAGTCCATCTACCGTGAGCGCAGCGCGGTCGCGGCGTCAGTCGGCATCCACTTGCTCGGCTGGCTGTCCGGCGCAGCGGAAACGTGGCTTGCCCTCTATTTCATGGGCCATCAGCTTTCCGTCGGGGATGTTCTCGCGCTTGAAAGCCTCGTCTTCGCGCTTAGAAGCGTGGCGTTCGTTGTTCCTTGGGCGGCGGGCGTGCAGGAGGGTGGCTATATCGTGATCGGCGCTTTGTTCGGTCTCGGACCCGACGTCGCGCTCGCACTTTCGCTTCTGAAGCGCGCCAAAGAGATCATCGCCGGAGTGCCGGGTCTCGTTGCCTGGCATATATCGGAAGGCAAGCGCTTCTGGCAGGGCCGCCTTGCCGAGTCCCGAAAGTGACGGCCAAGGCTTTCGGCAGCAGCGCGGCAACATCAAACCTTCATACGAACGCCGTATCGAGGTAGCCTCAGCGGGAAATCGCCAGCCGGATCTGTGCCATGAAACGCCTCGCCCTCGCGGGCCTGCTCGCCCTGACAGTTGCAGTCCCAGCAGCCGAAGCCCGACGCGCGCCGCGTTGCGATGGCAATTTCCAGTATGTCAGAGGCGGCTGGGTTTCGACGCCATACTGCCGCGCCGATCAGATCGCCCGCGTAGCGCGCGAACGGGGCATCCGCACGACGGCCGAGGCATTGCTGGCGCACCCGGCGGATGCCGAAGAAGTCTGCCGCTTTGTCGGCGCGGACTATCGCGTGCATCCGGCTTGCGAAGAGATCTATTCCGTCTTCCAGATCGACGCCGGCACCGGCGGTCTGTGGCTGCACTTTTAAGCGCCTAGCAGCAGATCGTTAAGATCGTGCATGCTTTTTAGCGGCAAGGCATCTTTCCGCGCGCGCCAAACCCGCTAGCATGGCGCTTGATGTCTTCAGCCGCCAGAGGACCGCTTGGAACTTTCAAAGGCCGCCCTTCTTCGCGATCTTCCCTCGGTCGATTCCGTTCTGAAAAGCGGAGTTGCCGCCGATCTTCTGGAACGCTTTGGCCGCGCCGCGGCGACTGACGCCATCCGCAGCGTCCTGGCAGAAACGCGTGCCACGCTCAAATCCGGAAGCACGATGCTACCGACGACCGAGAGCCTGGTTGCCATCGCGTTTGCCCGCCTTGCTGAAGGCGATCGCTCGACAATGCGTCCGCTGTTCAATCTAACGGGCACGGTGCTGCACACCAACCTGGGCCGCGCGCTCATCGCCGAAGCCGCCATCGAAGCCGCCGTCGAAGCGATGCGCGATCCCGTGGCGCTGGAATTTGATCTCGCGACCGGTAAGCGCGGCGAACGCGACGACCATATCAGGGAGCTGCTTTGCGAACTGACCGGCGCGGAGGACGCGACCGTCGTCAATAACAACGCCGCCGCCGTGCTGCTCGCGCTCAACACGCTTGCCGGTGGTCGCGAAGCCATCGTTTCGCGCGGCGAGTTGATCGAGATCGGCGGCGCCTTTCGCATGCCGGATATCATGTCTCGCGCGGGCGCGAAACTGGTCGAGGTCGGAACAACGAACCGCACGCACGCGAAAGATTATCGCGCCGCCCTCACGGACGCGACCGGCGTCATTCTGAAAGTCCACAGTTCGAACTATCGCATCCTCGGCTTCACCAAAGAAGTCGCCGCCCCCGAGCTTGCCGAAATTGCCTCCGCGGCAGACGTTCCGCTGATGAACGACCTCGGTTCGGGTTCGCTGATCGACCTTTCGATATTCGGCATGCAGTCCGAACCGACCGTACGCGAAGCCGTCACCGAAGGCGCTGGCATCGTTACGTTCTCCGGGGATAAGCTTCTCGGCGGACCGCAGGCGGGCTTCATCGTCGGTAAGCGCGACCTGATCCAGGCGATTAATTGCAACCCGATGAAGCGCGCGCTCCGCGTCGACAAGATCCGCCTTGCCGCCATCGAGGCCACGCTGAAACTCTATCGCGATCCCGACCGTCTGTTCGAGCGATTACCAACGTTGCGCCTTCTTGCGCGGCCGCGTGTGGAAATTGAAGCCCAGGCGTCGCGGTTGCTGCCGCATGTTCAGTCTGCCGTCGGCATGGCGTTCGCGGTCGAGACACACGACTGCAAGAGCCAGATCGGCTCGGGGGCATTGCCCCTCGATACCGTCGAAAGCGCCGGGCTCGCCATTCGCTCCAAAAGCGGCGGCGCGGCCCTCGAACGTCTTGCCTCGGCGCTGCGCGCTCTGTCGCGGCCTGTGATCGGCCGCATCGACGACGGCGCGCTCATTCTCGATCTCAGATGCTTGACCGACGAAACGGCGTTTCTATCTGTCCTTGGAAATCTTGATCCTCATCATCTGGCTTAATGTAGGCCGGACAAACCGAAGCCGACAGATAACCGCATGATCATCGGCACCGCCGGACATATCGACCATGGCAAGACTGCACTGGTCAAAGCACTGACCGGCGTTGATGGCGATCGCCTGAAGGAAGAGAAGGCGCGCGGCATCACCATCGACCTGGGGTTCGCCTACATGCCGGCGGAGGATGGCCGCATTGTCGGCTTTATCGATGTGCCGGGTCACGAACGCTTCGTGCATACGATGTTTGCCGGCGCGAGCGGCATCGATCTCGCGCTTCTCGTCGTCGCAGCCGATGACGGCATCAAGCCGCAAACGATCGAGCACTTGGCCATTCTTGATCTCCTCGGGATCGAGAAGGGGCTGATTGTCATGACCAAAGCCGATCTGGCGAGCTCGGAACGCTTGGGCGACGTTACGGCGGAAATCAAAGCTGTCGTCGCCGGAACGGTGCTCGAAGGCGCGGATATCTTACCGGTGTCGGCCGTGACCGGCAAAGGCATCGACGAATTGCGCAGCCGACTGATCGCTGCAGCAAGTGAGACGCCCGCGCGTTCGTCGGAAGGCGCATTTCGACTCGCGATTGATCGCGTTTTCACGCTGCCCGGCATCGGCGTCGTTGTGACGGGCACCGTGCTTTCAGGCTTCGTCGGCGTGGGCGCACACGTGCAGATCAGCCCGTTGGGTTTGTCAGCGCGCGTGCGTTCGATCCACGCCCAGAACACGCCCGCGGAAATCGGCTGGGCCGGTGATCGCTGTGCGCTTAATCTCTCTGGACCGGGCATTGCCAAGGATGCGATCAGTCGCGGCGATGTCGTGCTCAGTCCGGCGCTCCATGCCCCCACCGATCGCATCGATGCGGTCCTTAATGTTCTGCCGTCGGAAGAAAAGGCCATCGGACAATGGTTTCCGGTGCGATTGCATCATGCCTCCGCCGAGGTTGGTGCGCGTATCGTTCTTCTCGATGACAAGGCCGTGCCCCCCGGCGCAACGGCCGACGCGCAACTCGTGCTCGATGCACCGATTGCAGCCGCCGTGCCCGACCGTTTCGTCATTCGCGACGTGTCGGCTCAGAGAACCATCGGCGGCGGCAAGTTCATCGATTTAAGGGCGCCTGCGCGCAAACGGCGAACGCCGGAGAGACGGACACAGCGAGCAGCGCTCGCCATCGACAATCCTAGAGCGGCATTCGCGGCGCTGCTCGATACGCCGCCGTTCACTGCCGATCTTGCTGCCTTCGCGCGAGATCGCGCACTCTCTTCCGTGCAGGCCGGTCGCATCGCTTCCGAACTCGACCTCATCGTCTTCGACGCTGGCGATACGCGAGCGTCCATCTTGCCTGCCCGCTGGCAATCGTTCGTCGCGGATATGATCGAACGCATCACGCAATTCCACACCGACAATCCTGATCTCCAAGGCATCGGTCGTGAGCAGTTGCGCCTCCTGCTCGAGCCGCGTCTGAGCAAGTCCGTGTTCGCGGTGGCGCTCTACAAAATTTCCGAAAAAGGCGAGATCGCACTCGATGGCGCGTTCGTCCGTCTCACCACGCATCAAGTGCGCTTGGCGCCGAGTGATGAGGAGATGTGGAAAATCATCGCGTGCCAGCTTGGCGGTAACGAGCGCTTTCGGCCGCCCCGCGTTCGCGACATCGCCAATTCAACGAGAAGTCCCGAGCGCGACGTCCGCAGATTGCTGAAGCTCGCAAGCCGTCTCGGCCGCGCCGATGAAATCGCGCACGATCATTTTTTCCTGCGCGCGGCAGTCCGCGAGATGGTCGCGATCGCTGCTGATGTGCAAGCCAAAGCTGAGACCGGCTGGTTCAACGCCGCCGAATTCCGTGATCGTCTCGACAACGGCCGTAAGGTTGCGATCCAAATTCTCGAATTTTTTGACCGCAACGGCGTGACGCTCCGCAAGGGTGATCTGCGCCGCATGAACCAACACCGGCTGGACTTGTTCGGAGGCATCGTGCATGCGTCCACAATGGCCGATGGAGGAGAATCGTCCCCGGTGGGGCGTTCGGACTTCAAATCCGAGTGGGGCAGCGAGCCTGCCCTTGGTGGGTTCGACTCCCATTCTCCTCCGCCAAGCGCCAGAACCCGCAAACCTAGCACATCGTGATCAATGCGGCCGATGCGGGCAATAACGCATGTTGTGCTGAATAAGGGGCGAATGGATGTCGGAGCGGGATGCTGCTAGTTTTTACCCATTGATATCACGTCGATATTCAAACCCGCCAATTGCATAACCAAATCTCTCGAAGTCAAGGCGATACATTTTCGTAATCGCCTCGATATCACGTTCGTTTAATTTGTGATTGTCTCTGGATTTTTCTACCCAGTGATTAAATGGCCGTGAAACTCCTAGCTTCGCCTCGATGAACTTCATATCTTCGTCGAGTTGCTCGTATCGCGCTATAAAATCTAATGGCTCGTTGAGGATATTGCAGTAAACCGCGTTGGGTTGATGTCGGTCATTTAATAGCTCGCTGCGATTCGAAAAGCGATAATCGTGCTCCAGAACTATGTCGCGACCAAAATGTGAATGGTATTCCTCGAAAGAAATACCATTTGGCGTTTGCCGCAAGCCAAAATAATCCGAATAGTGCAAGCATGATCGCATCCGATCTATCGGATTCCGAACCACGGCAAATTTGAAATAATCATCCCACCAGTTGGCATAAAGCTCTTTGGCCTGGCTGGCTAAAAGATGCTTGGTGTGAGGTTCGAATTCCCACCAATCCTGATTGCACAACCACGTCTCAATGCTTGTCCCCGCGCAGCGAGGGATATGCACGAAAATACACCGATATTCGTGAGAGATCATTATGCCATCCGTACTTATGGTCTACGTACTTTAAACAGGCCCATTGTTCTAAGTCTTCAGCAGAGCGGCGGAAACCAGTGGACAACGGGTTGATCAGACGTCAGGATCTCCGATAAGCTTTGCTCGCTCGCTGTTGTGTAATGCAAGCGTTGATCCGTCCGGCGGAAGCGGTTGTTCGCAATTGTGCGCGGGCAAGTGTCGTGTCGATCCACATTGAAGGATAGTCGGGGGAATTAGTCTGACTATGCCATCGGCGTCGATTGTCGGAATTGCCGTCAAGGTGGAGCCTTTTCAGCGCGCTTCTTCCTGAAAGAGGGATATCGTTCATGGAGAGAAGAGACGTTCGTCATCGTTCAACATTGAACTTTTCTCGCGCTTCATGCGCATAGCAATTACCGATAGTTTGCCCAATCGTCCTTGCACGGCCGAGCGAGAATTCATTCGACGATTTGCGGTTGCGGCGAAGAATGTTGGCCACGAGGCAATAGAGGTTGTCACGTCGAATGATATCATGACGTGCCAGCCCGACGTGGTACTTTGCCTTCACGAATTCACTCCTAAATTGACCGACTATCCTACGTTTGGAGTTATGTGGAGCCCTCCGGCGTTCTACAGGCACGATGCCTACCGTATTCGTTCAATAAGAAGCTATGACGCGTATCTGGTAGGCTCTCCTGCCGTCAAACAATACCTTGACGATCTGGAATTCCCTTCTCGGGTGCAGAAGCCAAAATCTGATTTTTGGTTCCTGCCGGTATCCCCTCGTCAAAAGTTGACCCCTTCCATTCCCAGCAAGGTTCGATCACTTGCGTACATCGGCGTACATTGGGACGGCGCCCGACACGCGGACGTGCTGACAAATCTTGCCGATGACGGGTCTCTCGCCGTCTATGGACCGGAATCGAACTGGACCCATCTTCAGTCAGGCTATCGCGGTCCTGTTCCTTTTAGTGGAACGGCTGTCCATGACATCCTCTCATCTCACGGCATTGCGTTATGCCTTCATAAGGCAGAACACAGAGAAGCCGACACTCCGTCTATGCGCCTGTTCGAAGCAGCCGCCGCAGGTTGCGTGATCATCGCCGATGAAATTCCGTTTGCTAAACGGATGCTTGCGGACGCCGCCCTTTACGTCGATCTCCGACAGTCTGCAGACAGAGTCGTTGGCGATATCAGGAAGTATCTGGAATGGATCAATCAGAATCCAGGTCAGGCCGATGAGTTGGCGAGACGAGCCCATACTGCCCTGAACCAAGAATACAACCTCGAAGATCTGATTTTCAAAACCGTTGATTTTGCCACCGAAGTTGCATCTATACAGCGCCACAACATAGAGGAAGTTAAGCGTTTTTATTCGATTCAAGAGACGGGGGCATCGGCCTCGAGACCGATATCCGAGCCGCTCATAGATATTATTATTCGCGTGGGAGGACGCTCTCTTTCATATGTGGAGCGCGCGGTTCAGAGTGTTGAGAGGCAACTCGTCGGAACATTTCGTATTCTGTTGGTTGATTGCAAAAAGAGAGACGACATACGAGCTATTGAGCATCGCTCATACAGTAACTTGAAAATTTGCTACCTCGAATGTGAAGATAACGGTCTTCGTAGTGCCGCGTTGTGGAGGGGGCTCCAAGCAGTAACCGCTCCTTTCTTCGCCGTTCTGGACGATGCGGATCAGATTGAACCCGATCACTTTTCGCACCTGCTATTTGCCTCCATCAGGCATCCTGAAGCCGGCTTTATTTATGGTGGCGTAATCCGTACGGAAGAGGACGAAGGCTGCTTCGTGGTGGCTCGCAATTTCAGAGGACCGGGCGGGAAACGGATCGAGGAAACACGTGAACTCAAGTTTCTCGATGAATTCAATCTCACGCGATTGATAACGGGCGACAATTATATTCATTCAAATGCTTGGATAGCTAGGAAGGAAGTCCTTGATTGGACACTTCTTCAAGATCCACGACTTGAATTCGCCGAGGACGTTTATCTTTACAATTTGATAGCTTCAAAGACGCGATTTGCATTGTGCAATAGAGCGACAGCGGTATGGAATTGGCGCACGGTCAGTGAAGATAATAGCGTATTTTTGGATAAAACTAGCGCGCGGATCGCATGCGACGAAAGAATAAGACTTCGCTTGCAGGAATTGACCTATGCCGGGACGGCGACTTTTTCCGAGCTGTTTCACGCTCAGAGGTCGTCAGCGGAGATCGTTAACGCGCTGTCCTCGCGCCACCTTCAAGAGAGCCCTCAAGAGAACGACAGTTCTAACGCGATAAAAAACGATAATTCCAAGACGATTAAACAAGTAGGCTATTTTAAATCGTGGCTGCAAACAGTTCCTATTTACAACTCCTATCGCGAAACGAGGCGGAGGCTCCGGCGAAACGCCAGATCGTTAAAAGAGGGCCAAGGTTCGCCGGAATGATCTGGCTCGAAATCGGATGTTTGCGGTTCCACTTCGGATGAAGTTCTCGGGCGTCCGGTCGGCGTATTTCCTGAATTCCTTTGCCGATTCGAACTGCGCGGTCGGCTGATTTGAACAGGGTGCGCTTCTTTTTCTGGAAGGACTTGTTGCCCGACATCAGTTGCCTGTCGAGCGTCCATCCTGACGGCGGCAGGATTCAGCGGATGCGAACTTGTGGCGTGCCGCTCGCAACTGAACCAATGATGCGCGCCATCGGATATCCGGCGCGTTCGATCTCGCTGCGAATGTTCTCGGCTTGATCTGCCGCACAGGCGACGAGAAGGCCGCCGGAGGTTTGCGGATCGGTCAGCAGCGCTTGCTGCCATTGCGGGTAATCACCCGGCAAAACGACCTCATGGCCATAGCTCGCCCAGTTGCGTCCAGAGGCGCCTGTGATGAAGCCGCTTTTGGCCAGCGCTTCGGCGCATGAAAGCAATGGCAGCTTATCAAATGCGATCTCAATGCTGACGCCGCTGCCACGCGCGATTTCGAGCGCGTGACCGAGAATGCCGAAGCCGGTCACATCGGTAATAGCGTGGACATCTGCGTTCTCGCCGAGCGTCTGACCGATCCGATTGAGCAGTGTGGTGGACGCCATAAACTCTGCGTACGCGTCGTCCGGCAACGCGCGCTTCTTGAAGGCGGCCGAGTAAATGCCGACGCCGATGCCTTTGGTTAGGATCAGCACGTCATCTGGCCTCGCGCCGGCATTGCGGCGGACGTTCTGCGGCTTTGCAAGCCCGATGACGGCAAGCCCATAGATCGGCTCCGGTGCGTCGATCGAATGCCCGCCTGCCACGGGAATGCCCGCCTCCGCGCAAACGGACGCGCCGCCGGCCAGGATCTCCCGCACGTCCTCAACGGAGAGTTTGCCGAGCGGCATGCCGAGGATCGCCAGCGCCATGATCGGCCGGCCGCCCATCGCATACACGTCCGAAATCGCATTGGCCGCCGCGATCCGCCCGAAGTCGCGGGGATCATCGACCATCGGCATGAAGAAATCGGTCGTCGCCACGATGCATTGATCGTCGTCGATCTGCCAGACGGCGGCATCATCGCCGGTTTCGTTGCCGACGAGCAGTTGCGCGAAGGGCCCCGCTGCGGGCTGTTTGGCGAGAAGGTCCTGCAGGACGGACGGCGCGAGTTTGCAACCGCAGCCGCCGCCATGCGCAAGGTCGGTCAAGCGTTGTGTGGGGCCAGACATGTTTCCTGCCAATGGTCGAGACGGATTGAGCCCTCGATATAGGCAGGCGCGCCAGCTATCGCCACGGCGATTTTTCGGAATGCATGGTTTCGTAAAAAGACGGACGCTACTTTCGCGTGTCAGCCGACGAGAAGCAGCGGATTGGGCGCATGCCGCGCCCAGCCGGCTTCTGACACCATGATATCAAGCCCGAGAGAAGCCAGATCGTCGGCGTAAGGATCGACCTTCGTATCTTTCACTTGGTAAAGCATCTTCGCGTATGTGTGGCAGTCGTCGCAAGTTTCCGCTTGGACGGCCGCCGAGCCGCCTTGAATACCTTTGAGCAGCAAGGCGCCGGAGCTTTCACATGTGATGCAGACCGCCCGCACGTGGTTCCACGCCGTCGAGCATAGTGAGCAATAGAGATACCGCGTGCCGGGCGTCGGCCCCGACGCGGTGATCAATCCTGAAACCGGCGTCGAGCCACAGCAGGGGCAAAGTCCGCGCTGCGGCAGCAGGCGAAGCGTCGACGCATCGAGGCTCGCGGCAAGGCGCGTGAAGTAGACCTGCAAGGCGGCTGCAACATAAAGCGCCGCGCCGACATCTCCTATGCTCAGAGCACCGCGCAGAAAACCGTCCGCTAAATCTTCGATGTCATTCACCGGCAAACCGCGCATGTTGGCGATGAGCGCCGCGGCAGGTTCGGGAATATCTTTGCCGTCGAGCTCTTCGAACAGCACTGCCAGTCCGTCGCGCCATGCTGCATGCCGGTGATGGCCATCTGCCGCGAGGGGCGGCATGCGCGCAGCGACCGATTGCTCGATGAGTGAAGGATCGATACCGGGCATTGGCGGTAACGTCGTCGCAGCTTTGTCCTGCGCGTCCGAAAGAAGCGCCATGAAGCCAAGCCACTTCGCCATAGGGTGACCGGTTGCAAGCGCTCGGAGACGGGCGGCCGTCGCAGAGAAGCGTGTTGTCAGATCGGGCAGAAGCATCGGCTCGGGCGTACTGACGCCGCCAAGCGGACTGCCGACCCATTTGCCGGTCGGTGGCGTGCCGCCTTGCTTCACGCAAAACTCCTTACTTGTGGAGAGGACCGTCCACGTTCGGCCGCGGACCGGTCGATCCCGTCGTCGCGAGCGATCGGAACCATTTCCGATGGTGCCGCCACGCCCAGCCCGGCGTCACCCAGCCTTGCGTCATGGCCCGCATAGAACCGCGCACCCAGATCGCAGCATAGACGTGAACGATCCAGATAATGATCGCGGCAATGGCAGCCAACGAATGAATGAGCAGAGCCGCGCGCTGCGTCGGGATCGACGTATAGCTGCCGAAATAATATTCCCAGATGACGAGGCCAGTAAAGAACAGCACCGGAACGAGAAGCGTCATCGACCAGAATACGAATTTCTGTCCGGCATTGAAGCGCGCAACTTCCGGAACGCCTTCCTCCTTGTTCTCCAGAACCTTGTCGATGGCCTTCATCCACGCGACATCGTCGCGGGTCCAAAGATTGTCGCGCCAGAACTGAACGATGAGGCCGGTATAGCTAATCAACAGCACACAACCGATCCACGGATGCGCCGCGCGCGTCCATTGCCCGCCGCCGAACAGGTTCGACAGCCAGTACAGTAGCGGATCGAACATCGACAGACCCGACAGCATCAAAAGAATGAAGCAGGCGGCGGTCAGCCAATGGTTGAGGCGAGTGATCGTGCTGTTACGTGTCAGCGTTCCATACGGGCGGCTCATGTCGGATGCTCCGTTCGCTGCGAACGGCCTCGGACTTCCGGGAAGCCGTTGGCCTCAAGAACGTGCTTGGCTTCATCTTCGTCTTCCGGCTGCACTTCGTTAGGTCCGGCGATGACCCAGTGCAGGAAACCTGAAACCGCTGCGGCCGCGATTCCGACCAGCGCAACCGGCTTGATGAGCCCCTTCCAGAATTCGACCATCGAACTGATCTTCGGATTTTCAGGCAGTCCGGCATAGAGCCCGGGCTTGTCGGCGTGATGCAGCACGTACATCACATGCGTGCCTTGGACACCCGGCGGATCATAGAGACCGGCGTTTTCAAATCCGCGCGATTTGAGGTCGACGATGCGCTCCCCCGCCCAGTCTGTCATGTCCTTTTTCGAGCCGAACATGATGGCGCCGGTCGGACAGGCTTTCACGCAGGCAGGCTCGAGCCCCACCGCCACGCGATCGGAACAGAGCGTGCACTTATACGATTTGTGATCGACCGGGCTGACACGCGGAATGTCGAACGGACAGCCTTTCACGCAATAGCCGCAGCCGATGCAATTCTCGCTGATGAAATCGACGATGCCGTTCGCGTACTGAACGATCGCGCCAGGAGCAGGGCAGGCCTTGAGACAGCCCGGATCCTCGCAATGCATGCAGCCGTCCTTGCGGATCAGCCATTCGAGGTTGCCGTCGGGATTTTCGTATTCCGTGAACTTCATCACGGTCCACGTGTGCGGATCGAGATCGAGCGGGTTGTCGTAGGTTCCGTGGAACTCGCCGACTTCGTCGCGTAGGTTGTTCCACTCCATGCACGCTGCCTGGCATGCCTTGCAGCCGATGCAACGCGTAACGTCGATGAGCTTCGACACCTGGTCTTCCCAGCTGCGCGCGTCGGGCGGTGTCATCGTCGTCGCGGAGCGGCGGATGTAGTCTTGCGATTGCAGATCAGACATCGGCTTCTCCGTCAGACCAGAGGTCCGTTGACACTTTCGATATTGACCAGGAACGCCTTGAACTCCGGCGTCTGCGTATTGGCGTCACCGACGGACGGCGTCAGCGTGTTGGCGCCGTAGCCCTTCTTCGCTTGGCCGGTGAAGCCCCAATGCAGCGGCACGCCGATCACATGCGTCGGCTTGCCGTCGACCATCATCGGCTTGATCCGCTTCGTGACGTAGGCCTTGCACACGATGAAGCCGCGCTTCGAAGCCACGCGGACCCAACCGTTCTGAGCGATGCCCTTTTCGTTCGCGAGAGCTTCGCCGATCTCGATGAATTCCTGAGGCTGCAGGATCGAGTTGATGCGGGCGTGCTTGGTCCAGAAGTGGAAGTGTTCTGTCAGACGGTAGGTCGTTGCCACATAAGGAAACTCGGCTGGCGATCCGAAATCGGCCCTGTCGTCGGGGAACACGCGCGCGGCCGGGTTCGACTGAACCTTCGGATGCAGCACGTTGATCGCCGGTGACTCGAACGGCTCGTAGTGTTCCGGGAATGGTCCTTCGACCATCATCTGGCGCGCGAACAGTCGTCCGACGCCTTCCGCGTTCATGATGAAGGGACCGACCGAGTCGGAAGGCTTCACCGTTGGGCCGTAGTCCGGCACGTCGATGCCGACCCACTTCGAGCCATCCCACTGGATGATCGGCTTCGCCGGATTCCATGGCTTGCCCGCGGGGTCCGCGCTGGCGCGATTGTAGAGAATGCGCCGGTTCATGGGCCACGCCCATGCCCAATTCGGTGCGATGCCTTGTTCGCGCGGATCGGATGCGTCGCGCCGGGCCATCTGGTTCCCCTTCTCGGTCCAACAGCCCGAGAAGATCCAGCAGCCCGACTCCGTTGTGCCATCATCGCGCAGTTGCGCGAAGCCATCGAGCAATTCGCCCGATTTCTTGATGACGGCGCCCGACGCGTCTTTGAGATCGACGCGCGCCCGGCCGTTCATGTCCTTCGCCAGCTCGTCCGGGTTGGGCTCGACCGGATTGGTGTAATTCCACGTGAGGTTCAGGATCGGATCGGGGAACGCGCCACCTTCCTTGCGATAAAGCTCGCGCATCCGGTGGAAGATTCCGGACATGATCCAGATGTCGGGCTTCGCCTGAGCAGGCGGCTCCGCAGCTTTCCAATGCCATTGCAGCCAACGCGCCGAGTTGACGAGCGAGCCGTCTTCTTCGGCAAAGCACGTCGTCGGCAGCTGGAACACTTCTGTCTGGATCTCGGCGGAGTCAGCCGGGTTTTGTGGCCCGAAGTTCTCCCAGAAACGCGACGTCTCCGTATCGAGTGGATCCATCGTGACGAGGAACTTGAGCTTCGACAAGCCGCGCCGGATCTTGCCGCGATCCGGGAACGCCTGCTGCGGGTTGAAGCCTTGGCAGATGTACCCATTCATCTCGCCCTGGTTCATCATCTCGAACGCCTTGATGATGTCGTAGAGCGGGATGTCGAGCTTCGGCAGCCAATCGTAAGCCCAGTTGTTTTCGGCTGTCGCCGCGTCGCCGTAGATCGATTTCTGGAAACTGACGAAGAACTTCTTATAGTTCGACCAATAGCTCGTCTGGCCTGGGCGCAGCGGCTTATAAAGTCGCGTCTTCATATAGTCGTCGAACGTAACCTCGTGATCGGCCGCAAGCGTCATGTAGCCAGGCATGAGGTTCGACAACAAACCAACGTCGGTCAGGCCTTGAATGTTCGAGTGGCCGCGTAGCGCATTCATGCCACCGCCGGCGATGCCGATGTTGCCGAGCAGCAGCTGCACCATCGCCATCGTGCGGATGTTCTGCGAGCCGATCGAGTGCTGTGTCCAGCCAAGCGCGAACAGGCTCGTCATCGCTTTGTCGGGCGCCGCCGTCTCCGCGATCATCTCGCAGATGTGCAGGTATTTATCCTGAGGCGTACCGCAAATGCGCGACACCATCTCGGGCGTGTAGCGCGCGACGTGGGTCTTCAGAAGGTTCATGACGCAGCGCGGATGCTGCCACGTATCGTCAACCTTGGCGAAGCCTTGATCGTCGAGTTCGTAGTCCCAGCTCGATGTGTCGTACTGACCCTTCTCGCGGTCGTACCCGCTGAACAGACCGTCTTCGAAGCCGTAGCCTTCTTTCACGATCAGGCCGGCGTTCGTATAGGCACGCACGTACTCGTGCAGGATCTTGTCCTTTTCGAGCAGATACCGGATCACGCCCGACAGGAAGGCGATGTCGGTTCCCGGACGGATCGGCGCATAATAGTCGGCGACCGACGCCGTCCGCGTAAAGCGCGGATCAACGACGACGAGCTTCGCCGCATTTTCTATTTTTGCTTCGACGACCCACTTGAAGCCGCATGGATGCGCTTCAGCGGCGTTTCCGCCCATAACGATGACCAAGTCGGCATTCTTGATATCCTGCCAAGTGTTGGTCATTGCGCCGCGACCGAATGTTGGAGCCAGACTGGCCACCGTCGGTCCGTGTCAGACACGTGCTTGGTTATCGAAGACCAACATCCCGAATGAGCGGGCGACTTTCCACGTGAGGTACGATGTTTCGGTCGATGAAGCCGAAGCCGCCAGCATGCCGGTAGAGATCCAGCGGTTGACGGTGGTGCCCTCGGCATTCTTGGCGATGAAATTCTTATCGCGGTCGTCCTTCATCAGGCGCGCGATGCGATCGAGCGCCCAATCCCACGAGACTTCCTCAAATTCGGTGCCGCCCGGCTTGCGATACTTGGGCACCTGCAGGCGCGTCGGCGCGTGGACGATGTCAAGGAGCGCCGAGCCCTTCGGGCAGAGCGTGCCGCGGTTCACCGGATGGTCCGGGTCGCCTTCGATGTGAATGATGTCGGAGCGCGCGTTCTTGGCGCCGTCGCCGAGCGTGTAGATTAGGATGCCGCAAGCGACAGAACAGTAGGTGCAGGTGTTCCGCGTCTCCTTGGCGTGGGTGAGCTTGAAGGGTCGAACGTCTTCCGCGACCGCCTCACCGCAACCACCAAACCCGAGCGCGCCCATGCTCGATGTCGCAAGCGCCGCGCCTGTGAGCTTTATGAAGCCTCTGCGAGTGAGATCCATGCCGGGCGCTCCATCTTCCATGCCTGCAACTTTTAACAGTTCTAGATGGCGGTCGTATAGCCCTCGTGAACATGGATCGGGGAATTGGCCGCAGTTTTTCAAGAACTTAGCTATAGTTCCACGGAAATAATCGTGCGTTTTTGATAGACAACCATTCGAACGGCCGTCCGTTGCAATCGTTTCGGCGCCAAGCCTGTCTTTGACGGCCATGCGACAGCGTATTGCCAATCTCCCTGAAAGGCTGTTTAAGCCTCGGCATAGGCTTCCAGGCGCGTGATGCTGGCATTCCCGATGGGGCATGGCCAAGGATTCGTGGCTTGCGGTGGTTTAAAAACGTAGCAAATTCAAAGCAATACCTCTGGGGGCTCACTTCTGTCCGCACGAGTGTTGCGGCAGCCGGCGGTGTTTGGCGCTTTGTGGACCCGCGGGCGGCTTCCTAAATAGTCGGTCGGCGAGGTCGGGTGCCGCGCTTTGACCTCCAATTCAGGACACGGACAATGCAAGTCACGGAAACGGCACGAGAAGGATTGAAGCGGACGCTACAAGTGGTCGTCGGCCAGGCGGAGCTGAGCGAGCGTTTCGCGACCCGCCTCGACGAACTGAAGGGCCGTGTGGAGATCAAAGGGTTTCGCCGCGGCAAGGTTCCCGTCGCGCACATCAAGAAGCTCTACGGCAAGTCGCTGATGCAGGAAGTGATGGAGCAGACGCTCAACGAAACAAGCGCGCAGGCCATCAAGGATCGCAACGAGCGTCCGGCGCAGCAGCCGAAGGTCGAACTCGTCGACTTCAACGAGGAGACGTTCGAGAAAATCGCGAACGGCCAGGGCGATCTTGCATACAACATGTCGTTCGAGGTTCTGCCGCCGATTCCGCTGGCCGATCTGTCGGCGCTAAAACTCGAAAAGCTCGTCGCCGACGTTGACGACGAAGCCGTCGACAAAGCGCTCTCGAACCTCGCCGAACGCAATACGGCTTATGACATCGAAGAGGGACGCGCCGCATCGGAAGGCGATCTCGTGACGCTCGATTTCGTCGGCAAGATCGACGGCGAGGCTTTTGAAGGCGGTTCGGCCGAAGGCCAGAGCCTCGTGATCGGCAAGAAGCAGTTTATTCCGGGCTTCGAAGAAGGCTTGGTGGGCCTGAAAGCCGGCGACGAGAAGGTCGTCAGCGCAACGTTCCCGGCCGAATATCCGGTGGCTGCTCTGGCGGGCAAAACCGCTGAGTTCGACGTCAAGGTCAAGGGCGTTTCGAAGTCCCGCACGCCGGCTGTCGATGAAGATTTCGCTAAGGGCGTCGGCGCCGAAAGCCTTGAGCAGCTGCGCGGCTTTATCTCTGAGCAGATCAAGCGCGAGTACGATCAGGCGTCGCGCCAGAAGCTGAAGCGCGAGCTTCTCGATGCACTCGACGCTGCCCATACGTTCGAGCTTCCGGCGTCTCTTGTCGATTTCGAATTCGACAATATATGGACTCAACTCGAGAACAATCTAAAAGCCACGAACAAGACGTTCGCCGACGAAGGCAAGACCGAGGACGAGGCGCGCGCCGAGTATCGGAAGATCGCCGAACGCCGGGTGCGCCTTGGTCTCGTGATCGGCGAGATCGGCGAGAAGAACAATCTGCAAGTCTCCCAGGACGAGTTGCGCAGGGCGCTGGTCGAACAGGCGCGCCGCTATCCGGGTCAGGAGAAGCAGGTATACGAATACTACGAGAAGACCCCTGGCGCGCTCGCTGAGCTGCGCGCACCGATCTTCGAGGATAAGGTCATCGACTTCGTCGTCGACGAAGCCAAGCCGACCGAGAAGAAAGTGACGCGCGACGAGCTTCTGAAGGCGGTCCAAGAGGCGACCGAAGAGCAGTGAGCCGCGTCAGCGGCTTCTGCAATTCAATACGCTCCTGAAATGCGTGCGAGTCAGGCGGGCGAGGCCGAGCGGTCTGCCCGCCGAAATGAGGAAAGACGAAGGCGATGCGCGATCCGATCAATACCTTGACCAACACCTTCTGGCCTATGGTCGTCGAGCAGACGACGCGCGGCGAGCGCGGCTACGACCTTCCTTCGCGGCTTCTGAAGGAACGCATCATCTTCGTGACCGGCCCGGTCGAAGATCACATGGCTGCATCGATCTGCATGCAGCTTCTGTTCCTCGAGTCCGAGAACCCGAAGAAAGAGATCTCGATGTACATCAACTCGCCGGGCGGTGTCGTCACGGCGGGTATGGCGATCTACGACACGATGCAGTTCGTGAAGCCGGCCGTCGCCACGCTGTGCATCGGCCAGGCTGCCTCGATGGGTTCGTTGCTGCTTTGTGCCGGTGCGAAGGGCATGCGCTACGCGCTCCCGAACGCTCGCGTCATGGTGCACCAGCCGTCGGGCGGTTTCTCTGGCCAAGCGTCCGACATTGAGCGCCACGCCGAGGACATCATCAAAATGAAGCGGCGTCTCAACGAGACCTATGTGAAGCACACGGGTCAGACCTACGAGATGGTTGATAAGACGCTGGACCGCGACTACTTCATGACGGCCGACCAGGCCCGCGATTTCGGCCTGATCGACAAAGTCCTCGAAAACCGCGACGAAGTCGAAGGGACTGTCTTCGAACCTGGCAAAATCGCCGACTGATAAGGCAAATTGCCAGCGCAACTCGGCCGTTCGCGGTCGGAACACCACGAGAGTGGGCGGCAATTCGCCCTCTCAGGAGAACAAACGCTGCACATCAGCGTGTGAGTTTAGGTAAATGCTCGGATTGAATCGCCGGTGTTGCCAGCTCGTTTATCAACTGTGGCAATAGCGCCGCTTGCGAGCTGTGGCCGGGTAGGCTCCATTAATCCAATCTTGATCTGCTGAACGATAGCGTGCTCAGATTGGCTATGGAGTTCACGTCGCCGCAGAATCGGCTCAGCGCCGAGCGTGAAAAGCGGGCCAAAGCAAGAACATCGCGTTGGTGGGTCTTGCACGGAAGGTGAGAACAAATGGCTCAAGAGAAGAACACTCTCTACTGCTCTTTCTGCGGCAAGAGCCAGCATGAGGTCCGCAAACTGATTGCTGGCCCGACGGTATTCATCTGCGATGAATGCGTCGAACTTTGCATGGACATCATCCGCGAGGAGAACAAGAACACCCTCGTCAAATCCCGCGACGGCGTTCCGACCCCGCAGGAGATTTGCGGCGTGCTCGACAGCTACGTCATTGGCCAGAACCATGCCAAGCGCGTTCTCTCTGTCGCGGTCCATAACCATTACAAGCGCCTGAACCACGCTTCGAAGAACAACGACGTGGAGTTGGCGAAGTCGAACATCCTGCTCGTCGGACCGACGGGTTCGGGCAAGACGCTGCTCGCACAAACGCTGGCGCGTATCCTGGATGTTCCGTTCACGATGGCAGACGCCACGACGCTCACCGAAGCCGGTTACGTCGGCGAGGACGTCGAGAACATCATCCTGAAGCTGCTGCAGGCTGCTGACTACAACGTCGAGCGGGCGCAGCGCGGCATCGTCTATATCGACGAGGTCGACAAGATCAGCCGCAAGTCCGACAACCCATCGATCACGCGGGATGTCTCGGGCGAGGGCGTGCAGCAGGCGCTTCTGAAGATCATGGAAGGAACCGTTGCGTCGGTTCCTCCGCAGGGCGGCCGCAAGCATCCTCAGCAGGAATTCCTGCAGGTCGACACGACGAACATCCTCTTCATCTGCGGCGGCGCGTTCGCCGGCTTGGAGAAGATCATCTCACGTCGTGGCAAGGGTTCCTCGATTGGCTTCCAGGCCCGCGTCAGCGGTCCGGACGAACGTCGCACGGGCGAGATCCTGCGCAACGTCGAGCCGGAAGATCTGCTGAAGTTCGGCTTGATCCCGGAATTCATCGGCCGTCTGCCGGTCATCGCAACGCTGGAAGACCTCGACGAGTCGGCGCTCGTTCAGATCCTGACCGAGCCGAAGAACGCCATCGTCAAGCAGTACCAGCGCTTGTTCGAGATGGAAGACGTCAAGCTGACGATCACGCTTGATGCTCTGAAGGCGATTTCGCGCAAGGCCATCGAGCGCAAGACCGGTGCACGTGGCCTGCGGTCCATCATGGAGGGCATCCTGCTCGACACGATGTACGACCTGCCGACGCTTAAGGGCGTCGAGGAGGTCGTGATCGGACCGGAAATCGTCGAGGGCTCGGCGAAGCCACTGCGGATCTACACGGAACGCGCGGAAGAGAAGGGCTCGACAGCCTGAGCCGTCGCGACAATTAACGCTTTCCCGGGGCACTGCCCCGGGACTTGTTTGCGGGGCGCTGGTCCCCATTTGTTCGGAGGGAGTGGCGTCAAGCAGCCAGCCGTATTTCTCCGAAAACCGGTGTCTAGGGCTTGGGTCTCACCCCGCGCTCGCGCTCACGAGCATGCAGAACCGTCGCCACAAAAAGGGGCGGGACGCGTGGCTCCTAAAGTGGAACGGGTGTGGAATGTACCGGTAGGATATGACAGACCTTCGGTGCACGGCGAATAGGTAGTGAAATGAGCGAAGACAAAAAGACCAAGGAAAAAGCCAGCGGAAAAGAGCTGTTCCCGGTTCTGCCGCTCCGAGACATCGTCGTTTTTCCCTACATGGTCGTCCCCCTCTTTGTCGGGCGCGAGAAGTCGATCGCGGCCCTTGAAGAGGTCATGCGCGCCGACAAGCAAATTCTGCTCGCCGCGCAAAAGAACGCCAGCGATGACGATCCGGCGCCCGATGCCATCTACGAGATCGGCACGCTCGCATCGGTTCTGCAACTTTTGAAGCTTCCCGACGGGACAGTGAAAGTCCTCGTCGAAGGCAATGCGCGCGCCAAGATCACGCGCTACACGTCGAACGCCAACTATTTCGAGGCTGAGGTCGAGCGCGTCGCTGAAGTTCCCGGCGCCAAGGACGAACTCGAAGCGCTGGCGCGTTCCGTCGTGACCCAGTTCGAAAGCTACGTGAAGCTCAACAAGAAGGTCTCGCCCGAGGTCTTGAGCAACGTTGGCCAGATCGAGGATTACGCGAAGCTCGCAGACACGATCGCCTCGCATCTCGCAGTCAAAATTTCTGACAAGCAGGACGTGCTCGAAACCGCCAGCATCTCCGAGCGGCTTGAGCGTGTCTACACGCTGATGGAAAGCGAGATCTCGGTTCTCCAGGTCGAGCGTAAGATCCGTTCGCGCGTTAAGCGCCAGATGGAGAAGACGCAGCGCGAGTACTATCTGAATGAGCAGATGAAGGCCATTCAGAAGGAGCTGGGCGATTCCGACGAGCGCGACGACATCGCCGAGTTCGAGGAAAAGATCGAGAACACCAAGCTGTCGAAGGAAGCCAAGGACAAGGCGCTCGCTGAGCTGAAGAAGCTCAAGCAGATGTCGCCGATGTCGGCCGAAGCGACGGTCGTGCGCAACTATCTCGATTGGCTGCTGTCGATCCCGTGGGGGATCAAGGGCAAGGTCAAGAAGGATATCGCCGAGGCCCAGCAGGTTCTCGACCAGGAGCACTATGGCCTGGAGAAGGTCAAGGAACGCATCCTTGAGTACCTCGCCGTGCAGGCGCGGACGAACAAGCTCAAGGGGCCGATCCTGTGCCTCGTCGGTCCTCCTGGCGTCGGTAAGACGTCTCTGGGCAAGTCGATCGCTAACGCGACCGGCCGTGAGTTCGTGCGCATGTCGCTGGGCGGCGTCCGTGACGAAGCGGAAATCCGCGGCCATCGCCGCACCTACATCGGCTCGATGCCCGGCAAGGTCATCCAGTCCATGAAGAAGGCAAAGCGGACGAACCCGCTCTTCCTCTTGGACGAGATCGACAAGATGGGCCAGGACTTCCGCGGCGACCCTGCGGCGGCTCTGCTCGAAGTGCTCGATCCGGAACAGAACCAGTCCTTCAATGATCACTATCTTGAGGTCGACTACGATCTCTCGAACGTGATGTTCGTGACGACGGCCAATACGCTGAACATCCCCGCGGCCCTTATGGACCGTATGGAAATCATTCGGCTCGCTGGCTACACGGAAGACGAGAAGCTTGAGATCGCCAAGCGCCACTTGATCCCTGAGCAGTATGCAGCTCACGGCCTCGAACAGGGCGAGTGGACGGTCGAAGACGACGCACTGAAGGAAGTCATTCGCCGCTACACACGTGAAGCCGGTGTGCGTTCGCTCGAACGCGAAATCGCCAAGCTCGCCCGCAAGGCCGTGAAGGAAATCCTGACGTCGTCGAAGACCTCGATCGTCGTCACCGCGGAGAACGTTCACGACTTCCTCGGCGTGCCGAAGTACCGCTTCGGTGAAGCTGAGCTCGAGGATCAGGTCGGTATCGTTACCGGCTTGGCCTGGACGGAAGTCGGCGGCGAGCTGCTCACGATCGAAGGCGTTATGATGCCGGGCAAGGGCAGGATGACCGTCACGGGCAACCTGCGTGACGTGATGAAGGAGTCGATCCAGGCCGCGAACGCCTACGTGCGCTCGCACTCGGTTGATTTCGGCATCCATCCGTCGCTCTTCGAAAAGCGCGACATCCACGTGCACGTGCCGGAAGGCGCAACGCCGAAGGATGGACCGTCTGCAGGCATCGCCATGACGACGGCGATCATCTCGGTTCTGACCGGCATCCCCGTCCGCAAGGACGTCGCGATGACGGGCGAGATCACGCTGCGCGGTCGCGTGCTGCCGATCGGTGGACTGAAAGAGAAACTGCTCGCGGCTCTTCGCGGCGGCATCAAGACGGTCATCATTCCCGAGGAGAACCGCAAGGATCTCGCGGAAATTCCGTCGGAAGTGCAGACCAAGATGGACATCATCCCGGTCTCGCGTCTCGATGAAGTCCTGAAGGTCGCACTCGTCCGTGTGCCGGAGCCCATCACGTGGGACGAAGCTGCGGAAGCTGAGGCTCTGGAAGCCAAAGAAGCGGCCAAAGGCGGTGCGCGAATTACCGCACACTGACTTTCGTCGAGTAAGCGTAAATTTACGTTAAGAAATGCCCCTGCTCGGTTGCCGCGCAGGGGCATTTTGTTCTGGGCGGAATGAGCATTAGGATGCGCTTTTGTCCGGAAATACGGGCTTTTTCCGCTTGACGACCGGGGCGATTGAGCGCTTCTAGCCCTTCATGCGCGGCCCGCTACTCCCCGAAATGGCCGCCTCGGGCTTCGAGCCCACGCGCCGAAGCCCCACCTCCCACATTAGAGGAAAGACGAGATGAGCAAGAAAGATTTGATTGATGCCGTTGCCCGAGATTGCGAGCTGACGAAGGAGAAGGCGAGTGGCGTTGTTGATGCCGTTCTCGCCCACATTCGTGCCGCGATGAAGGACGGCCATGAAGTGCGCATCCCGGATTTCGGCACGTTCAAGGTCGCTGCCCGTAAGGCGCGCGAAGGCCGCAATCCGGCGACCGGCAAAACGATCCAGATTCCGGCTTCACGCGTGCCGAAGTTCACGCCGGCCAAGGGCCTGAAAGACGCGCTGAACATCAACTAAGCCGCGTTACACTTTTCCACGCGCGCCGCGGAAGTGGCGCGCGTGTTTGTTTTGACAGCCTTTTGCAGACAGACTAGCAAAGGCGCGTCGGGCGGTTAGCTCAGTGGTAGAGCGCCTCGTTTACACCGAGGATGTCGGGAGTTCGACCCTCTCACCGCCCACCATGTTGCTTCGTTCCAGGCGACAGGCCCGTGAGCCGGCGGCATCCCACCTCGCCAATCCCCAAGAAAATAAGCGTGCGTAGACGTTGGCGCAAACGTAGCGCAGCTGACGTATGTCTTGCTGCCGCTGGCCAGCTATCATACGTTAGTTCGGTATTACCGAACTTTAGAAAGAGGAAACACAATGGCTCTATCATTGTATGACATCGCCATCCCGACCTTTCAGAAGCAGCTCTCAGCGCTTGAAGCGTTCCTCGACAAGGCCGCACAGCAGGCGGCCGCGAAGAAGATCGACTTTGCAGTTTATCTCGGCTCGCGTCTGTATCCCGATATGTTCAACCTGACGCGTCAGGTTCAGCTCGCGACCGATTTCGCCAAGGCTGCGCCGGCGCGGCTCACCGGGACAGAGGTGCCGGGCTTTCCCGACGTCGAGACGACACTGCCGGAGCTGAAGGCGCGCATCGCAAAGATTCAGGCGCTTCTCGCCGCCTATAAGCCCGGACAGTTCGAAGGCGCAGATACGCGCGAACTGACGATCAAGACCGGCGGCCAGGACGTGACCATGACGGGACGCGAATACCTGCTCCACGTCGCGTTCCCGAACTTCTATTTCCACTGCACCACTGCCTACGACATTCTGCGCCACAACGGCATTGAGATCGGTAAGCGCGATTTCGTCGGCCGAACCTGAGCACATGGCGCAACCGGTGAAAATCGGATCACGTCTAGTTATCGTTACGGGCGGACCTGGCTCCGGTAAAAGCTCGCTGGCGGCAGCCTTGGCTGACGCCGGCTTTCGAACCATGCCGGAAGCGGGACGGGGTATCATTCGCGACCAGGTAGCGATCGGCGGCGCGGCACTCCCGTGGGCGGATCAAAATGCATTTGCCGATCTTATGCTGAGTTGGGATCTGCGCTCCTATCGCGAAGCTCAAGCGGCTGCCGAAATAGGAATTGTCTTCTTCGACCGCGGTATCCCGGACGTCATTGGCTATCTGCAACTTTCTGGCTTACCGGTACCGCCGCAGGTGCAGCGCGCTGCAGAAATGTTTCGTTATAATAATCGCGTCTTCATAGCGCCGCCCTGGCCCGAAATTTTCACCCAGGATTCCGAACGCAAGCAGACGATTGAGGAGGCGGAAGCCACCTACCATGCCATGGCCGACGTCTATACTGGGTTGGGCTATGAATTGGTCACCTTGCCGCGCCTGCCCGTTGCCGAGCGTGCGGCCTTTGTTCTGTCGACTTGCGCCTGAGTTTCAATCGGTTGGAAGCGCTGTGAGCGCATCCAAATTCTATCAACCGGCCGCTTGACTTGGACGCCGCGAACACGTATCTCGACCGCTCGCATCGATGCTCTGCGCATCTGGATTGCGGGAGTAGCTCAGTTGGTTAGAGCGCCGCCCTGTCACGGCGGAGGCCGCGGGTTCAAGTCCCGTCTCTCGCGCCATTTATCAGTCCGATAAACGGTTGTCTGATGATGGCTTCGACGGTGGCCGATTTACAGCCACCGCAACACGAATTCCCACTCGCAATACCAAAGATGGTCGGCATACCGCCAGACCGAATGGCGTCTCAGGCAGAACTGGGCGTTTCTTTTGCCAGCGCCACGAGCACCGGCCTCAGTTCCGCAGCCGACGACAACGGACGGTCGAACCACAGCCGCGCGGCGCGTTCGCCGCAGATGAGGTCCAGCCCCTCGGGATCGAGCGTCGAAAGCTTCCAGCCGCCCGGTTCCTCACCGATCTTCGCCGCATAACGCTCGATCGCGGCGAGATGATCGGAATTCATATGTGAGACGGCACCGTCTTCCATGTCCGCCAGCGCCTCGACGCCATCGAGTGACGTCGCAAGATCAGCAGCTTTCATCGCGTAGGCCTTGCCGAAGCCGCCGTTCAAAGATGCGCGCGCCGTCTCGAAACGCCAGAACGAAAAATCCGGAAAGTCGACGTAAAGCGCCGCCTTCGGATTCCGCCTGAGATAGCGGCTGCGATAAAGTGTAAGTTCGGCGCCCGCGGGAACTGGTTTAGCCGTGCCGATCAGCGTCATGCGTGGATGGGCGAGGGGATCGCCCTTGCCGGGTTCGCCGACGAGCAATGAGCATTTCCCGTCCGCCATCAAGTTGGTGCAATGGGACGAGAGCCGGGAAATAAGAAATATCGGCGCGCCATCCATAGCGGTGGCAAGGCTGACACGGCTCACTGACGGCGAGCCGTCGAGTGGATCAAGCGTTCCTAGTGCGCCATAGCGGGCGCTCCGCACGAGCGTCTTACCGAGCCGAATAGCTGTGTCGTCGACGGGCTGCAGGACGTCGAGTTTCTTTTCTTCCATGGTCGATGTTCCTTGTATCGGTAGGCACCCGCCCTGGCGCGGGCCCAACCCATGTGTCTCAGCTGTCGAAACTACACAAATGCGTGCCCATCAGCTACAGGGGTCACCTCACCTCACCTCACCTCACCTGGCAGGCGCACGCACGATTGGAGAACTTGAGCCGCATGCATCCCGTCCAAGTCTTCGAACTCATCTTCACGATGCTGCTCGCCATTCTCGCGCTCCATTGGGTCGCGCTTCGTCTGAAACTGCCTCCCGCTGTGGCGCTTTTGATCGGCGGCGGTGCAATGGCGTTCATTCCGGGGCTGCCGGTCTTCGAACTCGATCCCGAACTCGTGCTCGTGCTGTTCCTTCCGCCGCTGCTGATGGACGGTGCCTTTTTCACTGCGCACGCCGAATTCCGCAGGCATATCGCCGGCGTCCTGTCTCTCGCCATCGGCGCGGTGATCTTCACGACGCTCATCGTTGGCGTTGTCACGCACTGGCTGATGCCGAACTTGCCGTGGGCCGCCTGTTTCGCACTTGGGGCCATCGTGTCGCCGCCCGATGCCGTCTCGGCGCGGGCTGTTTTGCAAACCGTGAAGCTGCCACGCAGGCTCTCGACGCTGCTCGAAGGTGAAAGCCTTCTGAATGACGCGACCGGCCTCGTGCTTTTCCGCTTCGCCGTCGCGGCCGTGTTGACCGGCACGTTCTCTGCGGGAGCGGCGGCCGGACAGTTCTTCGTGCTGGCGCTGGGCGGCGTCGCGGTCGGCGCGGTCATGGGCGGCCTTTGGATGTTCCTGCTGCGGCGGCTCGGCCACGACTATCTGACGATCGCCGCATCGATCCTGCTGTGCTGGGCAGCCTACATTTCTGCCGAAGCCGTGCATGTATCCGGCGTCATCGCAACGGTCACCGCGGGGCTTCTGTTCGGCTGGTTTCAGCACACGGTATTTTCAGCCAGCATCCGCATGCGCGCCGGTGCATTCTGGCAGGTAATGGTCTTCATCTTCGAAGCCTTCATTTTCATTCTGATCGGACTTTCGCTCCGCGGCGTTCTCGATCGCGTCGGCGGTATTGATGTCGTCTTGGCGCAAATGGCGGTGCCGGTCCTGATCATTGTGCTCGCGATGACAGTTGCGAGGTTCGTGTGGATCTTCGGTAGCGACGCCGTGCTGTCGTTGCTCCGGAGCTTGGGGGGCAAGCGTGCTCAGCCGCTCGGCGCGCCAGCCGCGACCGTGCTCGGATGGGCTGGAATGCGTGGCGTCGTCACGCTCGCAGTTGCGTTGACGTTGCCTGACGCCGTACCCGGCCGCGACTTCATGCTGGTGACCGCGTTTGCGGTCATTCTGGTCACGGTGCTTTTACAGGGGACGACGCTCGGCGCTCTCATCCGCATGCTGGGGCTCAAAGAAGATGAGGTCCCTCACGCACGACTATCGGCATCTCAAGCGGAAGAGGCGATGATCGTGGCGCAGAAGAACGTCGTCGAAAAGCTGGCCTACGATGGCGACGGCAATCTCGTTCATCCGCAACTACTCGAAAGGTATACGCGTCGCGCCGCGGTAGCCGCGATTTACACGGGCAATGAGAGTGCGCACACAGATCGGATTAACGCGCACTTCGACGTGATCTTGGCGGCCGTCGCTGCCGGACGTCGCGAGCTGATGCGGCTGCATCGCGCCGGCGACATCGACGACGAAGCATTACATGCGCTCGAACGCGATCTCGACATTCAGGAAATCGGCGCCCTAGAAAACCGCGTTTAGCGCAGCCGATGGGCGCATAAACGATTTGTGCCGCCGCCCAATTACGATGGACGACGGCACCCAATCAGCAAGCTGCCTTTTCTTTACTTCGAGGCGGGTGATTGCGAGCCCGTCTCGCCGCTGCTCGATCCCATGCTGCTCGCGGGCGGCGATCGCGGCGATGACTGTGCCGTCGCTACGCCGATGGAATTGAAGCGGGCTTTCTGCTCGTCGGAGAGGGACGCATAGAAGCCATCGACAGCGGGTTGAAGCTCATTCGTCGCCTGCAACAGCGCATCGACCCGTTTCTCAACCGCGTCGAGGCGCCCGCCGACAGTCGTCGGCATCGTCGAGAGACAGCCGCCCTTGGAGATATCCGCAGCTTTCGTCGATGCTGTCTTCAGAGCATCAAGCTTGGCGCGCTGGGTGTCATCCAAGTTGATCGCCCGTTCGATCTGCTCTGCCGGCAAGTCGGCGAACGCCGGTCCGCGGTCGTTGCATAGCTTCGCCACGTCGAGGCCCGCGGCCTTGTTGGCCGACTTGCCTTTCGGTTGCGACGCCAGAAGAACCTTATCGAAGCGCCGCTGCTGGTCATCGCTCAGAGTGCTGTAGAGCTTATCCAGCGACGGGCGGACTTCGCCGATTGCGGTTTTCATGGCGGTGAGCCGCTGCGTGACGGCCTCGAGCTTGGCCGGAGGCGTGAGCGGCGCCTCAGCCGGACAGGCCTGCTTCATGATATCCGCGCCTTTCGTCAGCGCTGTATTGAAGTCGGTCAGCGCGGCGCGCTGATCCTCCGTTGTCGGCGCGATGGCTTTCTGGATACGTGCAACCGGCAACTGAGCCACGCCGGGAGCCAGGCTACCGCAAGCGTCCTGCCGCTGCGGCTCCGGAATGGACGCCGTCGCGACACTCGTAGAACCACGGCGCGGCGTGTTTGTGCCGTAGATGTCGCCGTAGCCGTAGCCGTAGCCTCCGCCGCCGTAATTGTAATATCCCGGTTCGCCACCAGGCCAGAATACGCTCGACAGGATCCAGTCTGAGCCATAATCCCAGAACGGATCGTAATAGTCATACGGCCACAGCGCGAAAGCGAATGCGTCCCCGTAGGCGTACGGCCAGAATACCGGGCCATACCATCCGTAGCCCCAGCCGCGATGCCAGCGCCCGTAGCGGCCATACGCATAGCGATTATGCCAGAAGCCATTGCGGGCGAAGTGGTGGCCGTAGCCGTGACGACCGAAGGCATGTGTCATACGGCCGGTTGCTGCAAGCGCGCGGCCGTGGCTCGCAAAATGCCTGTTGCCACGAAAATGCCTGTTCGCGAAGCCGCGGTTTCCGACGCCACGATGTCCACGCGCGAAATGCGATCCGCGGAATTGATTGCCCCGCGCATAGCCGTGACCTCTGCCGCCAAAATGCCGGCCTCCGAAGTGTCTGCCGCCGAAGTGTCTGCCACCGAAGTGGCCGCCACCAAAATGGCGGCTCCCGAAGTGTCGACCGCCAAAGCCTCGGAAATGCCGTCCTCCAAAATGTCCGCCGCCGAAATGGCGGCCGCCAAAGTGGCCGCCTCCGAAATGGCCACCGCCGAAATGTCCACCTCCGAAGTGGCCTCCATGACCACCGAAGTGTCCGCCACGCGCTTCAACTTGACTGGAAAACATCAGAGAACCTGTCGCCAACACCGATGCGCTCGCGACGACGGCAATTATACGCACTATGCGAAACATGAGATTGGCTCCATTTCCCTGACGCGGGAATGATTGAAACAAATTCAACTATAATCGACGATCATTGAACACGATCCCTCATAATCTGTTCCCCGAGCGAAACGACATATCGGCCATTCCGTAATCGTACGGAGGCCGTGCTGCGACGCATCACGAACGTCAGCCAATCCGGAAGGTCTTCGTCAGTCAGTCGAAGGGCGATGCGTCTCGCATTCGAATGCGGACTTTGCGACAGCGTAAGCAAAACGAAAACGGTGGGTCGCCGACATCACATGTTTCCTAGGCCAACTGGCTAGGCCGAGATTCTGGCGCAAGATCGATAATCTTAGCCCTCCATTAATGTGCAATATTGATCTTCATTCGAGCGTGTAACGGGCTCGGTGTTATCGCAATGCGTTTTGTCAAAATCGTTTTCGCCGGATGGATTGCGTCCCTGGCTGCGACGGCCGCATGGGCAGGCGAGGTGCAGCCGCATCTGCAGCATGTGATCCAAAATCTCTTTCTGGAAGAATACGGAGCCGTCGCTCCTCCTGCCGCTTTCGTCCGGTTTTGCACCGAGTCTCCGAGCGAATGCGTGCTCCGCAAAGCGGGAAATGGCTTCGCGGAATCGGCTAAGCGCCTTGAGCAGCTGGACGAGGTCAATCGCCGGATCAACCGCGCGATCACGCCGATGACCGATATCGAGCACTACGGGATCGAGGATTATTGGACCATCCCGAAAGACGGAAAGGGTGACTGCGAGGATTACGCTCTTCTCAAGCGCCACATCTTAATTTCTCTGGGATGGCCGACAAGCTCTCTGTTGATGACGGTCGTGCGTATCGAGAACGGAGAAGGGCACGCGGTTCTGACTGCGAGAACGAAATTCGGCGACCTTATTCTCGACAATCGCACGGACGACCTGAAGCCTTGGTACCAGACGGGGTACAGCTACAAAATGATTCAGTCGTCGAATGATCCTCAGGTCTGGCGCGATCTCGATCCCGACGACGACGTGTTGCCGACGCCGATTGCGGTGCCGCAACTCCTGTATGATCTCACGCATCTGCGATAGGCGGCAGACCTTCAGTCGCCGCTCAGTGCCTGGTGCATACGTTTCCCGGGATACGACGTCCAAGCCAATTGCGAGCTTCCACTTCGGCGCATAGAAGATAATCAAGCAGCACCCCTACCTGAGCGCAGGTCCCGCCCTTGATCGTCCGCCCAAAAGCCTCCTTTTTCGACATCCTCTTTGCCGTCCGCGGATCCATCGCGGGCCGTGTCGCATGGCGCTGCCTTTTCATTACGGTGCTCTCTTGCGTCGTCGTCTTTACTGGCGATTTTCATCTGGAGCCGATGTCTCATCTGGGCACGGCACCGTTCGGCCTGATCGGCATTGCCATTTCAATCTTCATGAGCTTCCGGAACAGCGCCGCTTACGACCGCTGGTGGGAAGGGCGCAAGCAATGGGGAGAGCTTCTCGTTCAAGTCCGGTCTTTGATGCGCGAGCTATCCGACCTTGATACGGAAGCCAAACGCCGCATCTTCATGCCCTTGATCGCGTTCGCCAATGCGCTCTCGGCGCGCCTTCGCGATGAGGATGAACTGGCCGCAGCCCGCCCATGGGACGCGACGATATCCGCCGGCCCCAACGTGACTGATGCCATTCTCAGGCAGGTCGGTGTGGAGCTGATTGAACTGAATAAATCCGGAGCGCTATCGGATTGGCGTTATTCGTCTGCTGCCATCCGCATGAATGGCCTCTCGAACGTTCAGGCTGCCTGTGAACGCATCAGGGCGACGCCGCTGCCATTCGCCTATACGCTTCTCATTCACCGCACGGTTTATCTGTTTTGCGTGTTGCTGCCGTTTGCGCTCGCGCCGCAACTCGGCTGGGGAACGCCCGTCATCGTGGCCTTCATCAGCTACACATTCTTCGGGCTCGACGCGATCGGCGACGACCTCGCCGAGCCATTCGCCCCCGCCGACAACAGCCTTCCGGTCAAAGCGCTCGTGCGCGTCGTGGAACGCGAAATGCTCAGCTCTCTTGGCGTGTCGCCTCTTCCCGACGAGCTTCAGCCCGTTGGCTACGTATTGTCGTGACGGGCTGAAGTGCTCGCGTCGCTATTTGAACAGCGACGTGAGCGAGAACGACGAGGCGACGACGATCGGCGGATTTTCCGCGACTTGAGGATACGGCTCGTCGATATAGGCGTTGACGCCCGTCGCACGGCCAGCCTTAACCAATGACGCGACGTAAGCCCAGCCCTTCGGTTCCAGCCCGAGGCAGGCCTCCGACATCTCACCCTTGAGGCGCTCGTGAATGGCGATGTTCCCGCGCGCGAGAATGGCGGCCGTCTGGCGCGGCGTGAACCTCTCCTTGTCCCAAAGCTTCCGGAGATAGATGCCGACGACGTTCCGCTTGGTCTTCGGCCCCCATGTCACGCGCTTGCTTGGATCGTTTGAGCCGAAGGTGTATTCGCCTGGCGGCAGCGGGCCGACGGCGCGCGTCGCAAGACAATCAGGATCGGGATTGTTCCGGCACATCTCTCGGCCGGAAATCGCCCACGCGATCGTTTGTCCGTTCGAACGTGGATCGCTGGAGATTACAAAAAGCCGCCCGGTCCGGATCGTATAGCCGAGCCGGAAAGTTCCGGCGGTCGGCGGAACCTCGTGGATCACATCCTCGAACGGGTTGCAGATTTCGCCGCCCGTCAGCTTGCGCGGATAACCGTTGAGCTGAATGGTGACGAAATCGACGCCAGGCGCGCAGTCCCACTGCGGAAGCGTTCTCTTGTTTGCGATGGAAATGGGTGGGCCGGTCGGGACCTTCGCGGGCACTTTCGGCAGGACGGGAGGCGGCGACGGTGCTTCGGGCTCATCCGTCGGCGCTAGGCTTGCGATCGGCCCTGGTTCCTTCGGCAGACGGCGGATGGCTTCGCACTTTGCGGACAACTTCGGCGGATGAATTTGCTTCACGGCGAGCTTTCGCGCCATGGCAGCGCTCGCGCCGGCCTTGATGTAGGCCACGATCAGAGCCTGCTGAACCTCGATCTGCTCCTGTGAGAGTTCGAAGATGCAATCGTCATAGATCTGATCCCCGACCTCACTGAAGAAGTCCGCGATCTGTCCGGCTGCAGCCGCTGCTGCCGCCGAGGGATGCGTCGCGACGGGCGGGGATTGCTGCGCTTGGCTATGACCGGCCGCGAGGAACGGCAGGCACGCGGCAAGCACCACGGCAGCCGCTTTGAACGCCACGCGTGCCCCGGTCAGCCCCGCGCGTGCGCCCCGCCGATGAGCAATATGGTTAGTCCAAATCATATGCCATCCCTAACCAAGAGTCGGGGCAACAGCGAGGCTATCAGTAAAATTGCGCTCATTCGCCCGCGTTCGCAGCGGTCGCGCTCCCCAAAAAGCTCAAAATTGGTCCCGCGCAAATCCGCCGAACGATCCAATCGCGAGGCGCCTGACGCAGAAAGCGATCTGCGCGCCGATTGCCGATCAGCGCGCAGGATGAACTCGAACGGAATATTTGAAAGAGAGCAGGGGGTTATCGCCAGCCGCGATGACCACCCCAGTGTCCACCGCGCCAACCACCGCGATGGCCCCAATAGCCGCCGCGATAATACGGCCGGCCGCCCCAATAGCCATAACGATAGGGATAATAGCCGGCCCAGTAGGGATAGGGTCGGTAATAGCGGGGCCCGTCGTAGTAGGTCACAGCGGGGCCATCATAATAATATTCCCGTACCGGAGGGCCTTCGACCACCGGACCGCGTTCGACATAACCGCCATTATATCCGTCAAGGTCGGCTGCCTGCGCCGAAAGCGGCGTGACGCCAACAATGGCTACTGTCGAGAGCGCATAAATCAAGGTTTTCATGAGGATCTCTCCCTGGAGAACTTGCAGGAGAAAACACCTCTGGCTCTGAATGGTTGCTGAACATTGCTCGTCATCTTGCCTGATCTCGAAGCGTAAAGAACAATGCTCGCCGAATAGCTATCAGCAGAAAGTAATATTGCATTAATAATTGTGATCGGGTCTGCAATAACCCCGGACTGCAACGCCCTCCAATCGGCGTTCGAACGAAAAAAGGTCCGGGCAATGCGGGGCGATGCAACTGTTTTGTCCTGCGTTTCTAGCTCAGGGCATGGTCAGAAGCAGGGTGTTGCGCCGCAGGACGGCGTGAGTTAACACCGGACAGAAGGCGCTCGGACACTTCGTGCAAGCGGATGCACTGCAATGATGGATCTGACTACGCAATATTTGCCGATAGCTATCTTTATCGGCGTGGCTCTGCTGATTGGCGGCGCCCTGATGATCGCGCCCTTTCTCGTCGCCGTCCGCAACCCTGATCCCGAGAAGGTCTCGGCCTACGAATGCGGTTTCGATGCCTTCGACGACGCCCGCATGAAATTCGACGTGCGCTTCTACCTCGTGTCGATCCTCTTCATCATTTTCGATCTTGAGATCGCATTCCTCTTTCCCTGGGCAGTCGCCTTCAAGGAAATCGGCGTCTTCGGCTTCTGGTCCATGATGGTGTTCCTCGGCGTGTTGACCATCGGCTTCATCTACGAATGGAAGAAGGGCGCGCTGGAATGGGAATGATCATGAAGGACGACGGCGCGCCTGGCTTGCTCTTCGATCGCACCTTTGACCGCGTCCGCGAAGGCGCGGCTGTGACCGGCGCTCCGGCTGCCGATCCGTTTTTTACCGACGTCTCGAACGAGTTGGCCGATAAGGGTTTTGTCGTCACGACCGTCGACGATCTCATCAATTGGGCGCGAACCGGCTCGTTGATGTGGATGACGTTCGGCCTTGCCTGCTGCGCCGTCGAGATGATGCAGGTCTCGATGCCGCGCTATGACGTCGAGCGCTTCGGCTTTGCGCCCCGTGCTTCGCCCCGGCAGTCCGACGTGATGATCGTCGCCGGTACGTTGACCAACAAAATGGCGCCCGCGCTGCGGAAGGTCTATGACCAGATGCCCGAGCCGCGGTACGTCATTTCGATGGGGAGCTGCGCCAACGGCGGCGGCTACTATCATTATTCCTATGCCGTCGTCCGCGGCTGCGATCGCATCGTTCCGGTCGATGTTTACGTGCCGGGTTGCCCGCCGACCGCGGAAGCACTGCTCTACGGAATTCTTTTGCTGCAACGGAAGATACGCCGCACTGGCACGATCGAACGTTAGGCAAAAGCAAAAAATCACCATGGCCGGCTCATGCTGTCGGCCGCGCTGGGAGATCGCCGGCCGATGACCGAATTGTCCGTATTGCAGGATGCCGCAAATTCGATTGCGGGCGCTGCTTTGCAGCGGTCGGCCATCGCTTACGACGAATTGACGATCACCGTTGCTCGTGAAGATATTGTCGGCGTGCTGACCAAGCTCCGCGACGATCCCAAGTGCCTGTTTGAAGTTCTGATCGACATCTGCGGTGTCGATTATCCTGAACGGGCCGAACGCTTCGATATCGTCTATCATCTGCTGTCGCCACGCCTGAACCAGCGCATCAGGGTCAAGATCGCAACCGACGAGGTAACTCCCGTCGCGAGCGTCAACGACGTGTTTCCTGCTGCCAACTGGTACGAGCGCGAGGCCTACGATCTTTACGGGATCCGCTTCATCGGTCATCCCGATCTGCGCCGCATCCTGACGGACTACGGTTTCCAGGGCCACCCGCTGCGGAAAGACTTCCCGCTCACTGGCTATGTCGAAGTTCGCTATGATGACGAGAAGAAACGCGTCGTCTACGAGCCGGTGAAGCTCACCCAGGAGTTCCGCGATTTCGATTTCGAGAGCCCGTGGGAAGGTCCCAGTCACGTTCTGCCGGGCGACGAGAAAGCCGGTCCGAAATCTTAAAGCCCGCAATCTGGCGTTCCGCTTTAAATGTTCGTTCGTTTAGTCTTGCCATCCAGTTGTTCAGCTGCGTTGCCCGAGGCGCCGAAGCAGGGGCATGCTCTCGAATTCAGAGGTCGGCGCGAGGTGCGCCTTTTCGCGGTCGCCGATAACAACGAGGTTGTCGGAGGTGCGAAATGGCGGTGATGCACAGGACCCGGATCGCAATGCAACTGGAAGTCAGCGTCGCAATCGCGGCGGCCTTCATGACCATGGCCTTTATCATCGACTGGCCGCGCGCTGTGGCAGGCTTGGTTCTTGGTGCCGTATGCCGCTTTTTGCCCTACGGCACCATTGTCGTGCCCTTAGGCGTGGTATTTGTTTCTGCGCTTTTTGAGCTGCTCTATCCCTGGTTTGGACGCACGACAGGTCCCCACTTTTGGGGGTTCTTCGTCGGCTTGTTCGCAGTCGCAGGGACGGCTTCGAGCCTCTACATCACGATACGCAATTTGAAAGACCGGGTGTGAGCGGCGCGCAATGAAAGATACGCTTCATCCCGGTGCCAAGACGCAATTCACGTATCGTGTTCCCGCGACGAAGACCGTGCCGCATCTCTACCCCGAGGCGCATGAGTTCCAGCTCATGCCGACGGTGTTCGCGACAGGCTACATGGTCGGCCTGATGGAATGGACGTGCCTGCACATCATTGCACCCCACCTCGATAAAGGAGAGGGTTCGCTTGGCGTCCACATCAATGTTTCGCACCTCGCCGCCACAGTCCCCGGACAAACGGTGACGGTCGACGCCGAATGCACGAAAGTTGCTGGCCGCCGCCTATATTTTCATGTCAAAGCCCACGACGGCATTGACCTAATTGGCGAGGGCGAGCATCAGCGTATGGTCGTCAACTGGGAAAAGTTCGAGCAGCGGGTGAACGAAAAGGCGAAGATCGCCAGGCTTGCACCCATCACGCGCGGGACCGTTTGAACATGGCCGAGACTGAGATCCGCAATTTCAACATCAACTTCGGGCCGCAGCACCCGGCAGCGCATGGCGTGCTGCGCTTGGTGCTCGAACTCGATGGCGAGGTGGTCGAGCGGGTCGATCCGCACATCGGGCTTCTCCATCGCGGCACCGAAAAGCTGATCGAGCACAAGACGTATATGCAGGCGATAGGCTACTTCGATCGCCTCGATTACGTCGCGCCGATGAACCAGGAACATTCGTTCTGCCTCGCAGCAGAAAAGCTTCTAGGGTTGGAAGTTCCGCGCCGCGCACAGCTCATCCGCGTGCTTTATTCCGAGATCGGGCGCCTCTTGTCCCATCTCTTGAACGTCACCACCCAAGCGATGGACGTCGGCGCGTTGACCCCGCCGCTCTGGGGCTTCGAAGAGCGCGAAAAGCTGATGGTGTTCTATGAGCGGGCATCAGGCTCGCGCATGCACGCCAAGTACTTCCGCATCGGTGGCGTCCATCAGGATTTGCCCGATCAGTTGATCGACGATATCTACGCTTTCTGCGATCCGTTTCTGAAGGTTCTGGACGACATCGATGGTCTGCTGACCGAGAACCGGATTTTCAAGCAGCGCAATGTCGATATCGGCGTCGTCCCGCTCGATGAAGCGTTTGCGTGGGGATTTTCTGGCGTCATGGTCCGCGGCTCCGGCGCCGCCTGGGACCTGCGCAAGGCGCAGCCCTACGAATGCTATGCTGAACTCGATTTCGATATCCCGATCGGCAAGAACGGCGATTGCTACGATCGCTACCTCATCCGCATGCAGGAAATGCGTGAGTCGACCAAGCTGATGAAGCAGTGCTGCGAGCTTTTGAAGTCGGCCAGCGGCCAAGGCCCGCACGTCGCACAGAACAAGAAGGTCGTGCCGCCCAAGCGCGCAGAGATGAAGCGTTCGATGGAAGCGCTCATTCATCACTTCAAGCTCTACACCGAAGGCATCCACGTGCCGCCCGGTGAAGTCTACGCGGCCGTCGAAGCGCCGAAGGGCGAATTCGGCGTCTACCTTGTCGCCGATGGTTCGAACAAACCCTACCGCTGCAAGATCCGCGCGCCCGGCTTCCCGCATCTGGCGGCGATGGATCACATCAATCGCGGCCACATGCTCGCCGACGTCTCGGCGATCCTCGGCTCTCTCGATATCGTCTTCGGCGAAATCGACCGCTGATTCGCCATGGCACGCATGATCGAAACGGCCGTGCTGATCCAGGCTGTGCCGTCGCGCGTCTGGTCCGTCCTGATGGCCTTCGACGCCTACCCGAGCTGGAACCCTTTTATTCGCAGCATCGCGGGCGAAAAGCGTGTCGGCGGCAAGCTCGAGGTGGTTATCGCGCTGCCGGGCGGAAAACCGCAGACGTTTCGGCCGGTCGTTACCGAATTCGTTCCCGAACGACGCTTCTGCTGGCGGGGATCGCTTCCCATTCCGGGGCTCTTCACGGGTGAGCACCGGTTCGTGCTTAGCGCGGAGGGAGCAAACACGCGCTTCACGCAATCGGAGGCGTTTTCCGGGCTATTGGTGCCGTTTGTTGGCGGAATCCTTGTCGCGACCGAGCGTGGGTTCGGCGCCATGAACGCAGAGCTAAAGGCCCAAGTCGAAAATCGATAATTGCAAGGCCGCAAAGGTACGGCTGGCATCTGACACAAAGCCCTGCCAAATTGGTGACGGCTTTTAAAGCAGGAAAGAAGGAGCCGCGTATGCTTCCCGGTGCAGCACCCATGGTCGACAACCTCTTCTTGCTTGCCGTCGCGTCGCTTGGATGGGGCTTGAGCCTCGCGACCTATCGGCTTTTTGCCCGTTCGCGTGGCTGGCCGATGGGCGCGCTGCAAGCCGATCTTCCGTTCATCCCTGTTCTGATCGGTCTCGTCGGGCTCTTCTCGGCACTGCTGTTCGCGACCGCGCGCGGCGCTGACGACGGCGGGTGGGTGATCATCGTGCTGGGGCTTCTCTTCGCGGCCATATGGACGGGCTTCCTGCGCGTGGGATCGCAAGTCGCGCTCTTCCTGGCGCCAGTCGCGACGTTCCTGTTGTTACTCGGCTGGCTTGCCGTGCCGCTCGGATTCTCCGAACGCAGATGGGCGACCGAGAAGCCGGCGGAGACATTGCAACGGCGCGGACTTCTGCCGTCGGAATCGGCAACGCCGCCTCCATCTGCGACACCGTAATCTTGCGCGCGTATCGTCGCACCTGAACACTGATGACGATCATCACTTGTCACATGTGACAGATAGACAAATGCTTGCTTTGAGTCCGCGATCCTCGTACTGGACCGCGTAACGAAGTGAGAGTTAATGTCGCTGAGTGACTAGACGTGAAGCATAACGGGCAAATCGTCCCGCGACGTACGCTCATTATGCTCCAGCGACATTAGGATTGACGTTCGAGGGAGCCGTGAATGGCCGTTCGCCGACTGAATCCTGAGCAACCTGCCCAGTTCGCTTTCACGGCTGAGAATCTTGCATGGGCGCGCGAGACAATCGCGAAGTATCCCGAAGGCAAGCAGGCTTCCGCGATCATTCCGCTGATGTGGCGGGCGCAGGAACAGGCGGGCGGTTGGCTCCCTGAACCTGCAATCAGGCTCGTTTGCGATATGCTGGGCATGGCCCACATACGCGGTATGGAAATCGCGACCTTCTACACGATGTTCCAGCTGTCGCCCGTTGGCAGCAAGGCGCACATCCAGGTCTGCGGCACCACGCCCTGCATGCTGCGAGGCTCCGGTGATCTCGTCTCCGTTTGTAAGAAGCGTATCAACGAGCACGCCCACGAAACGAACGCCGACGGAACGCTGTCGTGGGAAGAGGTCGAATGCATCGGCGTGTGCGCCAACGCCCCTGTCGTCCAGGTCCACAAGGATACCTACGAGGATCTGACGGCTGAGCAGCTGGACAAGCTCCTGGATGCCTTCCTCGCCGATCATAAGCCGAAGCCCGGCTCTCAGACCGGACGTACCGCATCCTGCCCCTCGTCGGGACCGACCTCGCTGACCGACGCGACGCTCTACGACGGCTCGACCATCGGCGCCTGGAAGAAGCGTTTCGAGGAAACCTCAGACGGCGCCGAAGACCAGCCGAAAGAAACGACGCCGCCATCAGCTCTGGCGTCACCGGCACACAAGGAACAGGTTGCGACCGGAACGTCTCCGGCATCGCCCGCCAACACGCCATCGGGCACCGCGCAGCTGCATCCCGCGGCCCTGACCGCAATGGCGAACGCCGGTCTCGTCAAGGAGCTTGAAGCGCGCGGCGGCGGCAAGGCATTGAGCGCCGGCGAGCTCGATAAGATTAAGTCCGACATGATCCGCGACCGGGCGATCGCGGCTGCTGCTGCGCAGGCCGCTACGGCAACCACTGGCGTCCAGCCCGAGCTTCTCAAGGAGCCGCGCGAAGGTAGCGCGCCCGACGATTTGTCCTTGATCTGGGGCGTCGCCGATATAATGGCGGATAAGCTGCACGCCATGGGAATTTGGCACTTCGACCAGATTGCCAAGTGGACGCCCGAGAACGTCGCTTGGTTCGAAAGTCAACTTGACGGGTTCAAGGGCCGCGTTACCCGTGACAAGTGGATTGAGCAGGCTCAGAAGCTTGCTTCCGGGTGGCGTCCCGAAAGCAAAGCCGGCGAAAAGCCGAAGGGGTAGCGCGCATGCTGCATGATCGCGACCGGATTTTCCGCAACATCTACGGCTTCCACGATGTGAGCCTTAAAGGCGCGCAGAGCCGTGGCGTGTGGGATGGCACCAAGTTCTTCATCGACAAAGGCCATGACTACATCATCGACGAGGTGAAGAAGTCGGGTCTGCGCGGACGCGGCGGCGCAGGCTTCCCGACCGGCCTCAAGTGGTCGTTCATGCCGAAGGCGGATGCGCGCCCGAGCTATCTCGTCATCAACGCCGACGAGTCGGAGCCCGGCTCTTGCAAAGACCGCGAGATCCTCCGCCATGACGCGCATCTGCTTGTCGAAGGTGCTCTTCTCGCATCCTTCGCGATGCGCGCGCATGCTTGCTACGTCTACGTGCGCGGCGAATACATCCGCGAGCGCGAGGCGCTCCAGCGCGCCATCGATGAAGCCTATGCGGCGAAGTTCATCGGCAAGAACAACATTCACGGCTGGGATTTCGATCTCTACGTCCATCACGGCGCCGGCGCTTATATCTGCGGCGAAGAAACGGCGATGCTGGAAAGCCTCGAAGGCAAGAAGGGCCAGCCGCGCCTGAAGCCGCCGTTCCCGGCGAACGTCGGCCTCTACGGCGCACCGACGACGATCAACAACGTCGAAAGCATCGCGGTGACCGGCGAAATCCTGCGCCGCGGATCGGCGTGGTTTGCGGCTCTCGGCAAGCCGAATAATACCGGGACCAAGCTCTTCCAGATCTCCGGCCACGTCGAACGCCCGTGCGTCGTCGAGGAGGAGATGGGCATTCCGTTGAAGGAACTCATCGACCGTCACTGCGGCGGCATTCGCGGCGGCTGGGATAATCTGCTGGCAGTTATTCCTGGCGGCTCGTCGGTACGCTGTATCACTGCCGAGCAAGCCGAAGCCGTGACAATGGACTTCGACGCGCTCGGCAAGCTCGGCTCCGGTCTCGGCACCGCCGCCGTGATCGTAATGGACAAGTCGACCGACATCATCGCCGCCATCCGGCGCATCGCCTACTTCTATAAGCATGAGAGCTGCGGCCAGTGCACGCCGTGCCGCGAAGGCACCGGCTGGATGTGGCGCGTCATGGAACGCATGGAGCGTGGCGAAGCAGAAAAGCGCGAAATCGATTTGCTGTTTGAAGTCTCCAAGCAGATCGAAGGGCATACGATTTGCGCACTGGGAGACGCGGCGGCATGGCCTATCCAGGGTCTCATCAACAATTTCCGCCCCGTGATCGAGCAGCGGATCGATGACTATAAAGCCAAACATGCCCGTGTGGCGGCGGAATAAGCGGCGGATAAAGCAAGATGCCAAAGCAACTGATTGTCGACGGCACACCGATCGAGGTCGAGGACGGCACGACCTTGATGCACGCCTGCGAAATGGCGGGTTCTGTCATTCCGCGCTTTTGCTATCACGAACGCTTGTCGATTGCCGGTAACTGCCGCATGTGTCTCGTCGAAGTGCAAGGCTCTCCCAAGCCCGTCGCTTCATGCGCGATGCTCGTCAACGATCTGCCGCCGAACAAGGACGGCTCGCCGAAAGTCGTCAACACTTCGTCCCCAATGGTCAAGAAAGCGCGGGAAGGGGTGATGGAATTTCTTCTCATCAACCATCCGCTTGATTGCCCCATCTGCGACCAGGGTGGCGAATGCGATCTGCAAGATCAGGCGATGGCCTTTGGCATGGGTGGCTCGCGCTACCACGAAAACAAGCGCGCAGTCGAAGAAAAGCATATCGGTCCGCTGATCAAGACGATGATGACGCGCTGCATCCACTGCACGCGCTGCGTCCGCTACATGACGGAAGTCGCGGGCGTCGAAGAGCTTGGCCTCATCGGCCGTGGCGAGGATGCCGAGATCACGACCTATCTCGAACACGGCATCATGTCGGAGATGAGCGCGAACGCCGTCGATCTCTGTCCTGTCGGCGCGCTGACCCACCGTCCGTGGGCGTTTGCCGCGCGGCCCTGGGAAATGGAAGCCGTCGAGACAATCGACGTCATGGATGCCGTCGGCTCCGCCATCGCGGCGGACGTGCGCGGTGCTGCGGTCATGCGCATCCTTCCGCGCAACAACGACGCCGTGAACGAGGAATGGATTTCCGACAAGACGCGGCACGTCTCGGACGGCCTGAAAACGCAGCGTCTCGATCAGCCGTACATCAAGAAGAACGGTCGCTTCATGCCGGCGAGCTGGGATGAAGCGCTGAGCTTGGTCGCAGAGAAATTGAAAGCCGCTCCTGCCGACAAGATCGGCGCCATTGCTGGCGATCTTTCCGGTGCCGAAGAAATGTTCGCACTCAAAGATCTTCTCGCCCGCTTCGGCGCAAAATCGCTCGATTGCCGCCAGTCGGGTGACAAGCTCGATCCCAAGCTCGGCCGCGCCAGCTATCTCTTCAATTCTTCGATCGAAGGCATCGAGCAGGCCGATGCCATTCTGCTGATCGGCGCCAATCCGCGCATCGAAGCGACGGTGCTCAATGCCCGCATTCGCAAGCGCTGGCGGTCCGCGCCGACAAAAATTGGCGTCGTTGGCCCGAAGGTCGATCTAGCCTACGGCTACGACTATCTTGGCGCCGGTCCGGATACCTTGGCGGATATCGCCAGCGGCAAGCATCCGTTCGCCGATGTTTTGAAAGCCGCCACCAAGCCGATGGTCATCGTTGGCGAAGGCGCATTCGCGCGGCCCGAGGGGCTTGCAGTGCTGTCGCTTGCAGCACGCATTCTCCTTGCCGCTTCGGCCGGAAAAGAAGCGAGCTGGAACGGCTTCAATGTCCTGCACACCGCCGCGGCGCGTGTCGCCGGCCTCGACTTGGGCTTCGTGCCCGCCAAGGGCGGCAAGGACACCGCAGGCATTCTCGGATCGGAGACCGAGTTTCTCTATCTTCTCGGCGCCGACGAGTGCGATCTTTCCAAGCTCAGCCCGAAAGCCTTTGTCGTCTATCAGGGCACACACGGGGACAAAGGCGCAGAGCGCGCTGACGTCATTCTGCCGGGCGCGGCGTACACGGAAAAGAACGCGACCTACGTCAACACCGAAGGCCGCGTGCAGCAGACGGCAAAAGCTGTCTTCCCGCCGGGCAACGCCAAGGAGGATTGGACAATCCTCCGCGCCCTGTCGCAGCGCGCCGGCGCCACGCTTCCCTATGACAACATCAAGGAGCTGCGCGCCGCCATGTATCGCGCGAGCCCGCAACTCGCGGCACTTGATATGGTCGAGACGCGCGCCGTCTCAGGTTTAGAGACGCTCGCCAAGCTGACCGGCCAAGCATCTTCCGAGCCGTTCGCTCCAGCGATAGCTGATTTCTATCTCACGAATCCGATCGCACGTGCCTCGGCCGTGATGGCAGGAATGAGCGCGCTTAAAGCTTCGAAGACGCAGCAACTCAAGGCAGCGGAGTAGGGACGGATGCTCGAATCGCTGCAGACCTTCATGACGGACTACGGCTGGAACATTCTGGCGCTGATCGGCTTCTCGCTTCTCATGCTCGTGGTCCTGCTGATCATCATCGCATTCCTGTTGCTCATGGATCGCAAGGTCTGGGCCGCCGTGCAGATGCGGCGCGGGCCGAACGTCGTCGGCCCCTTCGGCTTGTTGCAGTCGTTCGCCGACCTTTTGAAGTTCGTCCTGAAAGAACCGATTATTCCGGCCGGGTCCGACAAGGGCGTATTCCTGCTCGCGCCGCTGGCGACAGCCGTGTTCGCACTCGCGTCTTGGGCCGTCATCCCCGTGAACGAGGGCAGCTTTTTCGGACTTGCCTCCGGCAGGTGGGTGATTTCCGACATGAACGTCGGAATTCTCTACCTCACGGCCATCTCGTCGCTCGGTGTCTACGGCATCATCATGGGCGGCTGGGCGTCGAACTCGAAGTATCCCTTCATGGGCAGCTTGCGCTCGGCAGCGCAGATGGTCTCGTATGAAGTTTCGATCGGCTTCGTGATCGTCTGCGTGATCCTTTGTGTCGGCTCGCTCAACGTCACCGATATCGTCAATGCGCAGAAGGCCGGTATCGGCACGCGCCTTGGCCTGACCAATTCGTTCCTCGACTGGCACTGGTTGCCGCTGTTCCCGATGTTCGTGGTCTTCTTCATCTCGGCGCTGGCTGAAACGAACCGCCCGCCGTTCGACCTCGTCGAAGCGGAATCGGAACTCGTCGCGGGCTTCATGGTCGAATATTCCTCGACGCCCTATCTTCTCTATATGCTCGGCGAGTACGTCGCGATCACCACCATGTGCGCGCTGACGACGATCCTGTTCCTCGGTGGTTGGCTGCCACCGCTCGATATCTGGCCGCTTAATGCCGTGCCCGGTATCCTCTGGTTTCTGATCAAAGTCGTGCTGGTCTTCTTCATGTTCGCCATGGTGAAGGCAATGGTGCCGCGGTATCGCTATGACCAGTTGATGCGCCTCGGCTGGAAGGTGTTCCTGCCGCTGTCGCTTGTCATGGTCATCCTCACGGCCGCCGTGCTGCAATTCGGAGGCTTCCTCTCATGAACGTAGCGCAAGGCGTAAAGTCTCTTTTCCTGACCGAGTTCGTCTCGGCGTTCTTCCTGACGATGCGCTACTTCTTCTCGCCGAAGAAGACGCTGAACTACCCTTATGAGAAAGGCCCGCTGTCGCCCCGCTTTCGCGGCGAGCACGCGCTTCGACGCTATCCGAATGGCGAGGAGCGCTGCATTGCCTGCAAACTCTGCGAGGCGATCTGCCCGGCTCAGGCGATCACCATCGAAGCCGGTCCCCGGCGCAACGACGGCACGCGCCGCACGACGCGCTACGACATCGACATGACGAAGTGCATCTACTGCGGCCTGTGCCAGGAAGCCTGCCCTGTCGATGCCATCGTCGAAGGCCCGAACTTCGAGTTCGCGACGGAGACGCGCGAGGAGCTTTTCTACGACAAGGAAAGGCTGCTTTCGAATGGCGACCGCTGGGAACGCGAGATCGCCAAGAACATCGCGCTCGACGCGAAATATCGGTGAGGGAAGAGAAATGGCATCGGCTCTCTTCTTTTATATCTTCGCGGTTCTCGCCGTAGCATCGGGCGCGATGGTCATCCTGACAAAGAACCCGGTTCACGCCGTGTTGTTCCTGATCCTCGCCTTCTTCAATGCCGCCGGGCTCTTTGTTCTCCTGAATGCCGAGTTTCTGGCGATGCTGCTCGTCATCGTCTACGTCGGCGCAGTGTCGGTGCTGTTCCTCTTCGTTGTGATGATGCTCGACGTCGACTTTGCAGAACTGAAAGCCGGCTTCATCAAGAACGCCGGCGTCGGTGCGGTCGTCGGCGGCATCGTTCTCGCTGAAATTCTGGCGCTCGTCGGCTATCGCGGTTTGACGGCTGCATCGTCTCTAAACATCGCTTCGCCGGTCCCCGCCGCAAATTCCGGCATCACCAACACGCAAGCGCTCGGCGAGATCCTCTACACGAAGTACGTCTACTTCTTCGAGGGCGCGAGCTTGATCCTGTTCGTGGCAATGATCGGCGCCATCGTGCTGACGTTGAAGCATCGCGTTGCCGTGAAGCGCCAATCGATCGCCGCCCAGGTCGCGCGCGGACCCAAAACAGGGCTTGAAGTCATCAAGGTTCCGAGCGGCGGCTCCGTCATCCCGCCCGCTGCAAAGCATCCGGAGGCAGCCGAATGACGATCGGTCTTGGACATTACCTCGTCGTTGCCGCATGCCTGTTTACGCTCGGCATCTTCGGCATCTTCCTCAACCGCAAGAACGTCATCGTGATCTTGCTGTCGATTGAGTTGATGCTGCTGGCGGTCAACATCAACCTTGTGGCGTTTTCTCACTTCAACGGCGACCTCGTCGGCCAGGTCTTTGCGCTCTTCGTGCTGACGGTCGCCGCCGCTGAATCTGCCATCGGTCTTGCGATCATGGTCGTCTACTTCCGCAACCGCGGTTCGATCGCGGTCGAAGACATCAACATGATGAAGGGGTGAGGCGGGATGATCTACGCCGCCATCGTATTCCTGCCGCTCGCAGGCGCGCTCATTGCGGGCTTTTTCGGTCGCGCTATCGGCCCACGGCCGTGCGAGATCATCACAACCTCGTTCCTGATGATCGCCGCCGTGCTCTCGTGGATTGTCTTCTTCCAGATCGCGCTAGGCCATCAGACGGGCGAGATCACGCTGATGCGCTGGATCACATCCGGCGAACTCGACATCTCGTGGGCTTTGAAGATCGATACGCTGACGGCTGTCATGCTCGTCGTCGTGACGACCGTCTCGTCTCTCGTGCATCTCTATTCGATCGGCTATATGCACGAAGATGACGCGCGCCCTCGCTTCTTCGCGTATCTGTCGCTCTTCACCTTCGCGATGCTGATGCTGGTGACGAGCAACAACCTCGTGCAGATGTTCTTCGGCTGGGAAGGCGTCGGCCTCGCGTCTTATCTGCTCATTGGCTTCTGGTACACGAAACCGTCGGCGTGTGCTGCGGCCATCAAAGCCTTCGTCGTCAACCGTGTCGGCGACTTCGGGTTCTCGCTCGGCATCTTTGCCCTGTTCTTCGTCTTCCATACGGTCAACTTCGATACGCTCTTCAGCGCTGTGCCGACGGCGGTCGGCAAGACGTTCAACTTTGCGGGCCACGACGTCGACATCCTGACGACGATTTCGCTGCTGCTGTTCATGGGCGCGATGGGCAAGTCAGCGCAGTTCCTGCTGCACACATGGCTGCCGGATGCCATGGAAGGCCCAACGCCGGTGTCTGCTCTCATCCACGCCGCGACGATGGTGACCGCGGGCGTCTTCATGGTCGCGCGCCTGTCGCCGGTCTTCGAGCACGCGCCCGACGCCCTGGCATTCGTTACGCTTATCGGTTCGATCACGGCGTTCTTCGCGGCGACCGTCGGCCTCGTACAGAACGACATCAAGCGCGTCATCGCCTATTCGACGTGTTCGCAGCTCGGCTACATGTTCGTGGCGTGCGGCATTGGCGCGTATGGCGCCGGCATCTTCCATCTCTTCACGCACGCCTTCTTCAAGGCGTTGTTGTTCCTCGGGGCAGGCTCCGTCATCCACGCCATGCACCACGAGCAGGACATGCGCGTGATGGGTGGTCTTCGCAAGAAGATCCCGTGGACATTTGCCGCCATGCTGATCGGCACCTTTGCGTTGACGGGCGTCGGCATTCCGCATCTCACCGGCTTTGCAGGCTTCTATTCCAAAGACGCTATCATCGAAGCGTCCTACGCTGCGGCGACACCGAACAACTACGCCTTCTGGGCGCTCGTCATCGCGGCGGTGTTCACGTCATTCTATTCTTGGCGGCTCGTCTTCATGACTTTCTACGGCGACACCCGCGCCGATCACCATACCTATGACCACGCCCACGAAAGCCCACCCGTGATGATGATCCCGCTCGCTGTGCTGTCGATCGGCGCGGCATTCGCCGGCATCGTCTTCACATCGTATTTCATCGGTCATGATCAGAAAGAGTTCTGGGGCGCTGCGATCTTTACCGGCGAGCACAACCACATCCTGCACGAGATGCACGACGTGCCGGAATGGGTCAGCTACTCGTCGTTTATCGCGATGATCTTCGGCTTCGTCGTTGCCTGGGTTTATTACATCGGCGCCCCATGGTTGCCGGCGGCGTCGGCGCGCATGTTCAAGCCGCTCTACCTGTTCCTGTTGAACAAGTGGTACTTCGACGAGCTCTACAACTTCATCTTCGTGAAGCCGGCCTTCGCGCTCGGCCGCTTGCTCTGGAAAGGCGGCGACGGAACGATCATTGACGGCGCGATCGACGGTACGGCGGAAGGCGTCGTCCGCGTCACCGACCGGGTCGTCAAACTGCAGACCGGCTACATGTATCACTACGCCTTCGCGATGCTGATCGGTGTCGCCGCCATCCTGACATGGCTGACGTACAACGGGCTCTTCGGCGGGGTGCTCAAATGAGCAACATTCTCTCGGTCACGATTTTCCTACCGCTCATCGGCGCGGTGCTGATCGCGACGCAAAACGCTGAAGCGAAGGGAAATGCGCGCTGGATCGCGCTTTGGACGACGCTCGTCACCTTCGCCGTGTCGCTGCTCATTTGGATCAACTTCGACAGCTCGTCGGCCGGCTTTCAATTCGTTGAGGAATACAACTGGCTCGGCCCGCTGAAATACAAGATGGGCGTCGACGGCATCTCGATGCTGTTCGTGATCCTGACGACCTTCCTGATGCCGCTCTGCATCCTGGCGAGCTGGCAATCGGTTCAGGTCCGCGTCAAAGAATACATGATCGCGTTTCTCATCCTTGAAACGATGATGCTCGGAGTGTTCTGCGCGCTCGATCTCGTCCTCTTCTATCTGTTCTTCGAGGGCGGCCTCATCCCGATGTTCGTCATCATCGGCGTCTGGGGCGGTAAGCGCCGCGTGTACGCGAGCTTCAAGTTCTTTCTGTATACGCTGCTCGGCTCGGTGCTGATGCTGCTCGCCATGATGGCGATGTACTGGCACGCCGGCACGACCGACATCCCGACGCTGCTGCAGACGAAGTTCCCGCCTGAAATGCAGTGGTGGCTGTGGATCGCGTTTTTTGCGTCGTTCGCCGTCAAGATGCCGATGTGGCCTGTCCACACGTGGCTTCCCGATGCTCACGTCGAAGCGCCAACAGCAGGCTCCGTCATTCTCGCGGGCATTCTTTTGAAGATGGGCGGCTACGGCTTCCTGCGCTTCTCGCTGCCGATGTTCCCGAACGCGTCTGCCGATCTCGCGCCCTTCGTCTTCACGCTCTCGATCGTGGCGATCGTCTACACCTCGCTCGTCGCGCTCGTTCAGGAAGATATGAAAAAGCTGATCGCCTATTCGTCGGTCGCGCACATGGGCTACGTGACGATGGGCATCTTCTCGGCGACGCAGCAGGGCGTTGACGGCGCCATCTTCCAGATGCTCTCGCATGGCATCGTCTCGTCGGCTCTCTTCCTGTGCGTCGGCGTCATCTACGACCGCATGCACACCCGCGAGATCGCAGCCTATGGTGGCCTCGTTGAGCGCATGCCGAAATACGCCTTCGCCTTCATGGTTTTCACGATGGCGAATATCGGCCTGCCCGGCACCAGCGGCTTCATTGGTGAATTCCTGACGCTGCTCGCCGCCTTCCGCGCCAACACTTGGGTGGCGATCATCGGCGCGACAGGCATGATCTTGTCGGCGGCCTATGCGCTTTATCTCTATCGCCGCGTGATCTTCGGAGCGCTGGAGAAGGCCAATCTCAAGAGCATCCTCGATTTGTCGCCGCGTGAGGTTGCGATCCTGGCGCCGCTCATCCTGCTCACCATTTTCTATGGCGTGTATCCGTCGCCGGTCCTGGACGTGACGGCGACGTCGGTGAAGAACCTAGTCGAGAATTATCAGTCGGCCCAGGCAACGGCGGCTGCATCGCTGACGACGCGAGGATACCAATGATCGATAGTACGGTCCTGCAAGTCGTCCTGCCCGAGCTCATCCTCGCGCTTGGCGCCATCGCGCTGCTGATGGTCGGCGTTTTCATGAAGAACGGCGAAGCGGCTGGCCGCGTCGTCTCGTGGCTGGCCATCGGCCTGCTGGTCGTCGTCGCCATCGCTGTCTTCGAGCAAGGCGGCTCCGCAACGGTATTCAACGGAGCGTTCGTTTCCGACAGCTTCACGCGCTTCCTGAAGATCGTCATTCTCGTCGGCGCGGCGCTGACGCTGCTGATGACCTTCGACAACTTCACGCGCGCGAAGCTGCTGTTGTTTGAATATCCGGTGCTGGTGCTGCTGGCGACGCTCGGCATGCTGATGATGGTTTCGGCGAATGACCTCATCGCGCTCTATCTTGGACTCGAATTGCAATCGCTGGCGCTTTACGTCGTGGCCGCCTTCAACCGCGACGATGTCCGGTCGAGCGAGGCGGGTCTGAAGTATTTCGTGCTCGGCGCGCTGTCGTCAGGCATGCTGCTCTATGGCGCTTCGATCCTGTACGGCGTCACTGGCTCGACGAGCTACGCGTCGATTGCATCCGCTGCTGGCTTGCCGGAAATGGCGACGAACGTCGGCCTGACGTTCGGCCTCGTTTTTGTGCTTGTCGGCATCGCTTTCAAAATCGCTGCCGTGCCCTTCCATATGTGGACACCCGACGTCTATCAGGGCTCCCCGACGCCGGTGACCGCCTTCTTCGCCGGCGCGCCGAAAATCGCTGCAATGGCACTCCTGCTGCGCTTCACGCAAGCCGCAATGCCCGCAGCCGCGCCGCAATGGCAGCAGATCGTCATCTTCCTGTCGATAGCGTCTATGGCGCTTGGCGCGTTCGCAGCCATCGGTCAGACCAACATCAAGCGGCTCCTCGCCTATTCGTCGATCGGCCATGTCGGCTTCTCGCTGGTGGGCCTCGCCGCCAACAGCCCCGAGGGAACGAGCGGCGTACTGATCTATCTCGCGATCTACGTCGCCATGACGCTCGGCGCCTTCGCCTGCGTCCTGTCGATGCGCCGTGGCGACCGCTACGTCGAAAGCATTTCAGATCTGGCCGGTCTCGCGCGCTCTGATCTGACGTTCGCGACGATCTTGGCGATTTTGATGTTCTCGTTCGCAGGCATTCCGCCGCTCGCGGGCTTCTGGGCGAAGTGGTACGTGTTCCTTCCGGCCATCAAGGCAGGGCTCTATCCGCTCTCGGTCATCGGCATGGTTTCGAGCGTTATCAGCGCCTACTATTACCTGCGCATCGTGAAGGTCATGTTCTTCGACGAACCGGCCGAGGCCTTCTCACCGCGCGAAGGTCGAACCTCCGCTGTCATGGCGCTGTCGGCTGTTTTCGCGGCGGCGTTCGTGCTGCCGTTCGTCGGTGGTTCCATCGTTGACGCTGCCACGGCCGCCGCCTCAGTCCTGGTGTCGGCGCATCCGCTTTAACGACTGATGGATGAAGTCCCACCGCCGCGAATCGTCCACGTCGCCGAGACCGGCTCGACGAACGCCGACGCTACGCGCTTAGGGCTGGCGGGTGAACCGCTGCCCCTCTGGGTCATCGCCGACGTCCAGACTGGGGGTAGGGGGCGTTCCGGGCGACAGTGGGTCTCCCAGACGGGCAATCTTCACGCCAGCTTGGCCTTTCGTTGCACTGCGCCGATGGAAAAAGCGGGCCAATTGTCACTTCTGGCAGGAATTTCAGTCATAGACGCCATTCGAGCGACAATGGATCTTGCTTCGGAGGCCGAACTTCGCCTCAAATGGCCGAACGACATTTTGATTGGGTTTGCCAAAGCCGGTGGAATTCTGGTCGAGAGCACGTCGTTACGGGAAGGCTCCGGCTTTTTAGCTATTTTGGGTTTTGGATTGAATCTTGTGACTTTTCCGGACGCGCTTGGGCGCGCTGCTACTGCACTCGGCCATTTCGGTCGACCACCTGAACCGCGTGCCTTGCTCGACGTCCTGTCGGAACGCGTTTTCTATTGGTTGGATCGCTGGAACGCCGGATCGAATTTTGCTGCGATCCGGGAGGCCTGGATCGAACGCGCCGGTCCGCTCGGCGAGCTGATCACGATCAATACAACCCAGGGTCCCGTCTCCGGGACATATCAGGGACTGGCGGAAACCGGTGCTCTGCTGGCCGAGGTCGGCGGCGCCGTCAGGGAAGTCAACTACGGTGACGTTGCCTTGGTCGGCGAAGTCGCGCGCGATGGGGATTCATGAGCGAACGTCCGACGTCATCCCCATCCTCCGGAAAGTTTAATTCAGACGAACTCGTATTCATGGCGCTTGGCGGTCTCGGTGAGATCGGCATGAACGTCTATCTGTACGGCTTCGGTCCACCGCGCGCGCGCTCGTGGCTGATGGTCGATCTCGGCGTGACGTTCCCGCACGAGGGCGAACCCGGCGCCGACGTCATATTGCCTGATCTCCGCTTTATCGTCCCTGAACGGAAGAATATCGCCGGTCTCGTGCTGACCCACGCGCACGAAGATCACATCGGCGCCGTCATCGACCTGTGGCCTTCGCTGGAATGCCCAATCTTCGCAACACCGTTCACGGCAGGAATGCTGAAGACGAAAGCCGGCGAGTTCGGCGGCTCCGTTTCGCTTCCGATCAAAGAGGTGCCGCTCGGCGGCAGGTTCAAGGCGGGCGCTTTCGATATCGAACTCGTAAGCCTCACGCATTCGATCCCTGAGCCCAACGGGCTCGCGATCCGGACGCCTGCGGGCCTCGTATTCCATACCGGCGACTGGAAGCTCGATCCGACGCCCGTCGTCGGCCGTCCACACGATGCCGCTAAGCTGCAATCCCTGGGCGATGAAGGCGTGCTCGCACTTGTCGGCGATTCCACGAATGCTATGCGCGAAGGGCGCTCGGCCTCGGAAGAGGACGTCGCCAAAACGCTGAAAAAGCTGATCGCCGATGCGCCGCGCTGTGTCGCCGTCACGCTCTTTGCCTCGAATGTCGCCCGCGTTGCTTCGATTGCGGCCGCGGCTCAAGCAGCCGGGCGCTCGCTGGTTGTCGCAGGGCGCGCTTTGCATCGGATCATCGAAGTTGCGATTGAGACCGGCTACTTGCCGCCGAACTTCACGTATCTGGACCAGCAGCGCTTTTCGGACCTGTCGCGCAATAAAGTCGTCGTGCTGTGTACCGGCAGCCAGGGTGAGCCGCGCGCCGCCATCGCGCGTATCGCCGAGGACGAGCATCCGGACATTTCACTGGATAAGGGCGATCTCGTCATCTTCTCGTCGCGCACCATTCCGGGCAACGAACGCGCCGTCTCGCGCGTGCAGAATGCTTTGGCGCGACTCGGTACCGAAATCGTCACCGACGCCGAAGCGCTCGTGCACGTCACCGGCCATCCCCGTCGCGACGAACTGAGAGATATGTATTCCTGGCTTCGCCCGAAGATTGCCGTCCCGATGCACGGCGAAGCGCGGCATCTCAGGGAACACGCCAAGCTCGCGCGCGCTTGCGGCGCCGAGCAGACGTTTACCATTGTTGATGGCGAAATCCTGAAGCTTTGGCCGGAGCCGGTTTCTGTCATCGACGAGGCGCCTGTCGGCCGGCTCTATCGCGACGGCAATCTCATCGTGCCGGACGTCGAAGGGCCGGTGAAGGCGCGTCGCAAGCTATCGTTCGTTGGCATCGCCGTCGTTGCGATGGCGTTGTCCCGCCGTGGCGAAATTCTGAGTGAACCCGGCGTCGTGCTCGAAGGCATTCCGGCCGCGGACCGAGACGGTGACTCGATGCGCGAGATCGTGCTCGATGCCATCGATGGCACGCTCCGCTCCATTCCGCCAAAGCGGCGGGCTGACCACGGCATGGTCCAGGAAGCCGTTCAAAGGGCTGTGCGCTCGGCCATTAACGAAGCCTGGGGCAAGAAGCCTGTTGTCAAAGTGCTCCTCTCCGTGGTGGATGGCAGGGGCTGAAGTCTCGAAACTTCGCCAAATCTCAATCCCACATCGGAGAACGGAGCATGATCGGACGCCTGAACCACGTTGCCATCGCGGTCAAGGACCTCGAAAAGGCCTCGGGCGTCTATAAGAACGCTCTGGGAGCCAAAGTCGGCGCGCCAATGGAGCAGCCTGAGCACGGCGTCAAAGTCGTGTTTATCGAGCTTCCGAACACCAAGATTGAGCTTTTGGAGCCGCTCGGTGAAGCTTCGCCTATCGCGAAATTTCTCGAAAAATCTCCTGACGGCGGTATCCACCATGTGTGCTATGAAGTGGACGACATCATTGCCGCGCGTGACCAGTTGAAGGCCCAGGGTGCGCGCGTGCTCGGCGACGGAACTCCGAAGATCGGCGCGCACGGCAAGCCCGTGCTGTTCCTGCATCCGAAGGACTTCTGCGGCACCCTCGTCGAGCTGGAACAGGTGTAAACCGAGCCTCTGGCTCTAGTTCGAAGGGTCTCGTTATGCGAACCTCGATCGCCGTCGCCACGTTCTTTTGCCTGTGGTTCATCACGCTTTTTACGGTCCTGCCGTTCTTCGCAAAAACACAGGGTGAAGCGGGCGACGTCGTGCCCGGCACACCCGAAAGCGCGCCCCACAGAATCAACCCGTTACGGGTCTTCCTCGTGAATACGGTCGTGACGTGCGTGGTATTCGCGATCGTTTACGTGGTCGCTGCAAAGGTCGACCTTTTGCAGATCTCAACAGGCCTCATTCGCGTCGGCAACTAGGCGGCGAACCCGTCTGGCGGCCCTCAAGCGCAAATTTCGCACATAATTCCACCAATTTGGGGCCTGCACCTGCGCGACGTGTTGCAAGCGGCATTCCAAGCGGCTATGCGCGCTGATCCCTAGAATAGGCGGGGCCCGCGGCTATGGGTCCGCCAGAAGCATAAAGTCGATACGATGAGCAAGCGCGCGCTTCCCATTTCCCGCGAGGAGAACTTCCCCGAGTGGTATCAAGCCGTTGTCCGTGACGGCGACATGGCCGAGACGAGCCCTGTCCGCGGCTGCATGATCATCAAGCCATGGGGCTGGGGCGTGTGGGAGCGTATCCAGGCCGATCTCGATGCTCGCATCAAAGAGACGGGGCACGACAACTGCTATTTCCCGCTCTTCATCCCGATGAGCTTCATCGCCAAGGAAGCCGAGCACGTCGAAGGCTTTGCCAAGGAAATGGCGGTTGTCACCCATCACCGCCTGAAGAACGAAGACGGCAAGCTCGTCGTCGATCCCGACGCCAAGCTGGAAGAACCGCTGATCGTCCGTCCGACGTCGGAAACCATCATCGGCGACGCGTTTCAGCGCTGGGTGAAAAGCTATCGCGATCTTCCGCTACTGATCAATCAATGGGCCAACGTCGTCCGCTGGGAAATGCGCACGCGTCTGTTCCTACGCACGGCAGAATTCCTCTGGCAGGAAGGTCATACCGCTCACGCCGACCGCGACGATGCCGTTACTGAAACGCTGAAGATGTTGGAGGTCTATCGCACCTTCGCCGAAGACGTTCTCGCGATGCCGGTTGTGGCTGGCGAAAAACCGCCGAATGAGCGTTTTCCCGGCGCCGACAACACCTATTCCATCGAAGCCATGATGCAGGACGGCAAGGCGCTGCAAGCCGGTACGTCGCATTATCTCGGTACGCACTTCGCCGAAGCGCAGAACATCCAGTTCCAGAATGCGCAAGGCCAACTGACCTATTGCCATACGACGAGCTGGGGCGTGTCGACCCGTCTCATCGGTGGTGTGATCATGACCCACGGCGACGACGATGGCCTTCGCTTACCGCCGATGATCGCGCCGCGCCAGATCATCATTGTCCCGATGCTACGCGAAAAGCCGGAAGACGCCGCGCTCATCGAATATTGCGCTTCAATTGAGAAAGACCTGAAGGCTGCCGGCATCCGCACCCTTGTCGATCTGAAGCCCATCAAGTCGGCCGAGAAGCGTTGGAACTGGGTCCGCCGCGGCGCCCCAGTCATCGTCGAGGTCGGCGGCCGTGACGCCAGCGGCGGCAACGTCACGTTCATGCGCCGCGATCGCCTGCGCGATGGCGACAAGGTCATCTCGACCACCATGTCGCGCGACGAGTTCGTCGCCGGGGCCTCGGCACTTCTCAAGGATATTCAAGGCACTCTGTTTGCCGAAGCCAAGGCGCGGCTCGACGGCAACATCATCACCAACATGACGACGTTCGACGAGCTGGCTGACTATTTCGGGCCTGGCGAGGGCGAAGACGAGGCGGGCGCCTTCAAAGGCTGGGTCCGTGTCCCGTGGTCGCGCCCTGATGGCGAGATCCTGGAAGGAATTGCAGATCGCCTGAAGGCTCTGAAGCTTACGATTCGCAATGCGCCTCTGGTTCAAGACGCGCCCGCAAGTAAATGTTTCTTCACGGGAGAACCGGCGAAAGAGTATGTGCTTATCGCCCGCGCATACTAAAACGGCCGCAATGCGGTGAGATGGCCTTAACTGCGACACAGGGAGCTGCGATGCGGCGCGCAATGGGGCAACGACAGTGAGGGCACGATGACAGTTTCAGCGCACGGTGGGGTGTCCGCTGGAGTGCCCGCCGACCAAGGGGCCATAAGCGGGACGGCGCCGTTTTCCGCTTTCGAGTGGATGATCGCGGGCCGCTACCTCCGCGCGCGCCGCAAGGAGGGCTTCATCTCGGTCATCGCCGGGTTCTCCTTTCTCGGCATCATGCTCGGCGTCGCCACGCTGATTATCGTGATGGCGGTGATGAACGGCTTCCGACACGACCTGTTCTCCAAGATCATGGGCCTGAACGGCCACGTCATCGTGCAGAAGATCGGCGAGCGCTTCACCGATTATGACGCAGTCGCTGAGCGGATCAGCAAAGTGCCTGGCGTCAAAATCGCAATGCCGGTGATCGAAGGCCAGGTCATGGTTTCCTCCAGCACCCAGGCGCTTGGCGGACTCGTGCGCGGTCTGCGCGAAAGCGACCTCAAATCCTTGAAGCTCGTTTCCGGCAATATGCGCGCCGGAACGCTCGATGGCTTCGACAGCCAGCACGGCATCGCAATGGGCGTGCGCCTTGCCAACCAGCTTCACGTTGGCCTGGGCGATATGGTCACGCTCGTGTCGCCGCGTGGCGCCTCGACTCCCTTCGGCACCGCGCCGCGATCTAAAGCCTATCAAATCACCTCGATCTTCGAACTCGGCATGTCGGAATACGACCGCATGATGATTTTCATGCCGCTGGCCGAAGCGCAGAAGTATTTCTCAAAGACGGGCGAGACCGACGTCGTCGAAGTGGTTGTCGACAATCCTGAGGACGTCGATCACTACGACGATCTGATCAAGAACGCGGGCGGTCCGACGATCGCTGTAAATGACTGGCGTCAGCGCAACGAGACGTTCTTCAACGTGCTCTCGGTTGAGCGCAACGTCATGTTCATTATCCTGTCGCTGATCGTGCTGGTTGCGGCGTTGAACATCATCTCCGGCCTGATGATGCTCGTGAAAGACAAGGGCCGTGACATCGCCATTCTAAGAACGATGGGCGCCACCAAAGGCGCAGTGATGCGCATATTCCTGATAACCGGCGCATCGATCGGCATCGTCGGCACGCTCGCCGGTCTCATCATCGGTGTGCTCTTCTGCTGGAATATCGAGAGCATCAAGAACTTCGTCTCGTGGGTTTCAGGCACGACCGTATTCGACCCGAGCGTCTATTATCTGACGAAGCTTCCAGCTGAGATCGATTTCCATGAAACCGGCGGTATCGTCGTGATGGCGCTCGTACTCTCGGTCATCGCGACGCTCTATCCGTCGTGGAAGGCATCGAAGCTCGATCCCGTCGAAGCCTTGCGGTATGAGTAGGGCGCATGGAAAACAAACCGATCGCACCAATTCTGCAGCTTGAGGGCGTCACGCGTTCTTTCCGCCAAGGCGAGAAGGAAGTCGTCGTCTTGCGCGGCGTCGATGCCGTGCTTTGGCCGGGTCAGGCCGTGGCGCTCGTCGGGCCCTCCGGCGCGGGCAAGTCGACGCTGCTGCACATCACGGGCCTACTTGAATCGCCGTCGAGCGGTCGGGTCGTCATCAACGGACGCGACTGCGCCACGATGACAGAAGCCGAGCGCACACGTCTGCGCCGCAAGGAAATCGGCTTCGTCTATCAGTTCCACCAGTTGCTTCCCGAGTTCAGCGCGCTGGAAAACGTCGTCATTCCGCAGCTCATTCTTGGCAAAAGCCGCAAGGCCGCCGAAGCCCATGCAAATGAACTTCTTGCGGGCGTCGGACTTGCGCAGCGTGCGGAGCATCGTCCGGCCGAGTTGTCCGGCGGTGAGCAGCAGCGCACTGCCATCTGCCGTGGCTTGGCGAATAGCCCCCGCCTTCTGCTGGCCGACGAGCCGACCGGTAATCTCGATCCGCACACCTCCGACCACGTTTTCGTGCAACTCGTTGACGTCATCCGCCGCCAGGGCGTTGCAGCCTTGATCGCGACCCACAATATGGAACTGGCGGCGCGCATGGACCGCGTGTTGCAAGTCCAGGAAGGCCAGCTGATCGAAATTTCGCTGTCCAAAACGCGTTAAGGCGCTAAATGGCCTTCGATGCGAGCCAAACGGGTTGTTTTTGCCCAGTATTTTTGCGTCGAGACAGCCGCGTTTGAAGCGCGCAAAATAGGCTTATGAACGCTCCGATTCGCCCCGCTCCGCACGCGCCCAAATTCATTCACCTGAAGGTCCATTCGGCTTATTCGCTGCTCGAAGGCGCGTTGCCGATTACCAAGCTCGCCAAGCTCGCGACGGCGATGAACCTTCCCGCGATCGGCCTCACCGATACGAACAATCTTTTCGGCGCGCTTGAGTTCTCCGAGAAAATCTGGGGCGCCGGTGTGCAGCCCATCGTCGGCACGACGCTCGATATTGATTTCGGCGATAACCGCGACAACGGCCCGATGGCATTGCGAGCCATGAGCAACGAGCCGCGCGTGAAGCCTGCGGGCAAGCTCGCGCTGCTGGCCATGAACGCCGACGGCTTTGCGAACCTCATGAAGCTGTCGAAGGCACTGAATTTTGAAGCGGCGCCGGACGAGCCTGCGCATGTGAAGATCGCGCGGCTCGAAGAATTGTCCGCCGGATTGATCGCGCTGACAGGTGGTCCGCAAGGTCCGATCGACACCGCTTTGCGCAACGCTCAGCCCGATCACGCCGCCGAGAGGCTCGCGACGCTTGAGAAGATATTCGGCGATCGCCTCTACGTCGAAATTCAGCGGCACGGTCTTGCCGAAGAAGTCGAAGTCGAGCCACAACTACTCGAACTCGCGTATGCGCGGCGCTTGCCGATTGTCGCGACCAACGAATGCTATTTCGCCGCCCGCGCCGATTACGAAGCGCATGACGCGCTGCTGTGCATCGCCGACGGTCGCTACGTGGTCGAAGACGATCGACGCCGCGCCAGCCCCGAGCACTATCTCAAGACCGAAGAAGAGATGGCGTCTCTGTTCGCAGATCTCCCCGAAGCGTTGGCGAATACAGTTGAAATCGCCATCCGCTGCGCATTCCGGCCCGAGGGCAAAAAGCCGATCCTTCCGCGTTTCGTTGCGGGCGACGACAGCCAGAGCGAAATCGAGAATTTCCGTCTCGAAGCCGCGGAAATGAAACGGCAAGCCATCGAAGGCTTGAAACGTCGCCTCGAAGCGCACGGGCCATCGCCAGGCTTCACGGTCGAAGACTACGAAAAGCGCCTCGCTTACGAGGTCGACGTCATCACGCAGATGAAGTTTCCCGGCTACTTTCTCATCGTGGCCGACTTCATCAAATGGTCGAAAGCCAACGGCGTGCCGGTCGGACCGGGCCGCGGTTCGGGCGCGGGTTCTCTCGTCGCTTATGCGCTGACGATCACCGATCTGGATCCGTTGCGCTTCGGCTTGCTGTTCGAGCGTTTTCTCAATCCCGAACGTATTTCGATGCCGGACTTCGACGTCGACTTCTGCCAGGAAAAGCGCGACCGCGTCATCGACTACGTGCAGAAGAAATACGGCGACGACCGCGTCGCCCAGATCATCACACACGGTAAGCTGCAGGCGCGCGCCGTGCTGCGCGACGTTGGCCGCGTGCTACAGATGCCGTATGGCCAGGTCGATCGGCTCTGCAAGCTCGTGCCGAACAACCCAGCCAATCCCGTCACGTTGCGCGAAGCCATCGACGGCGAACCGAAATTGCAGGAAGAGCGCGACAGCGAACCGATCGTCGCGCGCTTACTCGAAATCGCCGAAAAGCTCGAAGGCCTTTATCGCCACGCCTCGACGCACGCCGCCGGTATGGTTATCGGCGACCGTCCGCTCGAAGAGTTGGTGCCGCTCTACCGCGATCCGAAATCGAACTTCCCCATCACGCAATACAACTGGAAAATGGTTGAAGCGGCGGGTCTCGTGAAGTTCGACTTCTTGGGTCTCAAGACGCTCACCGTGCTCGAAAAAGCCGTGCAGTTGATCAAGCGCGTGCGCGGCATCACCGTCGACTTGCCGAGTTTGCCGCTCGACGACAAGCCCGCTTATGAAATGCTGGCCAAGGCCGATACGGCCGGCGTGTTCCAGCTTGAAAGTACGGGCATGCGCGAAAGCTTGAAGCGGCTGAAGCCCGACCGCTTCGAGGACATCATCGCCATGGTGGCGCTCTATCGCCCCGGCCCGATGGATAACATCCCGACCTACATCAACCGCAAGCACGGCGAGGAGCCGGTCGACTACCTGCATCCGATGCTCGAAGGTATTCTAAAAGAGACCTACGGCGTCATCATCTACCAGGAGCAGGTCATTCAGATCGCGCAGGTGATGGGCGGCTACACGCTTGGTCAAGCCGACATGCTTCGCCGCGCGATGGGTAAAAAAGACAAGGCCGAAATGGCGAAGCAGCAAGCGCGCTTCGTCGAAGGCGCTGTCAGCAAGGGCGTGAAAAAAGAAGAAGCGATCTATATCTTCGAACTCGTCGATAAGTTCGCAGGCTACGGCTTCAACAAATCGCACGCTGCAGCGTATGCGCTCGTCAGCTATCACACAGCCTATTTGAAGGCGAACTTCCGTGAGGAATTCTTCGCCGCGTCCATGACGCTCGATATGGGCAACACGGATAAGCTCGCGATGTTTGCGTCCGAAGCGCGCAAATCCGGTATTCGCATGCTTCCGCCGTGCGTAAACAATTCCGGCGTGGATTTCGGCGTTGAACCGCCGTCGGGAGATTCCAAGCTTGGTTCGATCCGTTATTCGCTCGCCGCATTGAAGAATATCGGGGCGAGTGCCGTCGAGACGATCGTCAGCGAGCGAAACTCCGGCGGCCTTTATGAATCACTCGCCGACTTCGCGTCGCGCGTCGACGCCAAGGCACTGAACAAGCGCGCTCTCGAAACGCTCGCCAAGGGCGGCGCGTTCGACTCGTTGAATTCCAATCGCGCACTCGTTGCTGCCAACGCTGATACCATTCTGGCGTCTGCGCAGCGCCGCACCGCCGATGAAGCGCAGGGCACGACCGATCTTTTCGGCACTGCCGGGAAGCCCGCAGATCTCGTTCTGCGCGCGACGCAGTCGTGGACCGCGATGGAGAAGCTATCGGAAGAGTTCCAAGCCATCGGCTTTTATCTCTCCGGCCATCCGCTCGATCAGTACGATCGCGTATTGAAGAAGCTTGGCATCAAGAAATTCAGTGAGTTCGAAATGCTCGTGCAGCGCGGCGCGACGGCCGGACGCCTTGCCGGCATCGTCATCGCCGCCCGCGAGCGCCGCTCGCAGAAAGGCAACAAATTCGCCTTTGCTACGTTCTCCGACGCGACGGGCCAATTCGAAGCGGTCATATTTTCCGATACGCTCGCAACCAGTCGCGATCTTCTGGAGCCAGGCACGCCGGTGATCGTTTCAGTCGAAGCCGAACGCGATGGCGAGACGATGAAAATGCGCGTGCAATCCATTGAGGAACTCGACAAGGCTGCGTCGGCAGTTCCCCGCAATCTCAAACTTGTTCTCGATCGAAAGTCGGTCGTGGCTAATGCTGCGCCGGTTTCGGACGTCAGCAAATATTTACGCCCGAATGCGCGTGGCGGCGAAATTCGCATTGTATTGCCGCTCGAAGATCGCAATCGCGAAATGGAATTTATCCTCGCGGGGCGGTACGACGTTTCTCCTCGCGAAGCAATTCGCATTGAAGCGCTGCCAATTGTGGCGGAAATAATCGAAATCTAATACCGCTGGTTGCTGGCGCAAAAGTTACACTCAATTCGCGGAATATTTTTCGTCATCACCGACGGTTTTTTTGTGCGCTAAGCGTTAGGGGTTCAAGACGTGAGAGACCGCGTCTTTCTTTGAAGAAGATAGGAGCCTCTAATGAAAAAGAGCTTGATCGCAGCAGCTGTTGCCGCTGCCGTCACCCTCGGCGCTTTTGGCGGCGCTGCAAATGCAGGTGTCGCCGGCGCAAACCTCAACGGGATTGGCGTGCACGCGGATAAAACCGCCGTCGAGCACGTCTATTACAAGAAGCGCTATTACAAGCATCGGCACTACAAGCACCGCAAGTGGGTTTGCCGTTGGCATCACGGCCACCGCAAGTGCTACTGGCGCTATTGGCGCTAAGTGACGTTGCGCTTTTAGTCGAAGGCAGCGGCACAACGCTGCCTTCTTCTGACACAGTTTCAGTGCATAGCTCCGCACCCCGAGCTAGCCAAAAACGAGGCAAGAGATGTCAAAATTCCACGCCGCTTTGATTGCTGCTTTGCTGCTTGCTCCCGCCGCTACCGTGGCTCGCGCCGCTGACGACGATAAAGAGCCGCCAAAATTGAGCGCAGCTGATATCAAGAAAAATCTCGAAGCCGTTGCCTCCGATCCCGCAAAGGTGAAAGCCTATTGCGCGATGACCAAGAAAATGGACGAGGTCGGCGACGACGAAAAAAAGGCGCAAGCCGCTAGCGACGAAATCGACGGGTATTTCAAAACGCTGGGTGAGGATTTCGAGAACGCCTGGGACGATGGCCAGGACGCCAAGGACGACTCGCCAGAAGCCAAGGCGATGGACGACGCCGTCACACTGCTCGATTCCAAGTGCAGCAAGTAAGCCGTCGACGCCACGCGTCTCGTCCCGTGCGCGGAGGGGGCGGAAGCACTAGCCGCATATCCCCTTAATCCATAATTCGGCGCGCCACGATCCGCTCATCAAGACGGCGGCCGTGGCGCGCGTTCGAGGCCGGGTAGGGGATGCCCGGGAAGCAGTCGATACAAGTCTAGGCCGCAGCCTAGGCTTGCGCAAAAAGCCGATCCCCCGTATACAGCCGCCATCTCACACGCGAGACATTTGCGCCATGCGGATGAAAAGCCCCGCATCGTGCTCCGGTGGAGAAATGATAAGCCCATAAAAAGGCTTGCAAATCTCTTCTCAAGTCTCGCGGAGGTCTAACCGGAAAAGGAAACGTTTCGATGGCACTTCCTGCCTTCAACATGCGTCAGCTATTGGAAGCTGGCGTTCACTTCGGCCACCAGGCTCACCGCTGGAACCCCAAGATGGCGCCGTTCATCTATGGGTCGCGCAACAAAATCCACATCCTCGATCTGACACAGACGGTGCCGTTGCTGCACCAGGCGCTGCTGAAGGTTTCCGACACCGTCGCCGGTGGCGGTCGCGTTCTCTTCGTGGCGACGAAGCGTCAGGCGTCGGATGGCATTGCTGACGCAGCCAAGCGCAGCGCCCAGTACTTCATCAACCATCGTTGGCTCGGCGGCACGCTGACCAACTGGAAGACGGTTTCGCAGTCGATCCGCCGCCTTCGCCAGCTTGACGACATCTTGGCCGATCCGCAGGGCCGCACGAAGAAGGAAATCCTGAACCTGACGCGCGAGCGCGACAAGCTCAACCAGTCGCTCGGTGGCATCAAGGACATGGGCGGCACGCCCGACCTGCTCGTTGTGATCGATACCAACAAGGAATCGATCGCCATCCAGGAAGCGCGCAAGCTCAACATCCCGATCGTCGCGATCGTCGATACGAACTGCGATCCGGACGGCATCGATTACCCGGTTCCGGGCAACGACGACGCCGGCCGCGCCATCACGCTCTATTGCGATCTGATGGCACGCGCTGCGCTCGACGGTCTGGAGCGTTCGCAGGGTTCTGCTGGCGTTGACGTTGGTGCCTCCGAGACGCCACCGGCCGAGGAACTGCCGAAGGTTACCTTCAAGGGCATCGAAGCGCCGCGTGGCGAGGCCGACGATCTCAAGCGCATCACCGGTATCACGCCGAAGATCGAGCAGCGCCTCAACGATGCGGGCGTCTACCACTTCTGGCAGATCGCCGATCTCGACAACGATTACGCCGAGGCGCTCGATCGCCAGCTGAAGCTCAAAGGCCAGATCGCCAGCGAAAACTGGGTTGCCCAGGCCAAGAAGCTCGTCGAAGCCGCCAGCGTTTAATGCGCGTTGGCAATTCGACACAAAACTGACGCGCGTTTGAAGCGCGAACGTGAATGAACTTTGATGAGGCGCCCGCCGGGGCGCCTCGAACCTCATAGGTGACAGGAATGACAACGATCACCGCCGCAGACGTGAAAAAGCTGCGCGACATGACCGGCGCCGGTATGATGGACTGCAAGACCGCGCTGACCGAAACGAATGGCGACATCGAAGCCGCCGTTGATTGGCTGCGTAAGAAGGGCCTGTCGAAGGCTGCGAAGAAATCGGGCCGTATCGCCGCCGATGGTCTCATCGGCATCGTCGCCAAGGGCCGTGAAGGCGCCGTCGTCGAGGTCAACTCGGAAACCGACTTCGTTGCCCGCAACGAGCAGTTCCAGACGCTGGTCCGTGATATCGCAGGCCTCGCACCTGCAGCGAAGGGCGACCTCAAGGCGCTCCTCGATGCGAATTATCCGGGCACCAAAAACGCCGTCGAAGTCCAGCTTCAGGAAGCCGTCGCAACGATCGGCGAAAACATGACGCTGCGCCGCACGGCGGCCGTTGCGGTGAAGGAAGGCGTCGTCGCTGACTACGTCCACAACCGCGTCGCAGACGGCCTCGGCAAGATCGGCGTGCTCGTTGCGCTCGAGAGCGCGGGCGATGAGCCGACGCTGTTCGATTTCGCCCGCAAAATCGCTATGCATGTGGCAGCTTCGCCGACCACGCTCGTCGTCAACGAGAGTGACCTTTCCAAAGAGGCGATCGACCGCGAAAGGGCGGTCTACGTCGAGCAGGCGAAGGCCGAGCCGCGCAACGCCGGTAAGTCGGATGACATTCTGGCCAAAGCCAGCGAGGGCCGGCTGCGCAAGGAATTCATCGGTACGGTTGTGCTCATGAACCAGGCGTTCCTGATTGGCGACGGCAAGGCGACGGTCGCGCAGGCCGTTAAAGAAGCCGAGAAGGCCTGCGGTGCGCCGATCAAGGTCGCAGGCTTCATCCGCTACGCGCTCGGCGAAGGTATCGACAAGAAGGAAGAAGATTTCGGCGAGGAAGTCCGCAAGCTGGCAAGCGGCGGTCGCTGAGATCGGCAAGGTCGAGTTCAGGGTCAACGGACGCCCGCTGGCCGGAATCGCCCGAGCAGGTTAGGTATCAACCGGCCGATCCCCCGTGATCGGCCGGTTTTTCGTATTATGGTGGCTTTGGTGCCGATCGGGAGACAACGGAATGGCGGACGCGCAGGGTCTTAAATACAAGCGGCTGCTGCTGAAGCTTTCCGGCGAAGCTCTGATGGGTAAGCAGCCCTACGGCATCGACATGAGCGTTGCCGAGCGGTTGTCGAAAGACATTGCGGATGCTGTTGCGGCAGGGGCCGAAATTGCGGTCGTCATCGGCGGCGGCAATATTTTCCGCGGCCTTTCCGGCGCGGCGAAAGGCATGGACCGCGCGACCGCCGACTACATGGGCATGCTCGCGACAGTCATGAACGCCTTGGCGTTCCAAAATTCGCTTGATCGTCTTGGCGTCCCCGCCCGCGTGCTCTCGGCGATCCCCATGCAGACGGTCTGTGAAAGCTACGTGCGCCCCAAGGCGCTGGCTTATCTCGCTCGCCGACAGGTTGTCGTCTTCGCGGCAGGCACCGGAAATCCGTTCTTCACTACCGATACGGCAGCCGTTCTGCGGGGCATTGAGATGAATTGCGACGCCGTCATCAAGGCCACCCAGGTGGACGGCGTTTACTCTGCCGATCCCAAAAAACACAAGGATGCAGTACGTTATGACCGGCTCAGTTATTCCGAAGTTTTAGCGAATGATCTCAAAGTGATGGACGGAGCGGCCATTGCCCTTGCCCGGGATAACGGACTTCCGCTAATTGTGGTTTCCATCGAAGAACCGGGAAATCTCTTGAAGGCGCTGCGCGGCGAGGCTCGCCAGACCCTCATTGAAGGAACCGGCTGAAGGCCGCTCGATGCCGATCTGCGCCGCGTTTCGAGCGGGGCGCTGCTGTCCGGTTTTTGCGCGCCGGGAAGGAATAGGAAATGTCTCAGGCTGTTCACGACATCAAAGAAATTGAAAAGCGCATGCGCGCTTCGATCGACGCTCTGAAGCGCGAGTTTACTGGCCTTCGCACGGGGCGTGCGCACGCCAATCTCCTCGATCCCGTACAGGTGATGGTTTATGGCTCGCGGATGCCGCTTAATCAGGTTGCAACCGTTTCGGTTCCCGAACCTCGCATGATTACGGTTCAGGTTTGGGATCGCAGCAACGTCATTGCCGTCGATAAGGCAATCCGTGAAGCTAACCTCGGCCTCAATCCCATCACCGACGGCCAGATCCTCCGTCTGCCGATTCCCGCGCTGACAACCGATCGCCGCCAGGAACTCGTCAAGCTCGCCCACAAGTATGCCGAGCAGACGAAGGTTTCGGTTCGCAATGTTCGGCGCGAAGCCATGGATCTTCTCAAGAAACTTGAGAAGGACGGCAAAATGAGCCAGGACGAACAACGGGGAAACTCGGATAAGGTCCAAGAGCTCACCGATCGCCTCATCAAGGAGGTCGACTCGACGCTCGCTACTAAAGAGGCCGAAATTCAAAAAGTCTGATGGCCACGGTCGTTTTGCTGGCTTGAAGTTGTCTGAAGATATGTGAGATCTCAATCCCAGAGGCCGTTTGACATTGGCGCCACCAGCGAAGCCGACAGACGAGCGGACCGGCCCTGTAACGCCGCCGAAGCACGTTGCCATTATCATGGATGGCAACGGTCGCTGGGCGCGCGAGAGGGGATTGCCGAGAACGCTCGGTCATCGTCAGGGCGTCGAAGCCGTCCGCCGTGCCGTGCGCGCCGCAATCGAGCTGCAAATCACATATCTCACGATCTTCAGCTTCTCCTCTGAGAACTGGAAACGTCCGATCGACGAAATCGACGATCTGATGGGGCTGATGAAACGCTTCATCCGGCGCGATCTTGCCGATCTGCATAAGTCGGGCGTTTGCATTCGGGTCATCGGTCAGCGTTTGCACGTCGACAGCGAACTGATGACCCTGATCGACGAAGCCGTCGAATTGACCCGCAATAACGACAAGCTGACGCTCGTTATCGCTTTCAACTACGGCTCGCGCTCGGAGATTGCAGGCGCCGCGCGCAAGCTTGCCGAACAGGTCGCCGCGGGCCTGCTGGATCCGGCCGACATCACCGTCGAACGCATGGCGAATGCGCTCGATACTTCTGGCATTCCGGACCCCGATCTTCTGATCCGCACGTCCGGCGAAATGCGTCTTTCGAACTTTCTATTGTGGCAGACCGCCTACTCAGAGTTCGTCTTTCTCGACTGCTACTGGCCGGATTTCGACAAGACGGCATTTGAAAACGCCATTGCGGAATTTCGCTCCCGCGAGCGCCGTTTCGGCGGCTTGACCAAGCGCTCGATGGCCTGAGGATTGGCAATGCCATCAGAAAATCCGGACGGCCAGCAGCGTTTTCTTGGCGGCTTGTTCGACTTTATCCCCGCTGAATTGCGCCTGCGGATCGTCTCTGGTGTCGCCATTGGCGCCATTGCCTTCACCATGCTGTATTGGAGCCCAGGCGCCTTCGCGCTGCTGACCTTTCTGGTCGCTGCGGCGATGAGCTGGGAGTGGGGCCGGATTGTCAGGGGGCCGATGCCGGATAGCGGGTTGATCGTCCATGTGCTGGCGGTATTGGCTGCCGCTATGCTGACGGCCCGAGACATGGCCGGAATGGCCATCGTCTCAGCCGTTGTCGGCGCCGTCGCCGTTGCGGCATTGGCGGCCGGTTCCGATCGGGCGCGGCTGTCAGGAGCGGGCGTGCTTTACACCGCGCTGCCGGTCGTCGCGCTCGGATGGCTGCGAAGCGATGAGCCTCTGGGCTTTCTCGCCACGTTGTTCGTTGTTCTCGCTGTGGCCGTAACCGACGTCGCAGCATTTGCCGCCGGACGCACCATCGGAGGGCCGAAACTCTGGCCCCAGGTCTCACCGAACAAGACCTGGTCCGGTTTGATCGGTGGCATCGCGGCTGCGGCTGCGGTGGGCGCGCTGTTCTCGGTCGTGTCCGGTACGGGCGGCGCGATTTGGCTCGCAAGCCTCGGGCTGGCGGTCGGTTTGGTGTCGCAGTGGGGCGATTTGGCTGAATCGGCACTAAAGCGCCATTTCGGCCTGAAAGATTCTGGTGGCTTGATTCCCGGCCATGGCGGTTTCATGGACCGTATGGATGGGCTTGTGACAGCCAGCGTTGCGGCCGCGCTCATCGGCTTTTCAATTGATGCGTTCGCGCCGGCGCGAGCGCTTTTATACGGATCATAATAATGGCACTGACCGCAAGCGTTCCGAACCGGTTGCCCGATCGCGCCACGGCAGCGCGCGCAGGCGACGCAGCACGGCCGATGCGGCTCAGCGTGCTCGGAGCGACGGGATCGATCGGGACGAGCACTCTTGATCTCGTCTCGCGGACACCCGAAAAATTCGAAATCGTTGCGCTGACGGCGCAATCGAACGCTAAGGAACTCGCGGCCCTGGCGCGCCGTCACAATGCACGGGTTGCCGTCATCGGCGATGAAACGCGTCTTGGCGAACTTCGTGAGGCGCTGGCTGGAACGAGCATCCGCACGGCCGCAGGGCCGGAGGCGCTTGTCGAAGCCGCGCTTGAACCCGTTGATTGCACATTGGCGGCCATCGTCGGCGCCGCGGGGCTCAAGCCGACGTTTGCGGCAGCCTCGCAAGGCGCCCGCGTGGCACTCGCAAACAAGGAATGTCTGGTCTCGGCCGGCCACGTCTTCACGTCGGCAATCTCTCGGGCTGGCGCCGAACTCCTGCCGGTCGACAGTGAGCACTCCGCCGCCTTCCAGGTCATGGCCGGTGCAGATCCGGCCTCGATTGATAAGATCGTGCTGACGGCGTCCGGCGGCCCCTTCCGGTCCTGGACCCGCGACGCCATTGCTGCTGCTACGCCGGAGCAGGCGCTCAAGCATCCGAACTGGTCGATGGGCGCCAAGATCACCATCGACAGCGCCACCTTGATGAACAAGGGCCTGGAACTGATCGAAGCTTTCCACCTCTTTCCTGTGGGTGTGGATAAACTCGATTGCATCGTCCACCCGCAATCAATCATCCATTGCCTCGTCAGCTACGTCGACGGCTCGGTGCTCGCACAGATGGCGTCCCCCGACATGCGCACGCCGATCGCCGTCGCTCTGTCCTGGCCCGACCGAATGGCGGCGCCGACGGAAAAGCTCGATCTCGCCCGCCTCGCGACCTTGACGTTCGAAGCCCCTGACGAAGATCGGTTTCCGGCTCTGCGCGTCGCCCGGGCGGCGATGCGCCGCGGCGATACGGCTCCGGCAGTGTTGAATGCCGCTAACGAGGTGGCCGTAAAGGCATTTCTCGATCGCCGCATCAAAATGTTCGACATTGCGGCCCTCGTCGAAGAAACGCTTGCTGCGGCGGAGCGTCAGGGGGCCATTTGTCCGGCCCAAAGCCTCGACGATATATTGGCGGTCGATGACATGGCCCGAGCCTTATCTAACGAGAAACTTAGTGGCTATTGAGGCGCCTAGCGCCTAATCTCGGCGGCTAACGGTAATCCGAATCAGCATCGGGATCGCGGACCTATGGATTTTTTGGCGTCGCTCGCAGGTTGGATCTGGCAATACGGAGTGATGTTCCTGCTGGTGTTGACCCTCGTGGTCTTCATCCACGAGCTGGGGCATTTTCTGGTTGCGCGCTGGTGCGGCGTGACGGTCAAGGCCTTTTCGATTGGCTTTGGCCCTGAAATCTATGGCTTTTATGATAAGTATGGGACTCGCTGGCGCTTCGCCTGGATCCCGCTTGGCGGCTACGTCAAATTCATCGACGACGAAAATCCTTCGTCGTTCGGCGGCGAAAAGCAGCTGAAGCCCTCCGAACGTGCGGGCGCATTCCATTCGAAGTCGGTAGGTGCGCGCGCTGCGGTCGTCGCGGCTGGTCCGATCGCCAACTTTATCCTCGCCATCGTTCTTTATTCCGGCCTTAACGCCACGGCTGGCCTGCACATTCTGCCGCCGTTGGTCGACGCGGTCGTGCCCAATTCACCGGCCGAGCGCGGCGGTTTCAAGCCGGGCGACATGATTGTCGCGATCAATGGCACTAAGATTGATCGTTTCGATGATCTGCAGCGAATTGTCGGCTCAAGCGCCGGCGAGCAGTTGGCCTTCACGGTCGATCGCGACGGTAAGACCGTCGAACTCAAGGCGACGCCGAACGTCGATGAGCAGCGCGATGCGATGGGTCGGACGTTCCGTCGTGGCTTGATCGGCATCCAGCGCGCCATTGCGCCGGACAAGGTGCGGACAGTTCACGTCGGGTTGCCGGAAGCCGTAATGCTCGGCGTTGGCGAAACCTACGGCAACATTACCGCGACGCTGGCAGGGCTCAGAGATATCATAACCCGCCGGCAGTCGGCCGAGCAGATGGGTGGCCCGATTATGATGGCCGAGGTCACCGCAAAAGTCGCCGAGCTTGGAATCGAGCCGATGCTACGGTGGATCGCCTTCATCTCGGCCAATATCGGCTTCCTGAACCTGCTGCCGATCCCCGTTCTCGACGGCGGTCACCTTATGTTCTACGCGTTCGAGGCAGTGCGCCGGAAGCCTGCCAGCGAGCGCCTTCAGCAGATGGGCTTCCAGGTCGGGCTGGCGCTGCTCATGATGTTGATGGTTTTCGTGAATTTCAACGACATTATGAACGTTTGGCGTCGATTGACGGGGGCGGGCTGATGCCGAGAAGAATCATTGGGGAGTGACGTAAACTTACAACTTTTCGAGGGCTTTCTGAATCGTTAAAAGCGGTATCCTGCGCAGCATGTTATGATTTCGACTCGGGGGGCCGAAGAGAAGTCAGACGGGAGAGGCTGTCGCGGAGCTGGGACGTCACCACGAACAAGACCAATAAGAAACGAGCCGACAAGAACGACAAAAAGACGACGAAAAAGAAGACGCATGAGTGTGACGCTGCCGCCGACAGCGCGCATGTGAATTTGGGGGTCGGCGGCACACGGGGGCAATTCCGCGTATGCAGAAATTCAAGATCATCCTGGCGGGATTGCGCCTCTTACTGGCGCTTCTTGTCCTCTCGCCGATGGTCGCGATGGTGGATGCAACCTGGACGTCGGGTGCTGCGTTCGCTCAAAGCGTGATCAAGAATATCGAAGTTATCGGTAACCGGCGGGTGGAGCCGGAGACTGTTCGCTCCTACTTGCAGCTCAACGCTGGCGATCCCTACAACGCCTCGAAGGTCGACGCCTCGATCAAGGCTCTCTTCGCAACCGGCCTCTTCGCTGACGTTTCAATCGACTACAAGGGCGCGACGATTGTCGTGACCGTGAAGGAAAACCCGGTCATCAACCAGGTCGCCTTTGAGGGTAACAGCGAGGTCGATACGGCCACGCTTGTCGGCGAAGTTCAGTTGAAACCCCGCTCTGTCTTCACGCGCGCCAAGGCTCAGGCCGATGTGCAGCGCATTCTCGACGTTTATCGCCGTCAGGGCCTTTTCGCCGCGACCGTTGAACCGAAGATCATTCAGCTTGAACAAGATCGCGTAAACCTCGTCTTCGAGATCAACGAAGGTACGGCTACGAAGGTCAAAGGCATCAATTTCGTCGGCAACCACGCGTTCTCCGACAGCCAGTTGCGCGACGTCATCTCGACGACGCAGGTCGGCTGGTTCGACTTCCTCAAGGGAACGTCGATCTACGATCCTGACCGCATGAACCTCGACCGCGAGCTCATCCGTCAGTATTACCTCAAGAACGGCTATCCCGACGCGTCCGTTACGGCTGCTAACGCCGAAATCGATCCGGACGGCACGGGCTTCATCATCACCTTCGCAATCGAGGAAGGTCAGCCCTATACGTTCGGTGCCATCAACATCGAAAGCTCGCTTCCGGGCATCGATACCAGCACGCTGACGGGCGATCTCCTGACGCAGACGGGGCAGGTCTACGACGCCTCGCAAATCGACAAGACGTCGGAAAAGCTGACGCTCGACATTGCCGACCAAGGCTATGCCTTCGCACGCGTTCGTCCGCGGCCGATCCCTGATGCAGCATCGCACACGATTGCGATTACCTACGTCGTTGACGAAGGCCCGCGCATCTACATCGAGCGCATCAACGTCATCGGCAATACGCGCACGAAAGACTTCGTGATCCGTCGCGAATTCCGCCTCGCGGAAGGCGACGCGTTCAACGCGTTGATGGTTGACCGCGCCAAGAAGCGCTTGCAGGCGCTCGGCCTCTTCAAGAGCGTCGACATCAAGCGTCGTCCCGGCTCTGCACCCGACCGCGTCATCCTCGACGTCGAGGTGCAAGAACAGTCGACCGGCGAGCTTTCGTTCGGTGCGGGCTACTCGACGAGTGAAGGCGTCATCGGCGACGTCTCGATCTCCGAGCGCAACCTGTTCGGTAATGGACAGTACGTCCGCTTGAAACTTGCAGGCTCGTTTGAGCGTGCGCAGGTGGACTTCTCGTTCACCGAACCGCGCTTCCTTGATCGTAACTTGGCTGCGGGCTTCGACCTGTTCTTCAAACAGCTCGACTACACCGATCAGTCAGGCTTCCAACAGCGCAAAATCGGCGGTGACGTTCGTCTGGGCTTCCCGCTCGCTGAGCATCTCTGGATGCAGACGAGCTACGCTCTGTCTCGCGATGAGATCTTCGACGTTACGTCTTGGGCATCGCCTGCCATTAAGGAAGCCTGCGGTGCGAACTTCAACGGCGGCACCGACCAGAACGGCCTGTTCCGTTGTACCGATAAGGGCTACTGGACGTCGCTCATCGGCACGACCATCAGCTACGATCGGCGTAACAATGCTCGTAACCCGACCAACGGTTACTACATCGAACTGGCAAACGACTTCGCGGGTCTCGGCGGTGACGCACAGTACTGGCGTGTCAATGCGGAAGGTCGCTACTACTACCCGATCACGGACAAGATCACCTTCGTTGGCCGCGCCGTTGGCGGCGTGATCCAGGGCTGGGGCGGCGAAGATGTCCGCCTGCTCGACTCCTTCTTCAAAGGCGGTGAGACGGTTCGCGGTTTCGATATCTCTGGCTTCGGTCCGCGAGACATCAATTCGTCGAACAAAGACGCGCTCGGCGGTCAAAAATACTGGGCGGCAACTGCAGAAATTCGCTTCCCGCTGCCGTTCGTTCCTGAGGACATTGGCCTCAGCGGTGCGGTCTTCGCCGACGCCGGTTCTCTGTGGGATGCTACAGGCGGAGCTGATGCCGCACTTGCTAACTGCACCACGACGTCCGGGAAATCCTGCTTGCAGGACAGCAGCGCCATCCGGTCGTCAGTTGGTGGCAGTATCATGTGGAACTCGCCTGTCGGCCCGCTTCGCATGGACTTTGCCAAGGTCCTCACCAAGGAAAGCTACGACCAGACGCAGTTCTTCCGCTTCGGTGCTTCGTCCAGGTTCTAAGATCCGCACGTGAACGGTTTGAAATTGTGATAAATTCGAGAGCGGCGCCCACAGAGGCGCCGCTCTTTTTGTCGATCAGGCAATACAGCTATGGGCAATTCCGCTCAGGGGCTTGCCATTATCTCTCAGGTCGTCCATTCAACGTCCCCACACCAATCATCTGAAACAACGACGTGCCGGAGGCGGCGCCATGGAGCATCCCGGTTTTTTCGAACGCACCGGGCCATATACGCTGTCTGAAGTCGCAAAGGCGGCAGGCGCAAAATTGGCTGACGGGGCAAATCCCGATGCCCTGATCGACGACGTACGGCCGCTCGTCGAAGCGGCGGCCACGCATGTGTCGTTTATCGACAATAAGAAATATCTGCCGCAGCTGGCTACGACGAACGCCGGCGCTTGTCTGGTTAGTCCGGCACTCGCCGATCGCGTGCCGGCCGGAACGACGGCTCTAGTCACGCCGCAGCCCTATCACGGCTTCGCTTTGGCTTTGGCGCTGTTTTATCCAAGCGCTATGCAACCCATGGTGGCTGTAGCAGGTGCGCCGCCTATCGACCCGACCGCCAAGATCGAGGCCGGTGTCATCATCGAGCCGGGCGTCATCATCGGGCCCGGCGTGCAGATCGGCAGCGGCACGCGCATCGCCGCAGGCGCGGTCGTCGGCGCACGGGTAACGATCGGACGGGACTGTTTTATCGGCCCGCTGGCGACCGTCACTCACGCACTTGTGGGCGATCGCGTCATTATTCATTCCGGCGTCCGGATCGGCCAGGACGGTTTCGGCTTCGCCATGGGCCGCAGCGGACATCTGAAAGTTCCGCAGATCGGTCGCGTCATCATCCAGGATGATGTTGAGATAGGGGCAAATACAACCATAGACCGTGGCGCCCTTAAGGATACGATGATCGGCGAGGGGACGAAAATTGATAATCTCTGCCAGATCGGGCACAACGTCCTGATCGGCCGCAACTGCATCATCGTTGCGATGTGCGGCATCTCGGGCTCGACCGAGCTCGGCGATTTTGTCGTCATGGGCGGTCAATCCGGGACTGTCGGCCACATCAAGATCGGTAGTGGCGCGCAGGTCGGCGGGGCATCGCATCCCACGCACGATCTCGCGGCGGGCGGCCGATACTTCGGCACACCGGCAAAGCCGTTGCGCGAATCCGCGCGTGAGCAGGCCATGATCAAACGGCTTGTCGCGCGTGACAAGGGAAGTCATGACGACGGATCGTCAGGCTCGGACGCAAGCTGACAATTCGAAGTCGGCGGGTGCGCCCGTGCAGTCACAATTTTTTGGAGCAGACGACGATGGAAGGCAAGGCACCAGCGGGCAAGGTTCTCGGGACCGCGGATATCAATCGCGTGATGCAGCTATTGCCCCATCGCTACCCGTTCCTGCTCGTCGATCGCATCTACGATATGGACGGCGATGAAAGCTGCGTCGGCGTCAAGAACGTGACGATCAACGAGCCGTTTTTCCAGGGGCACTTTCCGCAGTTTCCGGTCATGCCGGGCGTGCTGATCATCGAAGGCCTTGCGCAGACGGCGGGCGCTCTTTGCGTCTCGAACGTCGGTCAGGATTACAAAGCCGAGCTCGTCTACTTCATGGGCATCGACAACGCCAAATTCCGCAAGCCGGTTCTACCGGGCGATCAGCTCCACTTTCACGTGAAGAAGGTTCGCAATCGCGGCCGCGTCTGGCGCTTCAAGGGCGAAGCCAAGGTGAACGGCAAGGTCGTCGCCGAGGCCGAGATCAGCGCCATGCTCGCCGACACGGCCGACGCCCGCGCCTTTGCGAGCCAGAATGGCTGAGGTCGAAGTCCATCCGACGGCCATCGTCGAAGACGGCGCCTCGCTTGCGCCCGGCGTGAAGATCGGGCCGTTCTGCGTCGTCGGGCGCGAGGTCAAGCTCGGCGAGCGCGTCGAACTCGTGAGCCACGTCGTTGTGGCCGGCACGACGGACATCGGGGCCGGCACGCGCGTTTTTCCGTTCGCCTCGATCGGCCATCAGCCGCAGGATTTGAAGTACAAGGGCGAGCCGTGCTCGCTGTCCATCGGTTCCGATTGCATCATCCGCGAAGGCGTGACGATGAACCCCGGAACGGCTGGCGGCGGTTCGGTGACGACGGTCGGCAACGGCTGCGCGTTTCTTGCAAACAGCCACGTCGGCCACGATTGCCGCGTCGGCAATGGCGTCATCTTTTCGAACAACGTCATGCTGGCGGGCCATTGTAACGTCGGCGACTTCGCCATTATCGGCGGCGGCGCGGCCGTGATCCAGTTCGCTCGCGTTGGGCATCACGCCTTCGTCGGCGGCATGTCTGGCCTTGAGAACGATCTCATTCCGTACGGCATGGCGCTCGGCAATCGCGCCTATCTGTCGGGCCTCAATATCGTCGGTCTGCAGCGGCGCGGCTTCTCGCGCAACGACATCCACGATCTTCGCCGCGCCTATCGCCTGCTGTTCGCGGCCGAAGGCACGCTTGTCGAACGCATGGAAGACGTCGCCGAGGAATTCGCGGGCCACGCCTCCGTGCAGGAAATCCTGGCCTTCATCCGCCAGGGCGGCAAACGTTCTCTGTGCACGCCGAAGAACGGCGCTGAAGACTGAGCTTACGCGCGATGGGCGAGGCCACGAAGCGCATCGGGATCATCGCTGGCTCAGGGTCGTTGCCGCTTGAGGTCGCTCGAAGCATCGCGCGTCAAGGCGGCAGCGTTCACGTTGTCATGGTCGAAGGCGCCGCCGATCCGGCCTTAGCGGCCTTTCCACATACGACCGTCAATTGGGCACAGCCCGGCCGCGCGATGGCCGCGTTCCGCAATGCCAGCATCACCGACGCCGTGCTCATCGGCGGCTACGGTCGCCCATCGTTTGCTACCGCGCGTCCCGATCTCACCTTTATGCGTCTCGTCCCGGCCGTCGTGAAGCTCCTGAAAGCGGGCGGCGACGATGCCGTGCTGCGTGGCGTGCTCGCGCAATTCGAAGCGCTCGGTCTCCACATCTTGAGCGTTGCGGACGTCGCGCCGGAATTGATCGTTGCCGAAGGCGGCCTGACGAAAGCGCGTCCGTCCGATGGTGACACTGCCGACATCGCCCGCGGGTTCGATCTCGTTGCCGCGCTCGGCCGCTACGATATCGGCCAGGCTGTCGTCGTCACGCGTGGCGAGATCGAAGCCATCGAAGGCGCGGAAGGCACAGATCGCATGCTGAAGCGCGTCGCCGAACGCCGGGCGGCGCACGGAATGCGCGAACGCGCGGGCGTACTCGTCAAGCGCCCGAAGCCCGGACAGGACATGCGCGTCGATCTTCCGACCATCGGACCCGATACCGTCGCGAATGCTGCCGCGGCCGGACTGGCGGGCATCGCCGTGATGGCCGACCACGTCATCGCCGTGAACCGCAACGACATGATCGCGGGCGCGGATGCGCAAGGCCTTTTCGTGACCGGCGTAAAGGATGGCGAGCGCCCCCCGCTTGCTGCGAATCCGCCGTCATCGCGCATGACCACGCTCAGTCGTGTGGCCGCCTACGAAGCAGCCGATAAGGACGTGGCTCGCGCTGCGGGCATTTTGTCGGTGCTCCAACATTTTGGTGGCGGTTCAGCCATCATCATCGACCGCGGCCGTGTGCTCGCTGTCGGCACGACTGAAGGCCCATCCGACGTCATCGCCCGTGTCCGCGATCTTCGCGGCAACAACGCCAAGAGGCGCGGCTTGGCTGCGGTTGGCGCAAGGCAAGCTCTCACCCAAGGTCTCATAAAGGTCGCCAACGCCGCGCATCTTCTCGGGGTCGTCGCAACCGAAGCAGTAATCTCTCCGCCTGTCATCGCGGCGGCAAACGAATTAGGGATGTTCGTCGCAACGACTGCAGCACCGGCAACCGCACGAGGCACGGCTCGAACGATGACATCGCAATCCACATCGCGACCGTTGAAGATTTTTGTCGTCGCGGGCGAGCACTCGGGCGACGCACTTGGCGGAAAACTGGTCCATGCGCTGAAGAAGCGATATGCTGGCGACATCACCTTTGCCGGTGTCGGCGGGGAAGATATGGCGCGTGAAGGTTTCTCGTCGCTCTTCCCGATCGAAGACGTTGCCGTCATGGGGCCGCTGTCGATCCTGCCGAAGCTGCCGCGCATCGTACGCCGCGTCTATCAGACGGTCGATGCTGCCATCGCCTTCGCGCCCGATCTCGTCGTCATCATCGACAGCCCGGAATTCACGCACCCGATAGCGAAACGTATTCGCAAGCGCGCACCGCAGATCCCGATCGTCGATTACGTCAGCCCGAGCGTTTGGGCTTGGCGTCCCGGCCGCGCAAAGAAGATGCGCCCGTACGTCGATCACATCTTGGCGCTGCTGCCGTTCGAGCCGGAAGCGCACGCGCGTCTCGGCGGACCTGCATGCACCTATGTCGGCCATCCGCTGATCGAAAAGCTTGCCGAAATCCAGAACGCCGACGCCGCGGCTCTTGCCGCGCGCTTGCATCTCGATCCGATGCGCCCGGTACTTCTCGTGCTTCCCGGCAGCCGAACATCCGAGGTCGAGCGCCTGATCGACGTCTTCGGAGAAGCGGTCGCGCAGCTAGCCGGTTCTATCGGACCGATCGAAGTCATCATTCCAGCGGTGCGCCACGTCCGCGACCGCATCGTTGAAAAAACCGCAAACTGGACGCCGCGTCCGCACGTCGTTGAGAGCGACGACAAATACGCCGCGATGCGATTGGCCCGCGCCGCGCTCGCCGCTTCCGGTACGGTGACGCTCGAACTGGCGCTCGCGCAGACGCCCGCGGTCGTCGCCTACAAAGTCGATAAAGTGATCGCGAACCTGCGCTTCCTGCTGAAGGTGCCGAGCGTCGTGCTCGCAAACCTCGTCATCGGTAAGAACGTCTATCCGGAATTTCTGCAGGAAGCCTGCACGGCGGAAAATCTCGAAGCCGCGCTGAAACCGTTGTTCGGCGAAACACCTGAACGCGCAGCCCAGCTCGAAGGCCTCTCGCTGGCGCCCGCCAAAATGCAGCTCGCCGCCTCAAGTCCAAGCGAGGCGGCGGCCGATGTCGTTCTGTCTGTCGTGAAGGCTTAGGCTGCCGGGAAATCGCGGCGTGCCGGACCGATGTAGAGCTGGCGCGGACGGCCGATGCGCTGCTCCGGATCTTCGATCATTTCTTTCCACTGCGCGATCCAGCCCACGGTGCGAGCCACGGCGAACAGCACCGTGAACATGTCGACCGGGAAGCCCATCGCGCGCAGAGTGATGCCCGAATAGAAGTCGATGTTCGGATAGAGCTTCTTCTCAATGAAGTACTCATCCTGCAGCGCGATGCGCTCAAGCTCGATTGCGACCTTCAAGAGCGGATCATCCTTGTGGCCGAGTGCGTCGAGCACCTCGTGGCAGGTCTTCTGCATCACCTTGGCGCGCGGATCGTAATTCTTGTAGACGCGATGGCCGAAGCCCATGAGGCGGAAGCCCGATGTCTTATCCTTCGCCTTCTTCACGTACTCGGGAACGCGATCAACCGTGCCGATCTCTTTCAGCATGTTGAGCGCGGCCTCGTTGGCGCCGCCATGTGCTGGACCCCAAAGACAGGCGATGCCCGCCGAGATGCAGGCAAATGGATTGGCGCCTGACGAGCCCGCAAGGCGAACTGTCGAGGTCGAAGCATTCTGCTCATGGTCGGCGTGCAGGATGAAGATGCGATCGAGCGCGCGCGAGATGATCGGATTGACGATGTAGGGCTCGCACGGAACGGCGAAGCACATCTGCAGGAAGTTCGACGTGTAATCGAGATCGTTGCGCGGATAGATGAAGGGCTGGCCCATCGAATATTTGTAGGCCATTGCCGCGATCGTCGGCATCTTGGCGATCATGCGCTGGCTCGCGACCTCGCGCTGCGCCGGATCGTTGATGTCGGTCGAGTCGTGATAGAATGACGACAGCGCGCCGACCGTGCCGACCATCACCGCCATCGGATGCGCGTCACGACGATAGCCGGTGAAGAACCGCGTCATCTGCTCGTGAACCATCGTGTGGTTCGTGATCGTCTTGCGGAAGTTGATGAACTCAGCGTTCGTCGGCAGCTCCCCGTAAAGCAGCAGGTAGCAGACCGCAAGGAAGTTGGTGTTCTCTGCGAGCTGATCGATCGGATAGCCGCGATAGAGCAATTCGCCCTTGTCACCGTCGATATACGTGATCGAGCTTTTGCAGTTCGCCGTCGACGTGAAGCCGGGGTCGTACGTGAAGCAGCCCGTCTCTTTGTAGAGATTGCCGACGTCGATGACGTCCGGGCCGATGGTGCCGGAGCGAACCGAAAGCTCGACCTGCTTGTTCTCGACCGTCAATGTTGCGCTGGGCTTCGCTGTGCCCTTCGCCGCCTTGTCGTGGATGTTCATGATCGCCACCTCGCCCCGGGGAAGACACTACCGACGCCTGAAGTAACTATCGCATTCCCCGACGGGTGGCCCGTATGCTTAAGGACCCTGGAGAACGTTCGGCGGCCTTCACAGAAGCAATCGGCAAACCAGGATTTACCGGATTTTTTGCGGTGCGGCAAGAGATCGTTAAGTGGGATATGAATACCGAAAACGGCCGGGATACGGGCCGTCTGACACGGTCATCCTGAAAGGCAAAGCCGACGATACAGTGCGCCGCTCGCTAGTTTCCCGTCGATCTTCGGAATAAGCCCACCAACGGCATTCGAAGTCGGGAATTAGCGTTTACGCCGCGGTATCGGCAATCCGGCCTAGACTTTCGTCGCGTCCCAGCACCTCGAGGACGTCGAAGACCGGCGGAGAGACTGCGCGCCCTGTCAGCGCCGCGCGCAGCGGTTGCGCGACGTTGCCGAGCTTTAAAGCTTTCTCTTCGACGTAGGACTTTACCTTGGCTTCGAGCAACGCCGAGGACCATTCCTCTGTGGAAACCTCCGACAGCAGCTTGAGCACTTCGGCGTTTGAAGCGCGGCCCTCTGCACTTAAAAGCTTCGCCGCCTTGTCTTCGAGATTTAGCGGACGCTGGGCGACAATGAACAATGCGCCGCCGACCAACTCGGCGAGCGTCCTCGAGCGTTCTTTCAGCGATGGGATCGCGCGCGTGAACGTCTCCCAGCCTTTCGCCGCGAAGAGATCGGCCAGATCTTTTCCCGACTGCACGGCCGGAAGCTGGCGCAGAACTTCGCGCGCAAGTACAATATCGGAGCGCGGCGGCGCCTTTGGATCGGGCGCGATCTCGGCTAGTGCTGAAAAATTCAGATGTGGCAGCATTCCGCGCACGTGCGCAGCCAACTCATCGTCGGAGGCCGCGCGAATGTAATGGCCATTGAGATCGTCGAGCTTCTTAAAGTCGAGCCGTGCCGCACTCTTGTTGATGTTATCGATGTCGAACCAGCGGATCAGGTCCTCCGTCGAAATAATCTCGTCGTCGCCGTGGCTCCAGCCGAGGCGGACGAGATAATTGCGCAATGCCACCGGCAGATAGCCCATGTCGCGATATTCTTCGACGCCCTGCGCGCCATGACGCTTCGAAAGCTTCGCGCCGTCCGCGCCGTGAATTAGCGGCACGTGGGCAAAATCGGGCACCGTCCAGCCCATGCCATTGTAGATTTGCGTCTGCCGCGCCGAGTTGGTCAGATGATCTGCGCCGCGAATGACGTGCGTAATTTCCATGTCGTGATCGTCGACCACGACCGCGAGATTGTACGTCGGGTTGCCATCCGATCTGAGGATGATCAGATCATCGAGATCCTTATTCGGGAAGGCAACGCGTCCCTGCACGTGATCGTTGACGATCGTCTCGCCGTCGCGCGGTGCCTTGAGGCGGACAGCGGGCTTCACGTCCTTCGGTGCGTCACTCGGATCGCGGTCACGCCAGGGCGATAGGAAAATCTGCGGTCGCCCCTCGGCTTTGGCTTTCTCACGTGCCGCTTCGATCTCGGCGGGCGACGAATAGCAGTAATAGGCGGCGCCGCGCGCCAGTAGTTCGTTCGCCACCTCGCGATGCCGGTCGGCGCGCGAGAACTGCGAAATGACGTCGCCGTCCCAGTCAAGGCCAAGCCACTTGACGCCATCGAGGATCGCAGCGACCGCCGCCTCGTTGTTGCGTTCCCGGTCGGTATCTTCGATGCGCAGCAAAAAGCGGCCGCCACGCCCACGTGCGTAAAGCCAGTTGAATAGCGCCGTCCGTGCGCCGCCGATATGGAGAAATCCGGTGGGCGAGGGTGCAAATCGAACGATGGGCGCGCTGGGTGTCATGGTCTCGGCCTTTGGACCTTTTGTTCTGTCTGCCATTGAGGGATTGAGGCTCCGCTCGTAGCATGTGAGATGGGACAAGTTAAGGGGGCGGAAAATTCCCGTTCCCGATGCGTCATGGGCAGGGCATGTCGGTCGAAGCGCGGGGACCGGACGTCGCATTTCCAGGCTATGCCGACCACGGCATGAGCCGCGCTGTCCTGTTGTTTGAAGCTGAACGGCAGAGCTTTTTCCTTTGGGCGCCCGTTTGCCTTGGTGCCGGAATTGCCGCCTATTTTGCGCTGCCCATGGAGCCGGCGCTGATCGTAGCGTTCGCGCCGCTGGCGCTCGCCCTGATTTTGCGCCTGACAGTACGTTCCGGCACGCTCGTCGCGACACTGATGATGGCGCTGGTTCTGATCGGCGCGGGCTTTGGCATCGCCAAGCTGCGCGTCGAAGCTGTCCGCGCGCCCGTTCTGACCAAGGCGCTGCACAGCGTCGAAGCCTCAGGCACCGTCACGATGGTCGAGGCCAAGCTGCCGCGTGGCCAGCGGCTGACGATCGCCAACCCCAAAATCGCAAATCTCGCTGCAGCCGATACGCCTGCCGTCGTGCGCATCCGCACGATGTCGTCCAAAACGCGCGCCGCACCGGGCGACAAGATCCGCATCAAAGCCAATCTCTCACCGCCGGCAAAGCCAGCGCTTCCAGGCGGCTTCGATTACGCGCGCACCGCTTGGTTCGAATCTGTCGGCGGCGTCGGTTACGCATTCGCAGCACCGACGATCGAAGGCCACGTTGACCCCAATAGCATCGTCCAATGGTATCGCCGCACCATCGAAAATATCCGTCAGGCGATTGCCGCGCGCATCCGTGCGGCGCTTCCTGGCGAAACCGGCGAGATCGCGCTTGCCCTTATCACCGGCGAGCGCGGCGGCATCAGTGCCGAGACGAACAACGCCTTCAAGAATTCGGGCCTGTTCCACATTCTCTCGATCTCCGGCCTACACATGGTGATTGCAGCAGGTGCCGTTTTCTTTTCGATCCGCCTGATCCTCGCTGCGATCCCGCGCATCGCCTTGACGATGCCGATCAAAAAGATCGCCGCTGCGCTCGGCATCATCAGCGCGGTCGCCTATCTCGCGATTTCGGGAGGCCAGTTCGCAACCGTGCGCTCGGCGCTGATGATCTTCATCATCTTCGGCGCCATGCTGATTGATCGCCCTGCGCTTGCGTTGCGCAACGTTGCGCTCGCGGCGTTCCTAATTCTGTTGGCCTATCCCGAAAGCCTGCTCGATGCAGGCTTTCAGATGTCGTTTGCCGCTGTGACGGCGCTGATCGCCTCGCACGAATTTTTGAGCAGCCTGTTCAATCGCGAGCAGAAGCCGCATCCCATCATGCGCGTCATCGTCTTCTTCGGTGAGATCATCGCCTCGACTCTGATCGCAAGCGTCGCGGTCGCGCCGTTTGCCGCCTATAATTTTCACCAGAGCCAGCAATATGCCGTGCTCGCGAACATGATCGCCATTCCGATCTGCAACCTGATCGTCATGCCGGCGGCGCTCGTCGCGATGGTGCTGATGCCGTTCGGCCTCGAATGGCTCGGCCTGAAGCCGATGGGCTGGGGCATCGAAGGCATGACGTGGTGTGCGAACGAAGTCGGCGCGTTGCCTGGTGCAGTCGGACATATTCCAGCGATCCCCGAACTGGCTTTCGTGCTGATGCTTACGGGCGGCGTCTGGTTTTTGCTTTGGCAGACGCGGATCAGGCTTCTCGGCGTTGCGCTTGTCGGCGCCGGGCTGCTTGTTTCGCCTTGGATGCCGCGCCCTGACGTTCTGATCGGACAGAAAGGTCTGCTTGTCGCCGTGCGCGATGACTCGGGCAAGCTCGACGCCATGCCGGGCAAGGGCACGAAATACGATCTCGACCGCTGGCTCGAATACGACGGCGATTCCCGAACGGCGCGCGATGCCAAGATCGGCAAAGGCTTTACTTGCGATGCGATCGGCTGCATCGCGCATGTCAAAGGCGCGACCGTCGCGGTCGCGCGCCATCCCGCCGCCGTGACCGACGATTGCCTCAACGCCGACGTGCTTGTGCTCGATACGCCCAAGCCCGGCAATTGCGCCGTGCCGCGAACGGTCGTCGATGTTTTCGATCGCTGGCGCAATGGCGCTTACGCCCTTTATGTCGACCGCAGCGACGACAGTCCGGAACCCAAAATCCGTCTCGAAACGGTCGCGGCTCATCGCGGCGAACGACCTTGGAGCGAGATGCCGGAGCGAAAGCAGGCAGCGCTGCCGAAACCCCGTATTCTGCAGACCCCGTCCCCGGCGGGTGCCCCGGCTGCCGAACCTGCCCGGACCGCCGAAGCAGAACCCCAAACACGCACCTCAGCCGACGTCGATCCGGGGGAGGGGGCGGAACTCGAAACGGAAGATATCACTGAGCCGGACGCCGAGAGCGGGCGTTAGCCATCGACGCTGCCCCGCGTCGCTCTAGCTCCGTCGACGCATGGCGGCGAACTGCCCCTCAATACCGCCGCATCAAGCCGACGAGGCGCCCCTGAATGTCGATCTGATCCGGCCCAAAGATCCGCGTTTTGAATTCGGGGTTCGCGGCTTCGAGCGCAATCGTCGAGCCCTTCTTGCGCAGCCGTTTCAGCGTCGCTTCCTCGCCCTCGACCAGCGCCACGATGATATCGCCGTTCTCCGCCGTATTGCAGCGGCGGATGATGACGGTATCGCCGTCATGGATGCCCGCCTCGATCATCGAATCGCCTTTGACCTCCAGCGCAAAGTGTTCGCCGTTGGTCAGGATGTCGGGTGGCACCGCAATGTCGTGCGTGTGGTTCTGAATGGCGCTGATCGGCGTACCGGCGGCGATGCGGCCCATGACCGGGATCGACACCGTCCGCGCGTCGATGACGTGCGACGGCGGCGGCGGCGTGGCCACATTCGTCTTCGGCGGCCCGGAGCCTTCGATCACGCTTGGCTGGAAGCCCCGCTGCGGTGCCGCGGCCGCGTTGGCACCCGGTGCCGCGGACGGCAAGCCAACCTGGTTGTCCGGCAGCTTGATGACCTCGATAGCCCGCGCCCGGTGCGGCAGGCGGCGGATGAACCCGCGTTCCACCAGAGCGGTGATCAGCCGATGAATGCCGGACTTCGACCTGAGATCCAGCGCATCCTTCATCTCGTCGAAAGATGGCGGCACGCCGCGCTCCTGCATGCGCGCATGGATGAAGAGGAGGAGGTCTTTCTGCTTTTCGGTGAGCATAGCGGTTCGTCTCAAGCCTTTCCTGGCTGGCAAGCGCGGCGGGCTGAGACGCTGACCACCGAAAGACCGCCCGCTCATTTACAGTACAAATCGTGTATGTACCCTAACCGTTCTCGTCTCGTTCTGCAACCCATGCAAGTCAATAATCAACACGAACCAGCGCATGCGGCTCTGAAAGCACAGTTTCGTTGGCGCATCCGACTCGCCCGCGGCGAGCCGGCCGGATGCGCATACGTGGTGCATCTTCCTTCGCTCGACTTCAGAACGAAGAGCCAAGCATGTGCTGGCGGCGGGCTCTGCGAAGCAGAGTCGCCGGCACCCACAATGCTCCGGCATGCTCCCCCGCAGGGGAGTCGCCAGCAAACAAAGAGCCGACGGAAAGACCTCGCATGTCTGTTTATCGACCCGGGCGTTTCATACTTTTGCCGTTGAGGTGGAGCATCGTGCGAACAATGCGAGGTTTGTTTTCTCAAATCATCATTGGGGTCATCGTCACCGTCATCGGGACGCTTGTGACCGACGCCATCACCGGCGGCAACATGAGCCGTCATTTCGTTCCGGGCGTGCACGGCTCCTGGCGCGGGCATTGATGTCCAGATTTGCGCAACTCCTCTGACGCTTTAATGCACGACGCTCCCGATGTGCGCATCGTGGCTGGCTCTCCTTTTTGATTGCGCCGGAACGACAGCTTTTGATTTGCGCATGGCGACTCCCCTGCGGGTAGCCGGCCGCCATGCGCGGATTTTTTCGGCGCGCCGGCCGCCCGGCGCGTCGCGATGAACAAAGATCCGGGCATGCGCCAACGGCCGGCTCCGCTTTTTGATTGCGCCGGACGACACGCCTACGGCGCGCCGGCCGCCCGGCGCGTCGCGAAGGAAGAAGCTCCGGGCGTGTGCAACCGGCCGGCTCTGCGGAGCAGAGTCGGTTGCACCAAATATAAAGCACGAAGCGGACGGGTTCCGCGGCTGGGTCGTGGCATTTGAAGTCTCGGAACCGATCCGCTCCGTGACAGCCTGAGAACAGGGTCGCGAGCACGGTCACTTAATGAAGCGGGATGCTCCGCACACGGGTTTCTCACCCCGTGCGGACCGGCCGTTCGCCTTGTCCGGAAGCGCGCGTGACGCGCCGGGTCAGGCTGCCCCGTCCGAGCCCGACGCAACGCCTTGCGCGCGAGCCCTTCACCGGACGGGCGAGGGGATTATGCGGGCGGTTCGGAAGGCGGGGATAAGTTTTTTGTGTGTGACGGTCAGCCCGCTATTCGACCTGCGGTCGCTGCGGATTTCGCGCGGCTCGTCATGATGGCCTGATGGCGGGCCAAAATCTTTTTGAGTGCCGCAGGTCGGCTCTTCGGAGATGCGCTCGTAAACTTCTTTGCGATTGCGGAAATTTCAGCGGCATTGAGTTCCTTGTCGGACTCTATGGCAGCGTAAATCGCATTGAAGCCTTCTTCATCTCCCAGAGCCTCCTCAAGGCGCCGCGAATATTTTAGCACGATTTCATCTCGAATGACGGCAGACTGCTTTGGCTTAGATGGCTTAGCTATTTTCGGTTTGGACAATTCGGCAGACAAATCCGCCAGGCTCGATTGCGTATGCCGCCGCAACGAGCACTCCAGTTGCCGTATTTCTTCGATTGTTGAGGCTTTCGCGTGCTCGTCCAAAAGCGATGCGAGCGCATTCAAAAAAGCACATAGATCGGCGATGGGCGAAGGCTCCGAACTGATTTTCGGGGAAGCAACGCCAATCGTTTTCGCAAGAATTTTGACAGTGTGGTTTGGAAAAGATTCGAGAAGAGGAAAGAAGTCGTGAGCCCACGCATCATCGACCGAAAGCGGTGTACGCGATCTGAAATCGATCCCGCGCTTAAGGAGCGATTTTAATTCAGAGCACTTCATTCAGCGGCCACCGGTAGCATAAGTTGGATCGCGTCATTGCCATCTGGGTCAAAGTCATCAGGATCGTCCACACCTTCAAATGATTGAGCAGGGGGGACGCCGACTTGGTTCGCGATCGTTCTCGCCAGCGAGAGAATAGCGGCGCGGACATTCGGAGAAGAATTGTCGCGAGGAAGATTGAAATACGCGATGCCATCATCTGCGTTTCGAACCAATCTCACGGTGTTGGGGATAAAGGTTGTTGTCGGAAGGAAGCCGCATCCGAAACGCTTTGTGTTCATTAAATCCTGTAACCAACTCATGACTTCGCGTGTGATATTGAGATTTGGACTGTACCGCGTCGCGACGACGCCGACGTGTTTGAGGTGCGGACACAAATTAGCGTCGCGCATGAATTTCAGCTGCTCGCAGAACGAAACAACAGATTCACCAGACGGCTTATCGAGGATGGTGGGAATCAGGACATGCGAACTTGCGCAAAGAGCTTGGATCGTTCCGGCAGTCAGCCTTGGCGGGCAATCGATAATGATAAGATCGAAGGCGTCTTGGACAGTCTGAGAGTGCAGAAGCTTCGCTAAATTGTACCGCATCTCCGCCGGGCGATAGATGTTTCCGATGAGCAAATCGGAAATCCAATGCCGCCATGCGCGACGATCCGGTTCGCGCACGTTCAATAGCCATTCGATCAGGAGCCGATTTTCGGCTTGAGCGAGATCGTAATAAGCCGTTGCGACCTTCAAACGAGGCTCTTGTCTTACCTCTTTGCAAGTCTGCAAGAACAAGTTCGGTTCAAGCTGTCCTCCTAATGCCCGAGTGGCAACGGAGTCCATCCCGGGGGAGGGAATCCAACTGACGTCGTCCGGAAACGCCATCGACGACAGAGAACCTTGGTAGTCGAGGTCGATTAGCAGAACGCGCTTCTTCCAATTACGGTGATGGGCGAGATGCGCCGCCACGTTGGCCGCAATCGTCGTTTTGCCAACGCCGCCTTTCAAATTGACGATTGAAACTATGCGGGCGCTTTTGACGTTTCCTTTGTAATTATCGGGCTGAACGATCGGCTTAAGCGTCCAGACGCCTGGGCCTTCCTGAAGACCTCCGGGAGTTTTTCGACGAGCAACTGCAGTGAGTGCCCGCTGGCGACTGTTCCAGAAATCTCTCAACTGTCGGAATTTGGCCCAGAGTAGTTGGATTGCTGCCCAGGCAATGGCACCAACGACGGGAAGAATCCAAAGAATAGCGTCGCCAGCAAATTTATGAAGAAAATCATCAGTAAAATAAGAAATCATAACGCAACCCCCACACACGAATTGGGAGAGATTAACTGACCATTAACCAGTTGTCATCAGGCGGAGCACCTTCACCCCTCCGTCTCCCCACCATCATCCTCGTCGCAATCGAGACGCTGGTCGCGATCTTCTACATCGCGGTCTTTCATCAGGCGGGGCGGAGCAATGCCATCGCCAACATCGCTGTCGATAGCGTGACGGCGATCGTCGTCGCGATTTGGGTTGTGTTCGTGCTGCCCGCGATCGTGCTCGTCGTTCGCGACACGAAACCGGGATTGGCGCTGGGCCTATCGCTCGCAGCAGCCGTGGCCTTTGCTGCGAACCTCGTCATTTTCTGATGCTTCGTCGGCCGGACGTCGCTCGTCCCGTGAGAGAAGCGCAACCGGCAGCGCAGTCGCACGCGCAAATAAAAAAGGCGACCCAAGGGCCGCCTTTTTCATTGGTCTGGGGGAGAGGTTTGGGGAAACTTATGACTCGATCTGCCAGATGCCGGTCGGCAAACGGCAGGCGACGATTTCGGTGCGCTTCGTGGCATGCACGGCGGTCAGCATGACAACGGCATACCGGCAGACGCTGCCGTGCGTGTCCTTGAATGAGGCGAGGGGCGCCACGAGCCCGGAGAGCTGACCGTGGCCGCGATGCCAGACATAGTTGGCGCCGTCGGCGACTTCGGTCAGCGCGAATTGCACGCTTTCGAGCGCCGCATATTCGTCGCTCTGATCGAGAACGGCTTTCGCGCTCTTGATATCGGGCAATTTCGGTTTGATATCGACGGCGTTAGGGTGCGCCTGCGTCGGCTCGCCGAAGCTCTGATCGGCGGCGAGCGTGTAGTTGTAGGGTACGAAAATGGCCGCAACCAGCGCGAATGCTGTTGCGCCGGCCGCGGCTAAGGGAAAAAAACACGGATTTGACGACATAACGCGACTGACCCTAACGCGACTGAAAAACTCGAACTCCGCCCAACAAGGCGGCTACTGGGATACAGTCTGCGCCGGTATGGTTAATACGGACTAAAGAACCAGCCTTGAACGTCCTCAAACGGCGCAGGGCAGATAAGTGAAATCGAGCGTTGAGCACGCAACATGAGCAACACTGACGATACCCCGGCCGCGACGCCGGAAACGGCGCTGGACTTCTCAGGCGCAACCGATCCGTTTCAGCTCTTCGACGCGTGGATGGCGGAAGCCGGCCGCACCGAGCCGAACGATCCCAACGCCATGTCGCTCGCGACCGTCGATGCCGGCGGCATGCCGAACGTGCGCATCGTGCTGCTGAAGGGCGTCGATGCGCCGGGCAATGCCGACCGCGGTTTCGTTTTTTATACAAACTTCGAAAGTGCGAAGGGTCGCGAGCTGCTCGCCAACCCCAAGGCGGCATTGCTCTTTCACTGGAAAACGCTGGAACGGCAGGTGCGCATTCGCGGCCCCGTCTCGCTGGCCTCGCACGGCGAGGCGGATGCCTATTTCGCTTCGCGTCCGCGGCTCAGCCGCATCGGCGCCTGGGCCTCGCATCAGTCGCGGCCGCTTTCCACGCGTGACGTGCTCGAAGCCAAGGTCCAGCATTTCGAGGCGAAGTTTCCCGAAGAGGACATCCCGCGCCCGGCGTATTGGTCGGGCTTCCGCGTCCTGCCCGTCGAAATCGAATTCTGGATGAGCCGCCCATATCGCCTGCACGACCGCATCGTTTTCCGCCGCGACGCGCCGCGCGACTCCTGGCACAAAACCCGCCTCTATCCTTAACGAATCACAAAAACGAACGAGTTAGGGTAGAGAAGGCGGGACGTATCAGAGTTCGGGGACGGGAGCGTTTGGGTCGCGAATGGTGACGGATCGTATCGACGAACGCCGCACGCAAAGGCGGCCGCGCGATCGTTATCGTTCGTCGCGCATTTATTATGCTGTCGGCGAGCCTCCCTCGTTCCTGGCGATGTGGACGAGCCGCATCGCGATTTTTTGCGCTGCGGCAGCGGTCGTGACGGCGGCGCTGCATCGGGTGTCGCTGTTGCAGACGCCTGTCGCGCTGACGATCGCATATCTGCTGGTCGCGGGCGCGGCGCTGGCGCTGCTGATGGCCCTCGTCGCCGGGCTCGATATCTGGGTGACGGGCCGGCCTGGGTCCGCGCGTGTTTTCGTCGGCGCCATCGTGGGCCTCGGCATTCTCGCAGTGCCGGTCGCGGTCTGGGCCATGAGCCTGCATTATCCCGCACTCTACGACGTGACGACCGATCTCGCCGAGCCGCCCGAGTTCACGATGGCGAAAGAGGAACGGGGACCCGAGACCAATCCGATCAGCTATGACGGCGAGCGGTTCGCCGCGCTCCAGCGTCAGGACTACCCCGATCTCAAAAGCCTGACCATTCCGCGCGCCACGGATGAGACCTACGAACTGGTTCTGCAGGCGCTTCATAAATTGAAATTTAAGCCGGCGCTTGAAGTCCCGCCCGACGATGAGGACGATTCTCCCGGCTTCATCGAGCTGTCCGAGCACACGCAAGTTCTGGGCCTGATCGATGATATCGTCATTCGCGTGCTCGGCAGCGACGACGACAGAAGCGCGCGTGTCGACGTCAGGTCCGCGTCGCGCTACGGCCCGACCGACTTCGGCCGCAACGCCGACCACGTCCGCACGATTTTGAAGGAAGTCGCGGCGCGCTTCGAAGCCTCCGTCCCCGACCCCGACAAGGAAGCGATGGCGGCGCGAAAGGCCAAGCTTAAAGCCGAGAAAGGTCGCGGTCGGGCGTCAAAGGCAGATCGGAAGCGACCAAACCTTTCTCGATCAAATATTCGACGTGCGCCTGAACGGAAAGCGTCGCGGCAGGGATCAGCTGGGGCGCGAGGTCGCGATAGACCTGGGGCACAATTCGACGAATAGTCGTAGCGCCCCCGGTCAGCGCATCGAGCACCGATTTCTCGCGCCAGTTCCGGTGCAGCAGATACGCTCTGACGGTTCGCTGCGGTTCGCTCAGGCGATCGCCATGACCCGGCAGGAAAACGTCGTCGTTGCGATCGAGCAGAATTTCGAGCGACGCTTCGTAGTCGGCCATGCGCCCCTCGGGCGGTGCGATGACGGTCGTGTTCCACGCCATCACGTGATCGCCCGAAAAGACGACCCGGCGGCCATCGACGGCAAAGCAGAGATGATCCGGCGCATGTCCCGGCGTATGGATCGCCGTTAGACCCCAGTCGGCGCCTTCGATCCTGTCACCGCCCGTGAGCGGAATGTCAGGTTCGAAATCGTAATCGACGAAGTAGCGCCCCGAGGGTGAATTTTCGAGCGCAACGCGTCCGGCTTCCGGATCGCGCGCATAGGCAGCGACCAGCGCGCCAGTCTCGGCCTTGAGCTTCGCAACGCCGTCGACGTGATCGCGATGTGCGTGCGTCGACAGGATATGCGTGATCGGTCGCCCGGCCGCGGCTTTCAGAATGGCCGCGCGATGCTCATCGCTATCGGGACCCGCGTCGATCACCGCAAGCGACGTCGAACCGATGAGATAGGTATTTGTGCCCTTGTGCGTCAGCGGGCTCGGGTTGGGCGCGACGAGGCGAACGATCCCCGGCCCCATCGGCGACGGTTCGCCATAGGTGAATACCATTTCCGTTTTGAATTTGAGAGAGTCCAAGCCCCCAAAACCTCTCGCGTAAGCCCTCAGTATTGCGCCCGGTTATAGAAAACTCGGGCGAACGACGAATACCCCGAAATTCGCCGCAGGTTAACGCTGCGCTTTCAGCCGCACATGCTCGGGCCGAAAACCGAGCCCGATCAACCGTCCCGAAAGGTGCGCGAGGATCGGCCAGCGCGCGATGCCCTTGATGAAACCGGGCGGACCCGAGCGCGTCGCCGCATCGGCTTCGCGCTTGCGCTTCTCACTGCGCATCATGAGCTGAATTTTCTGCGTCGCCTTTGTGGGAAACGTGCGCCGCTTCTCCACTGCCGCCAGATGCCGGTCCGACAAGCGCCCGTCTTTCAATGGACCTGCAACGATGTTCGCTGCAGCGACCGCATCCTGAATCGCAAGGTTCACGCCGACACCGCCGATCGGCGACATCGCGTGCGCCGCATCGCCAATGCACAAAAGCCCCGGCCGCCACCACTGCTTCAGCCGGTCGATGCGGATGCTCAAGAGGTGCACGTCGTCGAAGGAGGCAAGCTCTTGCACGCGATCCTCCGGCAGCGGCGACACCGCTGCGACCATGGCGCGGAAGGCCTCGATACCGCCCGCCTTAATATCGGCGTACGTGCCGCGCCGCACGATATAACCGCATTGCCAGTAAGCGCCGCGGTCGATCATCACGAAGCCTTGGCGCGGTCCGGCGTGGCCCATCGTGTAAGGCGGATCGGTCGCCAGATGCGAGAACTTCATCCACAGCACTTCGCTCGGGATGCCGAAGCTTTCGATCTCCAAGCCGGCGAGCGTTCGCGCGATCGAGTTGCGCCCGTCCGCGCCGACGACGAGAGACGAGCGGATCGTCAGTGCGCCATCCGGAGACGTTGCGCGAATGCCCGCAACGTTCCCGTTCTCGATGATGAGATCGGTAACTTCCCTTCGCATCAGCAGCCGGAAATTCGGATAACGCTTCGCCTCGCGCGCAAGAAAATCGAGAAAGTCCCATTGTGGCATGAAGGCGATGAAACGGTTCTTCGTCGGCAGCCATGAAAAGTCGGCGATAGTGATGTCCTTGCCGCCGATCTCGGCATGCAGCGAGCGCGCTTCCGTGTGCGGTAGTTTCAGAAGCTCGTCGGCGAGGCCGAGTTCGTGCATGACTTGCAGCGTCGAAGGGTGAATGGTGTCGCCGCGAAAATCGCGCAGAAAATCGCCGTGCTTTTCGATCACCGTCACATCGACGCCCGCACGCGCCAGCATCAGGCCGAGCATCATCCCCGCCGGGCCGCCGCCGACGATGGCGCAGGCGGTGGTGATGTTTTGATCTGCCGCAGAACGAGATTCCGCATTCGCAAGCCCGGCGGATTTTGTACCCTCAGTCATGTCGTAGCCGACGTCTTGGCCATGAGCCTCATCCCCGAAAAGCTGCCGTTGCTCGCAATATAGATAGGCGCTCGGAAGCAGGTATCCAAATTTGTATATTTTCGAAGGGATTCGCTTGTTCTCAGGTGGCCGTGATTTTTTCCCTCACGTCATCCCGGCGCAGGCCGGGATCCAGTCAAACCGCACCATCGAGCTTGCTGCTTGTTGTCTGATGGCCGCCTTCGCGTCTGAAAATCAAACGCCGTAATACGACCGGTACCACGCAACGAACCGCGCGATGCCGTCGTCGAGCGACGTCGAAGGCCGGAAGCCGACGTCGTGCACCAGATCGTCGATATCTGCGAATGTCTTCGCAACGTCGCCGGGCTGCATTGGAAGAAATGTCTTCTTCGCCTCGCGCCCTGTCGCCTTTTCTATCGCTGCCACGAAATCCATCAGCGCCACGGGTTTGTTATTGCCGATGTTGTAAACGCGGTAGGGCGCATCGGATATCGCGGGATCGGGCGCATTGCTGTCCCAGTTAGGATCGGGCGCGGCGATCTTATCAGCCGTTCGCAAGACGCCCTCAACGATATCGTCGATATAGGTGAAGTCGCGCGCATGATCGCCGCCGTTGAAAATCTCGATCGGCTCACCCGCCAGGATCTTTTTCGTAAAGTTGAAGTAGGCCATGTCCGGCCGTCCCCACGGACCGTAAACGGTGAAGAAGCGCAGCGCCGTAATCGGAAGCCGATAGAGATGCGCGTAGGCATGCGCGGCAAGCTCGTTGGCCTTCTTCGTCGCGGCGTAGAGGCTGACGGGATGATCGACGTTGTCGTGCTCGCTGAACGGCATCTTCGTATTGGCGCCGTAGACCGAACTTGACGACGCCATCACGAGATGCTGGACGTCATTGTGGCGGCAACCTTCGAGAACGTTCTGCGTACCAACGATATTGGAGTCGATATACGCGTGCGGATTGTGCATGCCGTAACGCACGCCCGCTTGCGCCGCGAGGTGAATGACCTTGTCGAAGCGCTGCACGCGAAACAATTCCGCCATCGCGCTCCGCTCGGCGATGTCGAGATGCAGGAATGAGAAACCCGGCCGGCCGCCGAGATTGACGAGGCGCGCTTTCTTCAGCGCCGGATCGTAGTAGCCGTTGAGGTTATCGACGCCGACCACGTCGTCGCCGCGTTCGAGCAGGCGCAGGCACGTATAAAAACCGATGAAGCCAGCCGCGCCGGTCACCAGAAATTTCATTGCGGGAGTCCTCGTTGCGAATTTCTGGTCTAGCCTCGAACGAGGCCCGGTTTAGACGGTCCGCCGTGGCTGTCAATCGCTCAGACGGCCAGCGGTAAACGATCCCGTTAGTCCCAAATTGTCATCCCGGCCGGAGTCGCGGTGTGGTCATGACTGCTTCACCAAGGCCGCGCCGGCAGCCGGCTAGCTTTTTATCGGTGCTGGCGACTCCCGTCCCGGGAGCCGGCCGCCAGCACAAAATAAAAAAACAAAAAACTTATCCCCGCCCTTTCGCCCGCCCGTATCTTCATTCCGGGAGCATGACAACGGACGAACGCGCGACGATGACCGATACGCCGAACCTCGCATTGCCTTACATTTTGCCGTCCCAAGCGCAGAAGCACGTCACGCACAACGAAGCGATCCGCGCTCTCGATTGTCTTGTGCAACTCGCGGTCGAGAGCCGTTCGCTGGCAGCGCCGCCCGCAAGCCCGGCTGAAGGCAGCCGCTATCTCGTCGCCGCGGCGGCGACGGGCGACTGGAGCGGCCGGAGCGAGATGATCGCAGCGTTCCAAGATGGCGCCTGGATGTTTTACGAGCCGCGGGAAGGGTGGCTCGCATGGGTTGCCGACGACCATGAACTCGCGATCTATTCGGCCGGAGCATGGGCGGCGTTCACGTCCGGCGGAGACGGCGGCAGCGATCCGGGCGACATTACGGAACTCGATGATCTCGCCCACGTCGGCATTAACGCGGCAGCGGACACGACCAACCGTCTCGCGCTGAAAAGCCCGGCCAGCCTCTTTGATAATGCGGGCAACGGTCACCAGCAGAAGATCAACAAGCACGCAGCGGGCGACACTGCATCCGTGCTTTACCAGACGAACTATTCCGGCCGCGCCGAAATGGGGCTCGCCGGCGATGATGATTTTCGTTTCAAGGTGAGTCCTGACGGCGCAAGTTGGTACGAAGCGCTCAAGATCGACCGCAACACCGGCAAGCTCACTTTCCCGGTGACCGGCGGTCCGCGCGAAGTCTTGACCGCCAATCGCACCTACTACGTCCGCTCGGACGGTTCCGACAGCAACAACGGTCTTGCGAACACATCGGGCGGTGCATTTCTGACGATCCAGAAGGCGCTCGACGTCGTCTACGGCACGCTCGATCTCTTCGGTTTCAACGTCACCATTCAGGTGCAAGCCGGAACGTGGACGCAGAGCCTAAACGTGCCGTCGCCGCAAGTTGGCGCTGGCGTCGTGGCGCTGCTCGGTGACGCAACCACGCCATCCAATGTCGTCATATCGACAGCGGGCGCGTGCATCACCGTGGCAGGCTCGGGCACCCTTCTCACCGTGCGCGGATTCAAGCTGACGTCATCTAGCAACAACTGCCTGCAGGCGACGCAAGGCGGCCGCATCAGCTATGGAAAGATCGAGTTCGGCGCGGCGAGCGCCTTCCACTTGCGTGCCGACAATGCGGGCGCAATCAGCTGCCCCTCAGGAGAAGCGTTTACGCTCTCGGGCTCTGCGCAGGGCCATCTCCTCACACTGTCCTACGGTTTGATCTCGATCCCGACGAGTGCACTCACCATCACGGGCACGCCCGCTTGGGGCACCTCCTTTGTCAGCAACCAAGGCGGGCAGGTGTCCTTGTACGGCGTGACCTTCAGCGGATCGTCCACGGGCCGCCGCTATGACGTGTCGGTCAACGGCGTGATCAATACATTCGGCGCCGGTTCGGCCTCTACGTATTTCCCCGGCAACGTCAACGGCGTGTCTTCCACCGGAGGCCAGCAGGTATGATGACTGATTTCGATATGCCCGTCTTCGTGATCCGGGATTGGTTCTGGCAGATCGGCGCGGATGAGAGCCGCTACTGGTCGAGCGCGACCGGCGCGTATGTCGCCGAGGCGCAGGAGGGCCGGATTACGATGGTGCCCTCGCTCGAAGACTTGCAGGCGGCCTTGGCCCAGCTCGGCCTATCCGCGCCGAGCGAATAAGTCAGTGAGACGTGCGCGCCCTGTTGGTTTCTTCGCGCCGCCCGCATTGCGGACGCAGCGTATCGCCAGCGCGAACGTCTCGCGCCGCGTCGCCGAAAACAGGATTTCTTGGGACAATTTCCGAGGCGCGGCTAGCGGATTAACTCGCTAACCCATTGAAAAGACTGGTCGGAGCGAGAGGATTCGAACCTCCGACCCCTTGCTCCCGAAGCAAGTGCGCTACCAGGCTGCGCTACGCTCCGCCCGACCGTCTATGCCTGCATTTAGGCTTTCCTGGGCGCCGTGTCGAGCGCCTAGGAGACGCGCTTATAGCGGCCTCGATCCCGTACCGCAAGCGTCTCAAAATACCGATTTTTTGAGGTGCCTCATGCAACTTCCTGATGGAAGCCCCGCCGGAGCTTGCCCGCTGCGGCGCGCCATCGCATCGAGTCTGTGAATCCGGTGGTGCGCTTTGCCGCGCGCCATTGCCCAGTCGCAAACGACTGACTATGGTGCGCTCCGCCGACGCTTCGGACGTCGGTTTTCCTGACGCGCTGGTGGGATGTAGCCAAGTGGTAAGGCAGCGGATTTTGATTCCGCCATTCGGAGGTTCGAACCCTCCCATCCCAGCCACTGATTTCAATAAATTAGATTGTCACCCGCGGCCTTCAGACTCTCGCTTTTGCGCACGTTCAGACTTTCGCCTCGGTTTTGTTCGCGCTTCTTACGCGGGTTTCGCTCGCGACAAGTCGCTGTCGAATACTGCGTGCACGTCTCGAATCGACTTACGATCTAGCAACATTTTTTGATCCTACGAAGATCGGGATATCGCATGCGCGGCTATTGGCATGACCATTTTTCAGGAAATACCTCCGGCGATATTTCTCTGGAAATTGATCGTGTGCAAAATGGGTTCTACGGACACGCCTATATTTTTGAGGAAAATTCGCCAATAGGATTAGTCGCCAAAATCGATGTGCAATCCATCGAGAATAAATTCGACTTCGCCGGTCCGATATTTCCGCTTGATCCCTCATCCAGCGAACCAACCAATTGGTCGGCCATAGATCCCAAAGTGGCCGAAGAGTTTTCGCGATCGTTTCAGGCGCACTGCGAGTGGACCGATTCTACCGTCTCATTGAGTTGGCAGACGGACAAGGGTTTTCCCGGCAGAGCTGACCTAAAGCGCGATCTGAGAGAGAAGTCGGTGGTTGAAGCGCTACCGATCAAAACATGGATGGATTTCAAGCATCACGTCTCGCGGCTTCGTCAGTACGACTACATTTACCGCGGACAGTCTCATCCCTGGCGCCTTCGTACACCGTTTCATCGCACCGGCCGGGCCGACACGATACGATTCTTTTCGGAGATAAATTCCATTGTGTCACGTCATGTAAGCTCGGCTAGTCGGCACGTATTTGATATGGCGAATGGCAATCAGTTTGCCGCGTTTTTAAACTTAATCCAGCACCACGGATTTCCTACACCACTTCTCGACTGGACATATTCACCTTACGTTGCAGCCTTCTTTGCCTTCAGCAAAATTACGAAAGAGGACGCACATAATGCGCGAGAAGATGAGGTCGTCAGGATTTTTATTTTCAACAAAGGTATGTGGTGCCGCCAGCTAACGCAAATTTCTTCGGTAGCACATCGTCGGCCGCATTTCTCCCTTCTAGACCCGATTGCGATCCAGAACCCTCGGCTGGTGCCCCAGCAATCGCTCACTAGCTTCACATCTGTTGACGATATCGAGACCTACGTCCTCAGCAAAGAAACCTCCGAGACAAAATTTCTTCAGGCGATCGATCTTCCCAAAAAAATGCGCGGGGAGGTCATGCATGAACTAAGTTTGATGGGTGTCACAGCGGGAGCTTTATTCCCAGGGCTGGATGGAATCTGTAGCGAGCTGAAGGAACGGCTATTTGATTTTCATTCAGACATATCAAGCTAACCCATTGATACACTGTGGGCCAGTTTACCTCTGAAAAGTCTGAATGGCCGTTGATTTTGTTGAGGTCACGGGTGATTTTGATTCCGCCATTCGGAGGTTCGAACCCTCCCATCCCAGCCAACTGTTTGCAGCGGCGATAATCGCTATTTCTGCGCCGCATCGCCTGTCGGCACACGAAATGCCGAAGCATGACCGCTGTCGCCGAAATCGCTTTGTCGGCATTTGCCGTCGAGATTGCGATATTCGTTGCTCCTCAGACCCGCATCGACAAACGCGACGCCGCGCGCGGAAGGTTCCAAAGCAAAGAGCACGATGCGGATGGCGCCGTCTGGCGAGGTGATCGCTGGCGCCCCGTCGTCGTCGAGCGCATAGGGCCAGACCGGGCGCTCACCGGCATCGAAGACCTGGTTACCGTCGCGCATCGCTTGACTGCGCAGATCGAAACGGGGCGGCGCACCATCCGGAAAGGCGACGGCAAAATCGAAGCTGACGACGATGTTCGCGTGCGTCAAATCATAGAACACACAATTGAGCGTGGGGGCCGGGCTTTGCGCCGCGATCTTTTGCGGCGGCGCGGTGGGTTCGTGGACGAAGCGCGCGAAAGCGAGAGTGGCCAGGATAATCGCCACCGCACCAGCCGAGAGCTGAAGCAGAGACCGTCGGCTGTGAATGACTGGCACGGCAGGCCGCTAGCTCGTTTGAGGTTCCGGAAACACCAGATGAACATGTCCCCGATTGATAGTTCCAATCAACCCTTGATGGAGGGTGTTGCGTGCCGAGCCGCGATCCCATACCACGCATCCAGCATTCGCGGCGCAGCGAGAGACGTTTCGGACATGGCGGCATCAGGTGCGGTGAGCGATTTCGAAACGGTTGTCATTGGCGCCGGTGTCGTCGGATTGGCCATCGCTGCTGAACTTGCCGAAGCAGGGCAGAATGTGCTCGTCGTCGAGCGCCACAGCACGTTCGGCATCGAAACCTCGTCGCGCAATTCCGAGGTCATTCACGCCGGAATTTATTATCCGCCGGGCTCGTTGCGCGCCAAGCTGTGCGTTGAAGGCAAGGAGCGGCTCTACGCGTTTGCTGCCAGATACAACGTGCCGGTCCATCGCTGCGGGAAACTTCTGGTCGCCACAGCCGAAAGCGAAATTGCGCAGCTCGAAGCCATTGAAGCGAAAGCCGCGGCGAACGGCGTATCTGATCTAAAACGCTTGACGCCGGACGAAGTCCGCCGCCTCGAACCCGACGTGCGCTGCGTCGCGGCAACTCTGTCGCCCTCCACCGGTATTATCGACGGTCACGCCTTCATGGCGGCGCTCGAAGCGCGATTGCTCAACGCCGGAGGCGAGATCGCGTATCATTCCGAAGTCGTCGGCATATCCGCGGGATCGGGCGATGGCTTTCGCCTCTCGATTTCCTCCGCAGGCGATATCTCTGAGCTTTCATGCATGCGCCTCGTCAACGCCGCAGGTCTTGGCGCCTCGCGCATAGGCCGCATGATCGAATATCGCAACGCCGGTTACACCGTGCCCGGCCTTTTTCCCGCCAAGGGCCATTACTTCTCGCTAGCTGCAAAGGCGCCGTTCAAGCATCTGATCTATCCGATGCCGTCGCCCGACGCGCTGGGCGTGCACGTTACGCTCGATATGTCAGGCGCGGCGCGCTTCGGCCCGGACGTCTATTGGCAGAACGATCTCGACTATGCGTTCGTCGCCGCCGACGCGCGCCGCGAGACGTTCGCAAAGGAGATCAAGCGCTATTGGCCGTCGCTGCCTGACGGTGCGTTGATGCCCGCATATACCGGCATCCGCCCGAAAATCTATTCGCAAGGCTCGAGCCCGGCCGACTTTGAAATTCATGGGTCGAGTCAGCACGGCGTTCCAAGCTTCGTCGGGCTTTATGGAATCGAAAGCCCCGGTCTTACGGCATCGCTCGCCATCGCGTCTTACGTTGCGAGACTGCTGGACGCTTGAGAAAATAATGCGAGGCCCGCACACCCTGCTGCGAGCCCCGCACCGCACGCGACTTAGTGGTTCGTGTTGTCCGCGTCCGCAGCCTGCTTCGGCTCCGGAGCGTAAAGCCCGACCGGATTGCCGTCGGGATCTTCGATGATGGCGAGACGGCCGACATCATCGACGTCGGAAGGTGCTTTCAATACGCGGCCGCCCTTTTTGATGGCTTCGGAAACAGCGGCATCGACATCGCCGACCTGAATGTACGTCACCCAGCCCGGACGCGGATCGTTCGGCTTGCCTTCATATTTCGTAAGCCCGGCCTGCTCGGAGCCGTTCGCATTGAAAAGCGTGTACTCAGACTCGCCCGGCGCAGGCGGCCGCGAGTTGTCGTCCGCCGAAACGATCTTCGGCGTCCAGCCGATGACGCTCGCATAGAAATCGCGGGCCTTTTCGGGATGCGCGCTGACGAGCTCGCTCCACCACACGCTCCCGTTGTCGCTGCTCGACGCCGGTGCCGACGGGCTCTCGGCAAAAGCCGGCATCGCAACGCACGCGGCGAGCGCCACAGAGAAGACCGCGGCGACGCCGTGGCCGGAACGCGAAAGAGTACGGGACATTGCTTCACTCCTGGATCGGATAAAATCTATCAGGCCAGAAGCAAGTGAAGTGCCAAGTCGCGTAACCGTGCTATTTCGGGACGCACTGCAGAATATAGGTGAAGCCGCGAAAGCTTGCGTAATCTCTGCCTTTGACGAACGGCACGATCTTCACGTTGCCGTCTTTCGGCGGGTCGTTGAGACCCAACATGTAAAGCGGATCGATCAGCGCCGCAGTCCCGTTCCACCAGTCTTCGGCGCCGTAACGGTTGGGACGCCAGCTGATTTTATCGTCATCGACTTCCCAAACTTCCCAGTGCACTTCAGGCAGATAATTCGGGTTGCCGCCGGGCCGTGTCACGCGAGCCAGACGCTCGCCGCGTTCGACGCGTTGTCCCTCTTTGAGATGCTTGATCTCGTCGAAATCGAGATGATCGAACTCGGAATAGTAATATTTCGGGCCATCGGACAGGTTGACGTCGCGCCGGTCGTGCCGGATGAGCAATGCGCCCTCGCGTCCCCATTTCCAGTCGGCCTTCCAGACGGCGCGAACCGTGCCGGACGCAGGCGCCACGATCCAGTCGCCGAGCCGCCCGGCGTCGATGCCGGTGTGGACTTCGTCGCGCCGCGTGCCGTCGACATCGATCCACGTCGCATAGGGTGACGTGATCGGCGAGCATTTGAAGTCGTCCGGATAGACCGGCTTCAACCCGGTCGGCTTGACGCCGTAGCCTTTTTTCATCGCCATGTCCGGATCGTCCTGCGGTGCATTTGCCCTCGCGATGACGGCGAGCGCCAGGCACCCGAGCGCGAACGGCACAAATCGTCGTGTTAGCGAAAGCATGAGCTAGATCGCGATCCGATGGCGGACGCGCAAGGTCCCGCAAGTCTCTTCGGTATCGGCCGCAATGAACGGCATCGCGATGGCGTCCGGGCGGGGCGCCGCATTTACGTTAATATGAGCAATTTGATCGGTCATTCGTTATCGGTCCCTTAATGGGCTGGTCTTTGCAGAACACCGCACTGTGTTTGCGCCAGAAAGGCCGGCCCAGTGTTTGGTTTCGAATTCCTTGCAAGTGTTGCTCCAATTTTAGCGTACCGCGGAGAGCGCGGCCGGAGCGTTTCGGCACGCCCTGTTTCGGAATGTGCCAACCCTGTCTCCGGACAGGAAATTTCGCCCGGTGTCCGGATCTGGTACGTGCCGCACCGCTCTGAGACGGGCGCGGGTCATTGTGCGACGACGACCGCTGACGATGCCGCCGAGTTTGCCGGTATTCGCGACGCCGCCGTGCGTCGCCGCTCGTTAACGACGCGGGCCATGCTGCGCTCCGCGCTGAGCGAAATGGTTGGCGGCACGGTCGCTCCGCACGCCTGGCGCTTCGGTCGGACGGAGAACGGCAAGCCCGTCCTGACGAATGGCCCCGATACGCTGAGCTTCAGCTGCTCGCACACCGAGGTAGCGTCAATAATCGTGGTTTCCGCGAGCAAAGAGGTCGGCGTAGATATTGAAGCGGCCGCTATTCCCGCGACCGAGCATTGGCTGGCCGATGTCTTCACCAAGACGGAACGCGCCGCCATTAATGCTTTACCAGCTCACGAGCGCGAACGGACCGTCGCACGGCTTTGGACGCTGAAAGAGTCGTATTTGAAGATGCTTGGCACCGGAATTGCTGACCTGTTGGAAGTTGCGTTCGATCCCCGCAACGATTGCCTCTTGCCGGGACACATGTCCCGCCAGGCGGCGGCATCGTTTCAAACGTGGATCGTTAACTGCCAAGGGCAGCTTCTCTCCGTGGCCGTCGCCATTCGCGACCCCAAGAAGAAAGGCGCCTTTTGGCGTCAGTTGATTGGGGAATGCCGTGGCCGTTCACGAGCCAAGTTTGTATCCGATGACAACCGCGCGCCCTCGGGAGCCGCGGTTGCTGCATCACTATTTCGAGGCGCAGGTTCGGCGGCGACCTGACCATCCTGCGGTTGAATTCGCGGGCGAGATGCTGACTTATGAAGAACTCGATCAGTCGGCAAATCGCATCGCCAACTATCTTATTGAAAAAGGCGTCGGGCCTGACGTTCTCGTCGGCATCTACCTGAAGAAGTCGCCGCGCCTTTACGCGACCATCCTCGGCATCCTGAAGGCGGGTGGCGGCTACGTGCCGATTGATCCGCGCGCGCCGCTGGAGCGTATTCAAGCCATTGCCGAAGACGGCAACCTGCATTCCATCGTCACGGAAGAAGCGCTTGCCGATCAGATCGAAGGCAAGCTTGAAACGCCGTTGTTCCGTCTTGACCGCGAGCAGCGCGCACTCGCAGCGCAGCCGTCCGCACAGGTGCTGCGCGTCGACGCCGAGATCAGCAACAAGGCGCTGAGCTACGTCATCTTCACGTCGGGTTCGACGGGCCGCCCCAAGGGCGTCATGATCGAGCACCGCAACGTCGTCGCCTTCGTCAAATCGCTGCAGACCGTTTATCGCGTCACTGGGGATGATCGCGTCTATCAGGGCTTCTCGACGGCGTTCGATGCGTCCGTCGAAGAAATCTGGGCTGCGTTCTCGCGCGGCGGCACGCTGATCGTTCCGACCGAAGACGTCGAGCGCTCGCCGGTGGATGTCGCGCAGTTCATCGACGATATGGGCATCACCTATTATTCCACGGTGCCGACGATGCTGGCGATGATCGATCACGATCTTTCCACCGTCACGACGCTGATCCTCGGCGGCGAGGCCTGCTCGAACGAGCTCGTCGCGCGCTGGGCGAAGCCCGGCCGCCGTATGCTCAACACCTATGGCCCGACGGAAGCCACCGTCGTCGCGACGTGGCACGAGTGCGTCAGTGGTGAGCCTGTCGCCATCGGCAAGGCCATTCCGCAGTATTCGACATATGTTCTCGATGAAAACCTCCAGCCGGTGCATCCGGGCGAGAGCGGCGAACTGTTCATCGGCGGCGCCGGCGTCGGCCGCGGCTACATGAACCTCGAAGCCCTGACCGCGCAGCGCTTCATCGCCAACACCATCGAGCCGGAACACAACGACCGCCTCTATCGCACCTACGACCACGTTCGGTTAGGGATGGACGGAGAATTGTTCTTTCTCGGACGCCTCGACGATCAGGTGAAAATCCGCGGCTTCCGCATCGAGTTGTCCGAGATCGAAGCTGTGCTGATGGAGCATCCGCAGATCAAAGCGGCGACCGTCGCCGTCATCGATCGCGGCGAAACGAAGGACCTCGCCGCTTACGTCGTCGCGAATTGCGCCGCCGACGAACTCGATCGCGCCGAGGTCGATCAACTGCTTCGTCGCCGCATGCCCGCTTACATGGTGCCGCAGTATCTCGACGTCATCGACGAAATGCCGATGATGCCGAGCGGCAAGGCGGATCGCAAAAGCCTACCCGCGCCGAAATCGCTGCTGAAAGGCCATAAGGACATCGTCGCGCCCGCGAACGATCTCGAACGTCAGGTCGAAGCCGCCTGGAGCGAAGCGTTCCGCTTGAGCAACGTCTCCGTAACCGATGACTTCTTCCTCGATCTCGGTGGCCATTCGCTGATGGCGTCGCGCTGCGCCAGCTTCCTGCGGGATAAGATCGACGGCGTGCAGCTTTCGGTCCGCGATTTCTACGAGCATCGCACGGTGCGTCGCTTGGCGGCCGTCCTCAAGGATCGCATCGACGCCAGAGGCCAGAACGCCGCCGCCAACGACAACGCCGGTACGGATGCCTTCAAGAGCGTCCACCCGCTGATGCGCTGGACGACGGTTGCGCTTCAGGCTGTCAGTATCTCGATCTATTACGCCATCCTCGTTGCGCCGATCGCCTACGCCATTCTGATGGTGACCGCCGTGATCGACGGCAAGGTCAACTGGGTCGATGCCGCGCAGATTTCGACCATTGTCGGCTTCGCGATCTGGCCGTGCATGCTGCTGGGCAGTATCGCGCTGAAATGGATCGTCATCGGCCGCTACAAGCCGGGCCGCTATCCGCTATGGAGCTTCTATTATTTCCGCTGGTGGCTCGTCACGCGCTTCCAGGCGTTGAGCTGGGCCGAGATGTTCTCTGGCACGCCGCTGATGAGCCTGTACTGGCGCGCGATGGGCGCCAAGATCGGCCGCGACGTAACGATCTGCACACCGCTCTGCGGCGCCTTCGATATGGTGTCGATCGGCAGCAGCACGAGCGTCGGCGTCGAAAGCCAAATCCTCGGCTATCGCGTCGAAGACGGCTATCTCATCATCGCGCCCGTTTCGATCGGCAATGATTGCTTCGTCGGCATGCACTGCGCGCTTGGGCTAAACACCAGAATGGGCGACGGCGCTCGTCTTGATGACATGTCGTTGCTGCCCGACGGCACCGAGATGGCAAGCTTCGAATGCCGCCGTGGTTCGCCTGCGCAACTATCGGCCGTCGTCGTGCCGGAAGCGAAGCGCGTGCGCGCTCCGCGGCTGAAGCGCTTCGTCTTCGGCTTTATGCATCTCGCGTTGATCTATGCGATGGGTTATTTTCTCATCGCGACAATGGTCCCGTCGATCGTGCTGATCGCGGCCGGGCTTTGGTATGCCGGTCCCGTCGGCGGCATTATCGCGGCATTCGTCGCGGTGCCGGTCGGCATCTTGAGCTACGCGTTTGGCGCGATCGATATGGTCCGTATTATCCGGCCCGTCGCGGCCGGCACCATGTCACTCTATAGCGTCAAGTATCTGCGCCACTGGTTCGAGGGTTATCTGCTCGAAAACACCAAGACGATCCTGTCGCCGCTCTATGCGACTATCTACTGCCCGTCGTTCCTGCGCGCCCTTGGTGCTAAGATCGGCGCCGGATCGGAAGTCTCGACCGTTGCGCACATCACGCCGCATCATCTCGAAGTGGGCGAGGGCAGCTTCCTCGCCGATGCTTGCCTCGTCGGCGGCCAGCGCGTCTTTGGCGACGTGGTCGAGATCGGCGCTGTCCGCATCGGCGCCAAGAGCTTCATCGGCAACAGCGCGCTCGTGCCGGGCGGCACCAACATCGGCGACAACACGCTGATCGGCGTCGCCTCGACGCCGCCGTCGGATACGAACGTTGTCCCCGACGACACGCGTTGGCTGGGATCGCCAGGTTTCGAACTGCCGCATACGCAACGCAACGTCTGCTTCAACAACGCCGAGATCTTTGCGCCGACGCAAAAGATGATCGTCGCGCGGGCGCTGACCGACGCAATGCGTATCCTGCTGCCGGGCGTCATCATGATGGCCGAGGGCGTCGGGCTTGCGGCTTATCTCGTGGCCGGGTTCCGTAGCATGCCGCTGTGGATGGTGATCGCCGGCATCCCGCTCGTCGCGACCGCGCTTGCGGCCGGTTCGGTGTTGATGACGGCGCTGGTCAAGTGGCTGGTCGTCGGTCGCATCCGCCCGACCGTCAAGCCGCTGTGGTCCCGGTTCATCTGGAACAACGAACTCGTCAATGGCGTGTTCGAGATGAACGCCGCTGCCGCCATGACGCCGCTGCTCGGGACGCCGTTCGTCGCCACCTGTCTGCGGCTCATGGGCGCCAAGGTCGGTAAGTGGTGCTATCTCGAAACGACGCTCTTCTCCGAGTTCGACCTCGTCGAAATCGGCGACCGGGCCTGCTTGAACCTCGGCGCAACCGTCCAGAACCACCTGTTCGAGGATCGCGTCTTCAAGGCAGAGCGCGTCAAGATCGGCAACGGCTGCAGCGTCGGCAACATGGGCGTCGTTCTCTACGGAACCCAGATGCACGACGGTTCGAGCCTCGGCGCGCTATCGGTGCTGATGAAAGGCGAGGTGCTGCCTGCAGCGACCCGCTGGCATGGCACCCCATGTGAACCGTTAGTCTCGCAACCCGCCGACATCGATGCGGCCATCATTAAGTTGTCCACAGCCGCAGGTTTCCGTGCACAAGAGTCTCGTTCGCGGCGACAGGCCAAGCAACACATCGAGTTACTGCCGCTCTCTGCATAGCGGCAGCCTCTCTCTGTGGCTTGGCGGTCATCCGAGCCACAGATTGACGCTTGACTATTGACACCATCCTCGACGGGCCGTCGCGAATCACGTTCCCTCATCCCAAATCGGGACTCTGCCAAACGCGTTGTTAAGGGTTTGGCGGCGACAAACAGCGCGACGCAAAAAAACGCGCCGAGGAATGGTGATGAAGAAATATCTGGTGTTGGTTGCGTGTGGAGCGGCAATGCCCGCATTGAGCGTACCTGCTTTTGCGGACGGGCCGTTTTCGCTCAAAGATACGCCAGTTCAGGTCGAGGTTCCCAGCTGGACCGGATTCTATTTCGGTGTCGGCGCCGGATACGGCCACAACCACTCGAAGAACAATTATCACGATAACGGCGGCGGCGGCGATGGGCCGACAACCTCATCGAAGGATGAGTCCGCGGACGGCGGCTTCATCTCGACGATGTTCGGCTACGACCGCCAGATCGGCGATCGGTTCGTTGTCGGCGCCTTCGCGGATCTTTCGACGTCGGAATTCACGCGCGGCAATGAAGACATTCACAACGGTCTCGTCGTCGATCGCTCGTGGGCCATCGGCGGCCGTCTCGGCTACCTCATCAACGAACGCACGATGATTTACGCCAACGCCGGTTATACCCAGGCGCACTTCTCGAACGATGGCTGGTGGGACATCGACGCCAATGGCGTCGGTCCGACGCTCCCCGGTAAAGGCGGTAATTGGTTTAGTGGCTATTTCGTCGGCGGCGGCTTCGAACGCAAGCTGAACGACAATTTCTATCTCCGCGGCGAAGCCCGCTATTCGGATTTCGGCTCGGAAGTCACGAACACCGGCGACTTCGAAGGCACGCACTACGTCGACAAGGAAGTCCCGTCCATCATCACGGGTGAGCTGGCGCTCGTCTATAAGCTCGACCGGCCGCGCATTCTCGGCGGCGACACGACGCCGATCGACGAAAATCACGGCCCGCGCGTCATCACTTATAACGGCATCGATGCGGCATCGAACTCCGTCTATTATTACGGCGGTACGGTCTTCGGGCTGACAAACGACCTCTACCACAATGGCCTGCTGCTCCGCTCGGAGGGCGTCATTGCCGACTACAACTATGATGAGTCTGCTGCGCCCCACACCAACGTCGACGCTGATGATCGTTCGCTCGACGTGATGCTGGGCTATCAGTGGGTATTCCCGACCTGGAGCGCGATCGGTTACGTCGGCTACGAGGTGCGCAGCGTGCACCTGTCGCCGTTTGATCCGAACAATAACGTCGTCGGTGGCGAGAGCGGCTTCAAGGTTGCCGGCGAGTTGGAAACGGACGACTCGCTGCCGTATTACGCCAGCCTCGAAGGCAGCTACTCGACGGCATTCGACTCCTATTACGGCCAGGCGCGTGTCGGCTGGAACAGGGAAATGTCGTTCTTCGGACCGCGCACGATCACGTTCGGCCCCGAAGCCGCCGTTTACGGCGACGGTGGCGATTACGCCCCGCGCGTCGGTGCTTTCGCGACGATCCCGTTCCAGATGTGGTGGCTGAATACGCCCGCCAAGCTGACCTTCGACGTGGGACAGCAGTGGACCGGTGGCAGCGACGGTGGCGAAACCCGAGCCGGCGGCGAGGGCGCCTATGGCGGCTCGATGCTTCGCATCGACTTCTGATCGCAAGAGGGGGGCAGAGATGCCCCTCTTTCTTTTTAGGGCCGCTCTTGCCTCAGAACCGGGCCTTGGCCCGGCGCTTGCTCGATACCCGTTGAAATGACAGCGAGTGTTCGACAATGAAACTGAGCAACTACAACTCACCCCGGCGCCCGACAATCGCCCCGAACAGAAATCTGACCGAGCGTGCCGGTTTGATCCGCGACGTCGCCAACATGCTGGGCATTGACGCGATCAAGATCGAGCTTTCAAATCTGCTGAAAGATGCATTCCGGATCCAGTTCGACGACTGCACCGGCCGCGCCCAAACCCTCTTCATTCCCGCCGCCGCCAGCCCCGCCCGCATCAGCCAGACGCTCCGACTTGTGTCGGGACCTCGGCGCGGCAGCGGCCAATTCTAGCGGGCTTGAAGCAGATCTTGCCAACGAACGCCGAGAGCGATCGCGCGCCTATTGCGGTCTCTCGACGAGCGCCTTCAGATCCGGGCGCGATCGCGACACGCAAAAGTAGTTACAGAACTTAAAGTCCTCCATCGTCCAGTGATAATCCTGGAACGGCACGCCGCCTGGAAAGATCTTCCCAATCCAGAACGATTTGGAAAGCGTCGCAAAATAGTCCGCAAGCAGATGGCGCGTGTCGATCGCGAACGGCCCGTATTCGAACTGCAGACAATTGACTTTACCCGCGTCGAGGAAGTCCGAAAAACCGTTCAAGACGCGATACTCGGCGCCTTCGACGTCGATCTTCAAGAAATCTATTTTTTCGATGCCGTTCTTTGCGCAATAGTTATCGAGCCGAACCATCTTAGCCTCGAACGGGACTGAGGTCAGGTCGTGCCGCGGCATATCACAAGTGAGTTCTGGCGCGTCGGCGAAGTAGTACATAGTCTGCGTGTCTTCAGTGTCAGAAACGCCGACGTTGTTTAAGGTGATCCGCTTGTTGTTTGCCGGAAATGCACTCTGTAAATCTCGAAACGTGTTGGGAGCGACCTCGAACGCGTGTACGTGAGCATTCGGCCAGTTTTCGAGAGCGGTTTGGGACCATTTCCCAACGTTTGCGCCGACATCGAAAATGATCTCGAAATTCGCTTTGCTTAACTTGGAGAGCAGCTCTTTCTCACCATTTCTCGTGAAGTCAGAGCCTTCATTCTCATATGCCTGCTCGATGAAGCGAGCGACGTTGTGCGCCATCCTTACGGGATAGGTCGATCTATTCTTGGTAATCGCCGATTTCACGGTCTCCTTCATCTGGCCGAGACGTAAAATCTTTTTGAGCGTGCTCATGACTGGAGACCTGTGTCTATGGGCTAGATGATGTCGATTGGTATTAGGGTCAATCTGCGGCGATATTCTATAGTTCGCTATTTATTTGGTTATTTACCTGAAGCCATTTCTGCATTGCCGTCGCCATCAAGACAAAAAAGCCAACATACAGCATGCTGAGATTCCTCATTTCGCCCTCGGCGCAGAAAAGGAAAAAGAGTGGAATGTTGACTATCGCCGCGATGGCGATGTGCGCCTTTATGTAGTGTGGCGCATTCGGCCAGCCATAGTAAGCGAAGACGCCGATCCATGCGAACATGATCAGGCTATAGCCTTTGAATAATGGAATGCCATAAGTCTGGTCGAAGCCGAAAAGATTGAGCGGATTGGCGTAAAACGACAAGTGTCTGAAGAATTGAAAAATCGCTGTCGATCCAGGATTTCCAGAATAGATTTGGTGGACCACCGCATAGGCCGCCAAGGAGATAGCTAAGCTGCCCACAGTGCCAATGAGGGCCTTCCTGCCGGAGACGCGATAAAGCAGAAGCGGCCATAGGCTCAAAGTAAAGAATGCGTACGATTCCTTATTCAGCGTCGCAGGCACGGCAAGGAGCAGAAGAAGTCCCACCTGCCCCGCCAAAGCGAGGCGTGCCGCCAGGGCGAACGCCAGCAATTCCGGATAGTCGTAGAAGTAACCGCCCCGCGTTTGGATTACAGGGATCATGATGGCAAACACGATCGGCGCGACGATTGCCGCTGGCCTTCCGGCGCCGATGCATTCGCCGATCGACTTGAGCACGAACAACGCCGCGAAAAGCGACAGAAAGGTCAAGTAATAAACGATGCGATATCGCAAAACATAGCCGGTCTTGTTTGCGTCGATACCAGTCGGTGCTTTCAATGCGCCATTAGCGTTTTCCAGGCGTGTGCTGATTGCGGAGCGTACCCGCTCGGGAAGTGCTTTCTCTATAAGGTTTGCCGTCGCCGGTAGCAGTTGTCTGTAGACGTATGGGCGATCCGCGATGCCATCGAGCATTGAGATCAAAGACTGCGAAGGCGTTTCGTCGCTCATCGTCCACTTCGAATAATAGCCTTGGAACGTAGCGGCGGCCGTTACGGCATAGAGAACGATCAGCACAAAGTTAAACGCAACCGTTCGGGAAGTGACAGAAGCGCGGATACGATGAAACACAGGGACGCCTACGTCTATTTGCGTTGTCATGCCCGATCCATTGCTACTGAGGCGTGGTTCCATAGGAGCGTCGTTGTAATGAGAACCGTGGCGAGCCAGACCAAAGTTACCTCTGCGCGATGAGGAAGATGCCGATGAACACGAGGATCGTACCGCCAATGCGCGACGAACTCAGCGTGTCGCCAAATATCAGATGTCCCGCAAGCGCGGTCATAACAAAACCAAGGCCGACGAACGGATAGGCCTGCGAGAGCTGAACCTTGCCAAGCGCCGAGAGCCAGAGAAGGGTGCCAATGCCATAACAGCCGAGGCCGGCGAGCACGCCCGGTGTGATCAGCGCATGCGCAAGTTTGCTGATGGCGCCGATGTCGGATCGCTGGTCCATCCAACTCAACGAGTTGAGCCCGAACTTGAAACAGATCTGGGCGAGCGCCGATAAACTCACGCTCGTGATGATCAGAAGCAGCACAGAAATGGGCATGGAGATCCTCAGTAGAAAGATACAAATCCGGTCGCTGATGCGAACATGATAAGAACCGCAGTAACGACCACGCACCATGTAACCCAGTCGCGCGCCGCATACACGATCGGGTCATCGTGCATCCAACCCCGCATCGTTGCGAGCCAAAGCCGGCACTGCCAGAAAAGCATTAGTGGAACGAGCAGCCATAGAATCTCTGGCGAACGATATTGTTCAGATGCCGCGGAGCTGCCGACGAAGAGGGCCAGAACGACGCTGGAAGCAAACGTCGACGAGCAGCCGAGCATTTGAAGAAATGGGAGGTCTTCGGGCAGATAACCGCGCGCCGAGTTCGTTTTTCTGGTGGGCGATCTCTGTATGGCCATCAGTTCTTCAGTTCTCTTGACCGACGAGAGGCTCAGGAACGTGAAGCCCGAAAAGCCGAGCAGCCAAAAGCTAACCGGGTGTGCAACCGCGATGCCGCCCGCGAGAACGCGAAGCGTGTAAAGCGCGGCCAAAATGAAGATGTCGACGAGCGGCAACTTCTTAAGTCCGAGCGAATAGGACAAAGACGTCAGCGCATAAATGATGACGACCGTTGTTACGCCGGCGACATAGGACAGCACGAGGCCAATCGAAAGTGTAGCCAGTGAAATCGCGATCGCGATGGGTATCGATACGTCTCCGCTCGCAACCGCCCGCTTGCGTTTGCGTGGATGTCTGCGGTCCGATGAAATGTCGATGATATCGTTGATGACATAGATCGAAGAAGCAATCGCGCAAAAACTCAGAAACGCATATATGGCGTCGCCCCATGCGCCCAGATCGGTCCAAAGTCGCGCCGCAATGAGTGGGACGAAGACCAGTAGATTCTTCGACCACTGATGAGGACGCAAAAGGCGCAGGCTGGAGATTAGGATATTCGGGCGGTCGTCGATGATCGTTTGAATGGTCGCCGATTGCTGCGCTTGGGCAACGACCGCCGGAGAGGCATTGACGACAATTGCTGCGTCCGCAAATTTCCAGACGGCTAAGGCGTCTTGGTCATTTCCGACATAAATGAAACCGCTTTCACCGAACCGCTCTTTGAGACTGTCCGCAATCTGATTTTTATCTGATGGGCCGTGTTCAAGAAAGATGACGTCGTCGAAGATTGATAAATGCTCCACCACCGCGCGCGCCAGCGGGTCTTCGGCCGTGGCCAGAAGCACGATGGGATGCCCCTTCGATTTTTCTGCTCGCAGAAATTCAAGAAGCTTCTCGTTGTAGGGAAGTGTTTCTGCATCCTGCGTATCGAAGCGGGAGACGCACTCCCGGAGTTTGGTGGCCCCTCCGCCGGCGTTTGCAAGGAGCGCCAGCAGTCCGGTCGGCTTAAAGAGCATCGCCAGCAAGCGTTCTTGCGTAAGGTTCGCACGAACGAGGCCACCCTCCAAGCAGAGACAAATCGGTTTCAAGGCGAGAGTCCGCGAACCACCAGCCGGCGCGGGCGAGTGGATTTTCTGTGCGATGTCGAAGGGCTGACCCATCAACTTTCCCTCGGAATTAAATGGCGGCATCGGGCGTTGAAACAAAAGCGATCTCTTTTCCCGTCATGAGATCGTGCGACCAGTGACATTTGGGCATTCATAGAACGGCTGAATAAAATTAGTCCTACTGCCGGAGTATTGATGGAATTTAAGAAATGTCCGGAATTGGATAGCCGCGGTCAACTCGTTAATCGAGCATTTATTGCCGAAGATCCGACGCTGTCGCTTCGGGCAGGAATAAAGGGGCTCATTCCGGCGAAGTATCAAAGTCGTCGTCCAGTTTTTTGCTTTTCGGCTTCGGCGGAGGCGGATGGGCGGGACCGGCCTCATAGATGAATTTCAAGCATCCCTGAAAGAATGCCTTTGAATGCCCGTAGCAGAGTGAAATGTCACGCGTGTCTTTCTCTTGACCGAATTTATAGCCGGCGATGACGTCGTCGCAGTCGTCGTCGCAGGCAATGCCATGAACGTCCCTGCTCAGCGCGGCTTGAGGCGCAGCAAGGGCGAAACCGACGAGCAGGAGTGTCACGACTGTCTTTGACATGAGGTACTTTGAGAGAGTGATGGCCGATGTCTCTGTATCTAAAGTGCGCACGAACCCCTTAAGGAAGAGACCGTCGGTCCGCGGCAACAGCACAAAAAAGTAAGGGCCGGTATCGCCGGGATTGCTGGCGTGCAGTCGAGCAGTAATCGTGCCAGCAATGCGCCGTCGCATCGGTCCCCTCCGGCGTTGGTTAATAGCTGTCTAAGATCGCTGACTACGGCTACCTCTGTGAGACATCGGGACGACGAACCTTTCAGCGCGCGGTCGGATACGAATGAGACTAAATTAACTGCATTTCAAAAACGCATAAATTTGATGCATCTCAGGCGCAAGCGATTTACGCGCATTTGACGGTTGGCTGATTTTCTGGCCCGAACCTTTGACAACACCCTCGACTGGGCGAATCCATGCAGCGTTTGCAGTCTCGAAGCCCTGTCGCGGCGGCAGCGCACCGGCAACTCAATTGAGCAAAACAGTGGGAAATTCGTCTTTGCCGGAAGTGTCATCACAGTTCACCACCATCGTGATGCCAGCGTTCAATGAGGAATTGTACATCGCGGCAGCGATAAACTCACTTTTACAACCGCAAGAGCCGCATGATTACGAGCTATTGGTTTTGGATGGCGGAAGTTCCGATCGCACGCCGGCAATCGTTCAGGAACTCGCCAGACTTAATCCTCGCATAAAGCTCATTCACAATACGCGCCGCACCCAATCCGCCGCAATGAATATCGCTGCCTCTATTTGCGATCCGAGAACGACGGTCTTGGTCCGTGCGGATTGCCACGCCAGTTATCCGCCGCACTTTGTTTCCGATTGCGTCGCGACGCTGCGTGAAACGGCAAGCTCCTCGGTTGTCGTTTCGATGCGCGCCGTCGGCCGCTCGCCGCTTCAGAAAATCTTTGCTGCGGCTCAGAACAGCCGACTGGGCAACGGAGGCTCCGCGCACCGCCGTCAATCGCAGTCCGGATACGTCGATCATGGACATCATGCTGCGTTCGACCGGCAGGCATTTCTGTCACTCGGCGGCTACGATGAAACCGTCCAATATAATGAAGATGCCGAATTCGATGCCCGTCTCGTCGCCTCTGGACGGAAAATCTATCACGATGGCCGCTTGCTGATAGACTATTATCCTCGCACGTCCTTCCCATCTCTGGCGCGACAGTACTTTCGGCACGGCAAGGGGCGCGCGAACACGCTGTTGAAGCATAAAATGCGGCCGAAGCTTCGCCAGATGTTGCCGGTGTTCGTCCTTCTGGCCTCCGTGATTGCGCTCGCCGCTTACCCGTTCATCGGATCCATCGCGTTGCTAATTCCCGCTGGGTACATGCTGGTGTGCATGGCGTGGGGAGCGTACCTCGCGGCCGAGTGCCGACAGCCGTCATTTCTCCTTATCGGGCCCGCGGCGATCACAATGCACATGAGCTGGGCCGCGGGCTTTCTGAGCCGATTTCTGCGCGGAAATTCGAACGGTCTTAACCATGCGAAATAGTTTTGGGGCGCGATTGGCACATCAATTGCTTCATCTCAACTGCTTGGTCGGTAAACCAACCCACCAAGCGCATCTAACGCGTATCTACCTCTTTAGTAGGCTTTCTGGTGGAGAGGATTACCCCAGGCGAATATCCCATTGGATCGCTAGGGAAATACTGGCGCCGTGATAGGATGTAGAGTGCAGTGGGAAGGTTTTTGGCGTTCGCCAAGTTTTGGTTGCGAGAGTCTCGGCGAAGAAATCCGCGCTGTTGTGCGTCCCGAATTGGGACCGCTGAAAGTAAGATTTCGGGACGAGATGGTTGTTTTGGGATTGAGTGCGGAGAGGGTTTCGCTATGAGACGTCGGTTTGGTTTTCTGCCATCCAATGCGTCCAGGTCATTCAAGCTCTGGGCCTCGATGCCGGTTGCATGCAGCTTCGCAACGCTGATCGCCTTGGGGACCGTTATTCCCAACGATACGACAGCCGCTGCCGATCAACAGCGCGACGGTGCGCTGAGTGACGTAATCGCGCAAAGAGGCGCTGCGGCCAATCCAATGGCTGATTACCGGCTTGGTGTACGCGATCGCGTGCGCGTCCAGGTCTTCGAGTGGCGCCCTTCGCGCGACGAAGTCTATAGCTGGAACGCGCTCAATCAGGTTTATACGGTTGACCCGGCGGGCAAGATTTCGATGCCTCTCGTCGGCGTCGTGAATGCGTCCGGTTACACGACTGAAGAATTGGGGATGATCATCTCCCGCCAGTTGATGCACCGCCTTGGCCTCGCGACCCAGCCGGACACGACTGTCGAAGTAACGGATTTCCGTCCGATCTATATCACCGGCGCCGTTGAAAAGTCGGGAGAGTATCCCTTCGCGGCGGGCATGAACGTTCTCCAAGGCGTAAGCCTCGGCGGCGGCCTGTTCCGGAATTCGGCCCTCGCCGGTCTGCGGCTTGAGCGTGAATTCGTTTCGACGGTCGGTAGCTATCAGGCGCTTGAGCAGGAGCGTCAGCGTCTGCTCGCCCGCAAAGCTCGGCTCGACGCTGAGCTGAGCGGAGCTGATCGCATCGCATTTCCCGCGGAACTTCAAACCGTCAGTGCGCCCCAGGCAATCGAATCCACGTCGTCTGTGATGGCGAAGGAACAGAGCGTGTTCGATCTGCGTCGGCGCGCTAACGAAACGCAGCTGATCGCGCTTGACCAGTTGCAAGGTTCGCTTGAGCAGGAAGTCAAGACGTTGGATATGCGCGTCGACTCCCAGCAAAAGCAGATTGATTTGTTGCGTTCGGAATACGAAGGCATCAAGCGGCTGAGCGACAAGGGGTTGTCCACCGCACCGCGCGTTCTCGGTCTGCAACGGAACTTGGCAGAGCTTGAGGGTGAGAAGCTGCGCATCGAAAGCGATCGCACGCGCGCCGAGCAGGAAGTCAGCCGCACCAAGATTTCTCGTATCGAATATCAGAATAAGCGAGACAACGATCTGACCGTCGAACTCCAGACGACGGAAGCGCGCTTGCAGCAGATCGACCAGGAAGCAACTGTCAATCAGCGCCTTCTGGCCGAAACCAAGTCGCAGGCCATTGCCTCGCCGCTCCATCTTGTGACGACAGGTGGTACGACCCCCGACGGTAGCGCATCGTTGGAGCCGAAGATTCACTACACGATCGTGCGACAGGTAAGCGGCGGCGGCGTGCTGAATATCGACGCGACGGAAGATACCCTTCTGCAGCCGGGCGATACGGTTAAAGTCGACATGACGATGCCGGCAACGTCGAAGGATGCCATGTCGCTTGATGCCGTCCTTCGCTCTCAAAAGCCGGCAATTCAGGAGCGGTCCGTCCAGACGACGCCGATCAGCGCGCCTCCGAGCATGGTGCCGTCCACGGTCTTTCCCGCGCCGGATCATGCCTCGCTGGAACCTGTCCGGGCAGACGTGCTGCGGCCCGATTGATCCGCATCGTCATAAAATGAGACTTCGAAATGTGTGGGGCAGCACCGTTGCTCCACACATTTCATTTTGGGATGAGGAAACTGACGTCAGATTGCTGGAATGTCGGCGCCTCAAAATAGACAGAGTAAATAGATTTCGCTTGATACGGGCCTTTCCCATTCGCTTTTCCCATCTTCCGGAAATCAGGAACGCTGTTTTCTCGCCAGCGGCGTATCCCGCGCGTGCGAATGAATTGCGCGAATTGTCTCTCTGCTGAATGGATTGTTTACATCGTTCGATGATTCGATAACGGATCAGAAATGGTGCTGTGTTATCGATGTCATTGCAATGACGACGACGGCATTCGTCAAAAAAGCTGCCTGCATGTGCAATTGAGAATTTGAATGTCGAGCGTTCGCAGGGGACTAATATTTTCAAGTTTTGAGCGCTATAGCGTCCTCTTACTGGGGATGTTGACGACCATCGTAACGGCCCGCCTCCTGACCCCGGCGGATTTTGGTATTGCGGTCATCGGCCTAGCAATTTTCGGATTGATCGACATCTTCCGAGATTTCGGCAGCGGCACCTACATTATTCAAGTCGATGATCCGACACCGGAACGCGTACAGTCCGTTTTCACCGTTACGCTGATGCTCGCGCTTCCGCTTTTTCTGTTGACCTATTTCTTCGCGGGAACAATCGCAAAATTCTACGGTCTACCAGGGCTTGAAGCCTATTTGCATGTCACCGCGTTTTGCTTGCTGACGTCATCATTCTGTTCTCCGGCTTACGCGTTGTTGAACCGAAATCTTCAGTTCGACAAACTGACGATCCTGAGCCTGACGACCAGTTCCTTGAATGCCGTCGTAACGATCATGCTGGCACTCGCTGGCTTCAGCTATATGAGCTATGCTTGGGCACAGCTCGTATCGACGGTCATATATTTTTGGCTTTGCCTGATGTGGGGCCCGAAGTTTCCAATTTACAGGTTTTCGCTTTCGGAATGGCGGCCCGTCGTGCGGTACGGGGTGTATGACAGCGCCCGGGCGCTGTTATTGCATCTTGGCGATGCCGCTCCCTTTCTTGCCTTCGGAAAGACACTCGGTGCGGCGTCTCTCGGTATCTATCAGCGCGCGTTATCGATCAGCCGCCTAGCAGACAAAACGTTATTGTCTGGCTTCGCCCCCGTTCTCCAACCAGCCTTCTCCAAACACTCACGCGAGGGGCGCGATCTCGGCAAGAGTTTCCTGTTGGGTATTGAGCATGTGACCGTGCTTCTATGGCCCGCATTGGTTGGAGTGGTGCTCCTCGCCCATCCGTTGGTCATGATTTTGCTGGGGGCGCAGTGGAGCAGCACCGTTCCGATCATTCAGGTGCTGGCAATGTCGTCGATGATTTGCTTCCCGCTCAGTTTGTGCCGTCCCGCTCTCATTGCCGCTGGAGGAGTTCGCGAGACAGCTATTTTAGCGATCCTGACTGTGCCTGTCGTTGTTGCCGTGCAGATCGCAGCTTCTTTTTGGGGGCTGATGGCCGTCGCTTGGAGCTTCGTTCTGACGAATATGTATACAGTCGCAGTCTCACTTCATTTCGTCAGTAAACACATCTCATTGCCTCAAAACGACGTTCTGCGTGCTTTGCAAAAGAGTTTTATCGTGACGCTCGTGAGCGCAGTACCCCTGATACTCGCGGCGATCATTGCGGACGGAGCGGAGCAAATGCCGGTGGCTATCGGTGTCGGCGCGGGCATTCTCTCGGCAATCTCGTGGTTCTTCGCGATCCATTTAACGGGCCATCCCATTAAAAATGAGATAGATCGCTTATTGGATGCCGCAGCCGCGGTCTTGTTTTCACCAGCGACGGTGCAAAATTTGAAAGCTGTCAGGTCGGCTGTGGTCTCGCGGGCGTCCGTGAGAAAAGAATAATCCAAGGATAGCCGGCCAGATGGGCGTCGTCGGATCGACAGCGGTAGTAATTGCAGCCAAGAACGCCTCGGCGACCGCGGCTTATGCCGTCAGTTCGGCTTTGCGCCAATCCTTGGCCGGAGAAGTCATTTTCGTCGATGACGGATCGCGTGATGATACCGCAGCTGTTGCCGCATCCGCCGATGATGGATCGGGACGGCTGAAGATTTTGCGCCTCGAGCAGAATGTCGGGCCGTCCAGAGCCCGCAATATAGCAATCGAGTCCTCGACGTCGCCGTTCATTTGTATCCTGGATGCTGACGATTACATGGCGCCGGATCGTCTTGAGCGGCTGTTTTTAGCGGGAGGGGACGACTGGGATTTCCTCGCCGACGATCTGTTCTTCACGGCTGACTACCGCGGCGGAAACATCCTCGATAGGCTGTTGCCGACGGCGACAAAACTGCCGCTTCAGCTCAGCCTTGATGCCTTTATTGCTGGTAACATTTCACGCAAGGATCGTGTTCGCCGCGAACTGGGGTTTCTGAAACCCGTCATGCGGAGAGAGTTTCTGCAGACGTATGCCCTGCGGTATGATGAACGGCTGCGCCTGGGCGAAGATTTGATCCTGTATGCCAGTGCGCTCCGCAGTAACGCGCGATTTAAGCTGGTTGCGGGCTGCGGTTATTTCGCAGTCGAACACCCCACGTCGTTGAGCGGCTCCCATCGCACCCAGGACATCGCCGAACTCTATCGCGCACTGACGGAACTCGATGCTGCGTTGGGTCACAATGGGTACGCGCCCTCGCTCGAAAGATTGTTAGTTTCGACTCGGAACAATAGGGACTTCCGGATTTTGTTGGATGCCAAGCGCGAGCATGGGCTTGTGGGAGCGCTTGGCGCTATCTCTAAGTCACTCGCAAGCTTCCCCTATATGGCTCGCGAAGTCGCCGAGGCAAAACTCAGCGCAATAAAGCGAAAGCTGAGCGCCTCGCCTTAGACCGCCCTCAGTTAAGGCACCCAAATCGAATGACGCTCATGCCGGCCACGACGAGGGCTGGCCCGTGTCGTTGGGACGTGGTCGGCAATGGGCGGTCCTACGAAAACTTCGCGCTCACGACGCCGAGAGGCGGCTGTCCGACGATTCGCATGCGCGATGCGACGTCCTCAAGTTCTGCCAAGCTTGTCTGCCATATTTCGGCAACGATGACGACGCCTTCGACGGCCTTCGTTACGACTTCGGTGTCCGATCCAGAGGGGAGATGCACGAAAATATTTTCGTATGACCCGCTCAGGCTTTTGATGAGTTCGCTCAGTTTCGCGACACGCTGGAGGGTCCAGAACCCGGCCGCCTCTGTCTTGTCGACCAGAAGCAAGGAGAGGGCGGGCTCGATGTCGTACTGCACGATAGCCGCTTCCGGTTCGGCTCGGCCTTCGATCACGTCCTTCAGATCGAACTGGAGATCGCTGACTAGCGAGGCTGCAAGATTTGTACGGCCAGGCTCCGTCTCGATCAGCAAAGTCCTCTTGCCAGCGCGCGCATTGAGAAGCGCAACGTTGCTGCAAACGGCGGCGTCGTCGATTGCCTTGGAGATTCCAAAGATGCCTATAGCTACCGCACCCCTCGCATTGGCCGCGTCGTTGATGGCTGCCGCGGTCTTGACGAGTTGTCGGGCGTCTGGCGATTGCGGATGGCTTACGACGATGAGTGCATTTCGCTTTCGTCGCTGCTGCCGGCCGAGGTGCTTTCCAACGATGGGTAGGCGCGAACGCCATCGCGTATCGTCGATTTCACCAAGAAGGGGCGCTCCGATATGCCTCATAAGCTGGTTGGAAGACCGCACGCGCTCGTTCAGGACAGACATGGCCAGCGCCGCTCCGGCGCCTAGAATGCCGCCAAAGATGAGAGAGCCAAGAAGAGTCAGCGTGCCTTTTGGGCTGCTTTTACGTTTTGGCGGCTGGGCTCGAGTGATGAGACGAGCGGACGTGGAAGGGTAGGATTGGCGCTGAACGGTGTCTGTGTAGGCGCGAAGGTAGCTCTCGTAGATCTTCTGATAGGTAAGCGCGCGGGAGTCGAGCTCTTCGAGCGTCGGAGCTTCCTGCGGCGTCGTCACTGCCTGGTTATCCTTCGGCGCCGCTTTGGCAGCGCTGTCTCCCGTTGCCGGGCTCGCCGGAGACGTTGGTTTGGGAAGAAAATCTAGTCCGAGATTGCTGTCGCTGGATGTGGGACGGTCAGCCAAGCGGTAATCGCGGCGAGCCTTGAATTCCTGTACGTCGATAGCGGCTTCATTCATCAGTCTGCGGATTTCTTCAATGCGCGACTCGAGCCAAAGACTGTTGCGACGAGCCGCGCTTGCGCGCCCGTCGATCTTGTCCTGGACGTAAGCATCTCCGAGGGTATTGACGATCTCTGCGGCCTTTTTCGGATCCGGATCCCTGTAGGAAAGCTCCAGAACATAGGAAAGTCCGACACGCTTGACGCCCAGATTGGATTGGATGGTGAGCTCGATCTGGCGCAGCTTTTCCGCTTCTTGAGCCGGCGTTGGTGGGGGGAGGGCGCCAAACAAAAGCCGTGACAGCCAGCCCCGCTCGTTAGTGCTGGCCGTAGGGGGCGGAGACGTTTTGTCGGCTGCGTCTGCTTTCGCGTCACCTTTGAGCAGTGTTTTCGCGACGCGCCCGACAATCTGTTCCGAATTGAGAACGGCAATCTCACTTTCGATCTGCGGCGTATCAAGAGAAACCACCGCCTCCGGCGTCATAATGGTTGGCCCAGAAGCCTGATTGGTCTCGATCAAAAGCTGAGCCGTTGCCGTGTATGTTGGCGTGGCCGTCAAGACATAAAGCAGACCTAATATTGCGCACGCGATTGAAGCGCTTGCGATGAAAGGCCAGAAATGCTTGAAAAATGAGATGACGTCAGCGATCGAGAGAAGCTCGCTAGGTCGAATGCCGTCGTCATCCTGATGAATGTTCGTATTTTGAACGCTGCGCAAATTATCGAAACGCACCAGAGCGACTCCCGACCCAATCCATATGTTCGAGCCAATATGACATGACGGATGGTGTGTATCTTATGAAAATTTGCGCAATACCTGATGTCAGACGGTGCCGCAGACTTTGACCATTTATTCGCTGTACGGAATAAAGATATCTTAAATTTTTCAGCAAAGCCCTTAAGGTGATCCGGGAGGCAAGTTTTCTGCTACGTTAAGTTTAGATTTCGAGGTCTTTTTTAAATCTTCAGCGGATAGATATTCGGCCACGACGGCCAGAGTCGTCGAAAGGCCAGTTAATAAAGTATTGCCAAATTGGGAACAGGAAATGCCGATCGACGGATCTGTGCGGCTGGGGGCGGACGTTAAAATTTATCACCCCGATCAGGTCAATCTTTACGGATGCACAATCGGCGATGGCACGAGAATTGGATCGTTTGTCGAGATTCAGAAAAATGCCGTTGTTGGGGAGCGGTGCAAAATTTCGTCCCACAGTTTCATTTGTGAGGGTGTCGAGATTGAAGATGAAGTGTTCATAGGCCATGGCGTGATGTTTACCAATGACCTCTATCCCCGAGCGGCAAATCCCGATGGGAGTCCGCAAAGTGAGGCGGATTGGACGGTCATTAAGACACTCGTCAAGAAAGGGGCAAGTATTGGCAGCAACGCAACGATCCTTCCCGGCGTAACGATCGGATACGGCGCGCTCGTTGGCGCCGGGGCCGTGGTCGCGAAGGACGTGCCGGACCATACGATCGTGGCAGGGCCTGCCGCGACCATCGTTCGGAAATGTGATTGAGAGTTTTACGCTTTCTGCTTCGGCAGGAGCGGGGGTATCTTGTTAGCGGGTGGCGTGAGTACGATGATTGGTATCGGCGTAATCGGGTATGGCTATTGGGGGCCAAACCTAGTTCGAAATTTTGCGGAGCTTTCGCGAGCTAAGCTCGTTGGCGTTTCAGACCTTGACAGCAAGCGACTTGCCCTAGTCGCAGCGCGGTTCCCAGGTGTTCACACCACAACCGATTATCATGAGCTGCTTCGCGACCCGAAGATTGACGCGATTATTATCGCTACTCCGGTCTCAACCCACTTTCCCATTGCAATGGCGGCTTTGAAGGCCGGAAAGCATGTCTGGCTCGCGAAGCCGATGACGGAAACGTCGATGCAGGCCGCGCAACTTGTGGAGGTCGCTGCAAAGCGCAATCTCGTTTTGCTGGTCGATCACACGTTCGTCTACACCGGCTCGATCCGGAAGGTCGGCGAGATCGTGCGCTCGGCCGATATGGGACAGTTGTTCTATTATGACTCGATCCGGGTCAACCTCGGCCTCTTCCAGCGCGACGTGAACGTCATTTCCGATTTGGCCGCGCACGACTTCGCAATTCTCGACTATCTGCTCGACGAAAAGCCCATTGCGGTGACGGCGGCGGGTTCGAACCACTTTCCCGGCTCGCCAGAAAATCTCGCGTACGTCACGCTATTCTATAACTCCGGCATGATCGCCCACGCCAATGTCAGCTGGCTTGCCCCCGTGAAGGTGCGTCAGATTCTGATCGGCGGAAGCAGCAAAATGATCACGTACAACGATCTCGAGCCGAGCGAGAAAGTAAAAATTTACGACAAGGGCGTCAGCTTCACGGACGATCCGAGGCAGATCCAGGAAATGCGCGTCGGCTACCGCATGGGCGACATGTGGGCACCCAAACTGGACAGTAAGGAAGCTTTGAGCGTCGAGGGCGAACATTTCCTCGACTGTATCGAAAAGCAGCAAAAACCTATTTCAGACGGCCAATCCGGAGAGCGTGTCGTTTCGCTCATCGAGGCGGCAACCAGTTCCATGCGCGGCCGTGGCGAAACCATTTACATTCATCGGTAGGCTTTGATGATCCCGTTCGTAGACCTCAAGACCCAATTTCATTCTATCAAGCCGGAGATCATGAGTGCGATCGAAGGCGTTCTCGAAAGCTGCCAGTTTACGCTCGGCAAAGAAGTCGCAACGCTAGAAAACGAGTTCGCGACCTACTCAGGCAACAGCATCGGCTGCGGCGTGAACAGTGGTACGAGTGCGCTTCATCTGGCGCTCCTGGCGGCAGGCGTTGGTCCAGGCGACGAAGTCATCACCGTGCCGTTCACGTTCGTCGCCACGGTCTCCGCGATCCATTATACCGGCGCAAAGACCGTGTTCGTTGATATCGATCCTCTGACATACACCATGGCACCGGACGCGATCGAGGCTGCAATTACGCCGCGAACGAAAGCCATCATGCCGGTCCATCTTTACGGCCAGCCCGCCGATATGGATCCGATCAATGCGATCGCGAAGAAACATGGCCTCGTCGTTATCGAAGACGCCGCTCAGGCGCATGGTGCGGAGTATAAAGGCCGCCGTGTCGGCAGCCTCGGCGATCTTGCGTGCTTCAGCTTCTACCCGGGCAAGAACCTCGGCGCGTACGGTGAAGCCGGCATGGTCGTCACGGAAAACGAGAATTACGCACGCACGGTCCGCATGTTGCGCGACTGGGGCGCGGAGAAAAAATATCAACATGAGCTGAAGGGCTTCAACTATCGCATGGAAGGTGTCCAGGGCGCCGTTCTTCGTGTGAAGTTACGCTATCTCGAAGGTTGGACGGAGAACCGTCGCGCGGCCGCTGAACGTTATCGAGATCTGCTTCAGGGCAGCCCCTATGCGCCGCCGCATGAGCGCAACGATGCGCGTCACGTTTATCACGTTTACGCGATCAGGACGAAGTCGCGTGCGGCGCTGCAAAGCTGGATGGAGTCCAAAGGCGTGCAGACGGGCATTCATTACCCGACGCCCGTTCATTTGTTGCCCGCGTTCCGGGATCTCGGATACGAGGCAGGTCAATTCCCGTACGCCGAAGCGGCCGCTGCCGAGGTCCTTTCGCTTCCGATGTATCCGGAGCTGAAGCCTGAAGCGCAGAAAGCCGTTGTCGATGCCCTTCTTGCATTTCCAGGATAATAGCGCCGTAATAACTTTGGGGATGGATAGGACAAGGCCATGTTGATCGAAGGTTCAAGAATACTCGTAACGGGCGGTTGCGGTCTCGTCGGCTCGACGACAATTGATCTTCTTCTGCAGCATCACAAACCCGAGAAGATCATTATTCTCGACAACCTGGAACGCGGCACCATCGGTAATGTCGACGGTGCGTTACGTGACCCCCGTGTCGAACTCGTCAAAGGTGATATTCGCGATATTGCCACCGTCCAGCGAGTGACGGATGGCATGGACTCCGTTATCCACATGGCAACCCTTCGTATTACGGCCTGCGCCGAGCAGCCGCGCGCCGCGCTGGAGACGATGTGCGACGGCTCCTACAATGTTCTCGAAGCGGCCGTCGCAAAGGGAGTGAAGAAATTCGTCACGGCCTCGTCGGCTTCGATTTATGGCCTGGCCGATGTCTTTCCGACTAAGGAAGACCATCATCCGTACAACAACCGCACCTGGTACGGCGCGAGCAAGATCATGCTCGAAGGCTTGCTTCGGTCGTTCAACGATATGTATGGACTGCCGTACGTCGCGCTGCGCTACTTCAACGTCTACGGTCCGCGCATGGACATCTACGGCAAATATACCGAGGTTCTGATCCGCTGGATGGAACGCATCGAGGCCGGTCAACCACCGTTGATCTTTGGTGACGGTAAGCAGACGATGGACTTCGTCTATATCGACGACGTTGCCCGCAGCAATATCCTGGCGCTGCAGTCTGATAAGTCCGATAATGTCTACAACGTCGCCAGCGGCACCGAGACGTCGCTGAACGATCTTGCCTACGCGCTGCTCCGGGTCATGGGTTCGAACATGCAGCCGGAATATGGTCCCGAGCGCAAGGTGAACCCGGTATCTCGCCGCCTTGCCGACACGACAGCCGCCAAAAGAGATCTCGGCTTCACGGCCGAGGTCGATCTCGACGAAGGCCTGCGCCGCCTCGTGGACTGGTGGCAGATGAAACGTAAGAGCGCTGCATGATCCCGATCATGCGCCCGATCATGGATGAGCGCGAGGCGGACGCCGTCCGCCGCGTCATCCTGAGCGGATGGACGACGCAAGGTCCAGAAGTTGCAGCCTTCGAAAAAGAGTTTGCGGTGTTCGTCGGCGCGCCGCATGCTTGCGCTGTGTCGAGCTGCACGACGGCGCTTCATCTTGCGCTGCTCGCTCTTGGCGTAGGCGAGGACGATGAAGTCATCACCGTCAGTCACACATTTATCGCGACGGCCAATGCCGTCCGCTATTGCGGCGCGACGCCGGTCTTCGTGGATATCGAAGAAACCGGCTTCAACATCGATCCAGAACTGATCGAAACCGCGATCACGCCGAAGACGCGTGCGATTATCTGCGTGCATCAGATCGGAATGCCGTGCAATCTCGAAGCAATCATCACCGTTGCCTCTGCTCACGGTTTACCCGTCATCGAGGATGCAGCCTGCGGCATCGGCAGCGAGATCAATTGGAAGGGCAATTGGGAGCGGATCGGCAGACCGCACGGCGACATCGCCTGTTTTTCGTTTCATCCGCGCAAGATCATGAACACCGGGGACGGCGGCATGATCACCACCGCCAATCCGGAATGGGATGCGAAATTTCGCCTGCTGCGCCAGCACGGCATGAGCGTACCCGATACGGTGCGGCACGGCTCAGCTCAGGTCATTTTCGAAAGCTATCCGACCGTCGGATACAACTATCGCATGACCGACATTCAAGCCGCAATCGGCCGCGAGCAGTTGAAGCGCGTGCCTGAAGTTGTCGCCGCTCGCCGTGCGCTCGCAGACCGCTACACGGCACTATTTAGCGACAATTCCGGGATCAAGGCACCGGTTGAACCGGCATATGCGCGCAGCAACTGGCAGAGCTATTGTGTACGCCTGCCTGATGGTCTCGATCAGAAGGCGGTAATGCAATCGATGCTCGACGCGGGAATTGCAACTCGTCGCGGCATCATGTGCATTCATCGCGAAGCCTCTTACTCCGGTGACGTGAACATGGCTCTGCCGCGCTCGGAAGCTGCCCAAGATCAATGCATCATTCTGCCATTGTACCCGCAGATGACGCATGCAGAGCAAGATCAAGTCATCACAACATTGAAGCAATCCTGCACCGTAAACGTATGAGCGTTCTATCGACTGATACCATTGTTCCATCCGGCGCGCCGAAAGGCGGACGGTCGCCGGGCTATGACTTGCGGCCTAGCCGCGGGCTGTTCGATCTGGAACTCGGTGGTGTCTGGCGCGCGCGCGAACTTCTGTTTGTCTTGATGATGCGCGACGTCCAGGTGCTTTATCGCCAAGCCATACTCGGCGTTGCATGGGCGATCATTCAGCCGGTCTTCGCCGTCATAATTTTCACCATCATCTTCGGCCATTTCGCCAGAATTTCTTCCGATGGCCTGCCGTATTCAGTCTTCGCATTCGCAGGCGTTTTGATCTGGACGTATTTTTCGGAGTCCGTTCGCCGCAGCGCAACTGCGCTCGTCACCGATGCCGAGCTCGTGCGCAAAATCTACTTTCCGCGTCTCATTATTCCGCTCGGAAGCGTCATTGCGCCCTTGATCGAATTCTCGATTGGCTTTGTCATTCTGCTTCTGCTGATGTTCTGGCACGGGCTATATCCGTCCTGGCATATTCTTGCCATTCCGCCGCTTCTGCTGGTGGCGGGCACTCTGGCGCTGTCAATGGGACTCTGGCTTGGCCCGCTTAACGTGCGCTTTCGCGACATCAAGCACACGCTGCCGTTCATGCTGCAGATCTGGATGTATGCGTCGCCCATCGTCTATCCGCCGAGCCTCGTACCGCCAGAATGGCGTTGGGCTTATTCGCTCAATCCGATGGTCGGCGTCATCGACGGTTTTCGCTGGGCCGTCTTCGGTCAAGGCCAGTTGAACCTCGATACCTTGGCCATCAGCGTGGTGATAATTGCCGCCCTACTTGTCAGCGGCTTGGTCTTCTTCAAACGCCAGGAGCGCATCTTCGCGGACGTCATATGACGACGAATGATATTGCCATTCGCGCGCGCGGCCTCGGCAAACGCTACAGGCGGGGGCAGCGCCACAAAAGCAACTCGTTCCGGGAAGTCCTCGTGGACGGCGCCAAGTCCCTGTTCGGCTCGTGGAGCAAAACGGACGACGCGAGCCCATCGCCGGATTTCTGGGCCTTGCGCAACGCGACGTTCGATATTGCGCGCGGTGAAAACGTTGGCATCATCGGGCTGAACGGTGCCGGTAAGAGCACACTTTTAAAGATCCTATCGCGCATCACCACGCCGACGGAGGGTACGGGTCGCGTCGAAGGGCGCCTCGGCGCACTTCTCGAAGTCGGCACCGGCTTCCATCAGGAGCTGACGGGCCGCGAGAATGTTTTTCTTTACGGCTCGATCCTCGGCATGTCGCGCGAAGAAATCGCCCGCAAGTTCGACGCCATCGTCGCCTTTTCCGAGATCGCTGATTTCATCGACACGCCGGTTAAGCGTTATTCGAGCGGCATGTACGTCCGTCTCGCGTTTTCGGTCGCTGCCCACCTTGATCCGGACATTCTTCTTCTCGACGAGGTTCTGGCCGTCGGTGATTTTACGTTCCAGCGCAAATGCATCGACTTTGCGCACGAGCTTGAAAGGAAGGGCGCGACCATCCTGTTCGTGTCGCACAACATGTTCTCGATCAAGTCGATGTGCCAGCGCGTTATCTATCTGCGGCACGGCGAGGTCGTGTTCGACGGGCCAACCGACGATGGATTGAAACTTTATGAGGCCGATTGCCGTCTCGCCGTTGCGCCTTGGTTCCACCCGGATCCGGATGCGCCCGCCATCGACATCACCGATATCGAGCTCATTGGTGAAGGCGGCGAGCGCAAGCAGATGTTCGATTTCGGCGAGCGCATGACGATCCGAGTACATTACGACGCCAAGGATCCAATCAAAGATCCAGACATACGCATCGGCATCAACCGCTCGGACGAGGTCCACTGCAGCACGTTCAGCAGTGTCGCTGACGATGTCGGCTTGAGCGTACTCTCAGGCCCCGGTGAAATAGAGCTGACGACGCCGCCGATCAAGCTCGTCTCCGATCTTTACACGCTGACGATTGCGGTTCGTGAGAAAAAATTTGGCCGCTTGGTTGTCGCGCGCATCGGAGAAACATTTCACGTCCGCCACCCCATCTTCGCGTCGAATGCATTTGGCGTCATGCATGAGCGTGGGGAATGGCAGCACTCGGGTGCAAAAGTCGTGGGTAAGATTGGGCCGCAGCGATGCGCATAGAAAACGTGGCTCTTACTGCCGATGAACATGGCGCATCGCCGTCGTCGCCCGGCGCGGATCGGCATGCGCAGAATGCGGACCGCCAGATCGCGCGCATGAAGAGCAATTACGCTATCTTCGATTCGTATGTCGCGAAGGCGCAGAAAAGCCTTGAGCGGGGAAATCTCGAAACAGCTGGCGGCTACGCATTGATGGGAGCCTGGGTTGCGGCCCATATGCATTGCGGCTTCTTTGCGAGCCCGCGAATTGAGCGCATTCTGAATAAAATAGGTCGTCAAATTCCGTCTTCTCTGCCTACTACGGACAGAGCAGGGCGACCGGACCAGGTGAAGCGCGTTCTCCATGTCAGTGGCGAAATCACCGCTGTAGGAGGGCTCGCGACGATGTTGCGGCGCTGGATTGAAAGCGATCCAGGCCGTGAACACTCGGTCGCCCTGACCCAGCAGTACGATCAACCAAGCGCCTTGATCACGGCGGCCGTTTCGCGCGCAGGTGGCAGTATTCATCTGCTCAGCCGTGCCGGCGGGCTGGCCGCCAAGGTAACAAAGCTGAGGCAGCTCGCAAGCGAGCACGATCTCATCGTCCTGCATATACCGAATTCGGACGTCGTTGCCCCGATCGCCTTCGCCGAGCCGAAGCGCTTTCCGCCTGTCCTTTTTCTCAATCACTCAGATCACATGTTCTGGATCGGATCGACGATCAGCCAAGTCGTCGGCAGCATGCGGAAAGCAGCTCTCGATATCTGCGAAAAGCGCCGTTACGTTGAAAAGAAGCGTAGCGTATTGCTTCCGATCCTCGTCAGTCCCACTGCGCGGACGAAGGACAGGGAGGCGGCGAAGGCGGCGTTGGGCCTCGATCCCTCGGCGCTGCTTCTCATCTCCGTTGCGCGGGCACAGAAATACCGAACGATCGGTGGTGTTTCGTACGCGGATACGCACTCGGAGTTGCTCAAAAGGTTCCCGAATGCATTGTTGATGGTCGTCGGCGGCGGCGAGCGGCCGGATTGGGCGGATGCGAGCGCAGCCGTTGGCGGTCGTATTCAATCACTGACACCGCGTGATCCGAAACCCTATTTTGAAGCCGCGGACATCTATCTGGATTCCTTCCCGTTCTGCTCAGCGACATCAATGATGGAAGCTGCGGGGTATGGGCTGCCTTGTGTTTCTCGTTTCGTGCTGCCCCCCGAGGCGCGAATTTGCGGCATGGATCATCCCGGCCTCGCGGGGCCACTGGTTGAATCGACAAACGACCAAGATTATATCGCAAGCCTCGAACGATTGATGTCGGATCCGAAACTGCGCGCGCGCATCGGTGAAGCGACCGAGAAATCCGTGCTGGATGCCAATGTCTCACCCGGCTGGAATAAATACCTCGAAGCTGCGGTTGCGCGCGCACTTGAATTACCTCCTGTCGATCTCGAAGCCATTCTCAGCGGCGACTTCACCGAGAAGCTGAACTTCGGCGAGCCTGACACGCGCCTCGAGGATATCTACGGCTTCGCGCCGCCCCAGGCTGCGATCTTGCGCCATCATCTCGGGCTGTTTCCGTTGTCTGAGCGCCTGAAGCTTTGGATTGATGTAGCGAGAGCGCGAGCGTTTCTCGGATGGAAGGATGCCGTAAAGGGGCTCTTCCGCGAAAGCTTGGTTTTCAAGTTGAAGGATACGCGCGCGGTGGCATTGTCGGTCTGGAGGCCAAGCCAGTGAGCGAGGTCGCCATTATCATCCCGTATTATCAGCGCGAACCAGGAATCCTTCGCACCGCAATTCAGTCCATTTATGCGCAGGAGATCCCGCTGGGCGTGACCGTCCGCGTCGTGATCGCAGACGATCAATCGCCAGTGCCCCCCGAACCAGAATTCGCAGCTTTTTGGCATTCGGAAATCTCCGTTGAAGTCGTCAAGCGTGAGAACGGCGGCCCGGCGAAAGCACGAAATACCGGCTTGGACACAGTCAGGCATGCAGACGTCGTAGCGTTTTTGGATTCCGACGATTTCTGGGACCCCCACCATCTTGCAAAGGGACTCGCTGCACTCGCGCAGGGCGCGGAGTTTTATTTCGCGAACAACTTCTACGAGGACAAGCGCACCTGGTTCGATGGGCTCGAAGGCATCGACGCGCTTAAGGCCGCATCAAGGCTCGGGGATGACGGCATTTATCACATCTCCGGAGCCAGCATTATGCCGTTTATGCTTCAGGACTGTCTCGCACACACATCGACCGTGATGTTCGACAACCGCATCCACGGCGCAATGCGTTTCGATGAAGATCTCGCCTTTGCCGGAGAGGACTATCTCTTCTGGCTAACACTGTCGTCCAAGGCGAAAGCCGTCGCGTTTTCCGCAGCGCCGATGGCTGCTCGGGGCAGAGGAATGGACCTTTACCGCGGGGCGCTCGATTGGAACCGTCCGGAGTGCATCCGCAGACTTTTTTACGCGCTCTTACTTCATAAGAAAGTTCGGGAGCGGTTCTGCACGACGAGTGCATCCAAAAGCGTGATCGACGCTAAGATCGTCAAGCTGCGTCAAGGCATAATCTATCTTCTGATCCGCAACGGTCTTGTCCATCGCCGTATCAGCGGATGGATCATTCGCGAGCTTGCACGCAAGGATCGTCGGTTCTGGGTCGAGTTTCCTCGGAACGCTTACGAGACGATCTCAGGTAAGTTGCGCGGAAACTTCGAATTTCCGATCGGATAGCAATCGAGTTAGAATTTGAGGCGCACACGTCTATCCGACGTTACCCTCTTTGGTTGCGAGATTGCGGTTGCGAAGCACAGATGCGAGCAGTGCGGCTCGCAAAGCCGTTGGTCGAATGAGCCGGACAGCCGTCACATGTGGCAACGTCACAAATGCGCCGAACAACGCATGTCTCGCGCCTTTGAATTCGCCTGCGGTTGATCGCTTGACTGCTTGGCCGCAGAAATAATCGAAATACTGCCAGACCGACCCGAGATACGCGCGGTAGACTTTGCGCGCGGTAAGCCGCTCGAGCGGCGGCTGCCGCGATAGGAAAGCATGCCGGCGAAAAATGCGCTTCGTGTATTTCTGCCGTGTGCGTTGCAATTGATCGAAAGAGCCAGGATCCCGCTGGCGGAACAGTACGCACGGCATCTTGACGAGGCCGATCCTGTCGTTGCGAGCAATGCGCAGCTGCCAGTCCCAATCGGAATCGCCGATGAGGCTTTCGTCCATCAGACCGTATTTTGCGACGGCGTTGCCTCGGAAGACGCTGCCTCCCACCTGCGGAAAATATCCACTCAGCATCATGTCGAACACGTCGCCGTCGGAAGGCAGAGCGCCGGGCCAAGGCTCGCCTATTGGCTGCCGCAGAGTATTCGTACTCACGATTTGGCTGAAAACGGCTTCGTGGTCGGGATGCGCGTCGAGGAACGCGATATGTGGTCGGATATGCTGCGGAGTCCACAGATCATCGTCGTCGAGGAACGCGATGAATTCGCCTGTCGCGCGCCGCATTGCGAGGTTGCGCGCCGCCGCGCAACCATTCTTGTCCGTTTTCGCGTAGATCCCGCTGAATTCGGCAACGACGGTCGGCGTCTCGGGTGTCGTTCCATTATCTCCGACGAGAATCTCGAATGTCAGGTCCGGCCCCTCGAGCGCGCGAATGCTGGCGAGAGCTTCCCGCAACAATACGGGACGGTCCCGAGTCCCGATGATAACCGACACTCGTCTGGGCGTCGTCGCCGTCATATCCATTCCTCCCAGCGGTCGAACACGCCGGCAAGCGAGGCACTGAAAATGCGCGAGTCGTCGAAATGGGTGACGAACGTGCGCGGTACAGTATAAGCGGGCCGCGTCTCCTCCGCCTGCGCATAAATGATCTCATATCCGGCTTCGCGCGCGGCGGTGGCCGCAGCGGCGCTCCAGTTCAATGATTGGCCGAGTGGAATGGCAAATGTCGTTGGCGCGACCCCCAACCGGTCTTCGATAATCTTTCGCGAGCCAGACAGCTCGTCAGTCAGAAAGCGCTCGCTGATCTTGCTAAAGTCGGGATGGGTACGAGAATGGCTGCCGATCTCGACGCCGAGGGTCATCAAGTGTTCGAGATCTTTCCAGGATACGATCCGCTCCTGGTGATAGGCATTGGTGTGGTCTGTCCAATCCGTAACCACGAACAGCGTCCACGGAATTTCGTATTCTGCAAGAATGCGGGCAGCGTGTGTCGCCACGCTCCGGCGACCGTCATCGAACGTAATCGCAAGATCGCGTTCGCTTCCGAGGCCTCGCGCAATTCGCGACGGCTCGACGAACGTGTAACCCTTCTTGAGCGCCAGCTCGATCTGCGCCCGGAATTGCCGCTCGCTGACGTCATTGACGCCCATTTCCGGTTCGTCGATGGAGTGATAGCAAAGAATGCGGCCATGAGGCTTGAAGCGTTTCTGGCCGAACGTGGCGAGGAAATTCCGTTCCCCCCACATCCGCGCCGCCGCCACGTGCCTGCGTTCAAGGCCCGCCGCTTTAGCCAGTGATTTAACCTGCTGCCGCATTCTTTCGGACCCCGTTAGCCCAGCTAGCGACTTCTCTTCATTGACCAGCCCGGTGCAAAGACTATGCCCATCGTAAGCTGGCTGACGATCATTAACGCGATGTGGCCGTCGATGAAGAAAGACTGTCCCTATAGTACGGGAATTGCAACGCAGTCACGCCATGAACTTGGTGTATTAATTTGGGCTTCGGGTCCGATGTCCACTAACCCAATCGGAGAGCGTGTTGTCCCAAAGGATCAGGGGCTTTGACGGCCTGCGCGCGATCGCATTCTTGCTCGTTTTTGTCAGCCACAAAGTTATTATGCCGGTGACAGATCGCATCGGATCGCTGGCGGTTTGGATTTTTTTTGTTCTGAGCGGCTTTCTGATCACCCGCATTTTGGCGGGTCAAAGATCGAAGATCGAAATGGGACGAACGTCCCGTAAAGAGGCACTGCTGGGCTTCTATCTGACTCGGGCTTTTCGGATTTTTCCGCCCTACTACGCATTGCTGGCGGTGCTGGCCATCCTGGCCGCGAGCGGTCATTACGATCTTGGAGACGCCGGGCGGCAATGGGCTAATCTGCTTTTCTATTCGAATATTTATATCGAGCGTCACGGTTGGCGGGACGATCTCGGCCACTTTTGGAGCCTGGCCGTCGAGCAACAATACTATCTCGTCTTCGCACCGCTCGTACTGTTCCTGCCGCGCGCCGTCGTATCCAGATTATGCGTTGCCCTGCTAATCGTCAGCATTGCGGCAACTGTCTTGTTCATCGCTGATCGCCGTCCGCCCATTACCTTCGACGTTAATTCGCTCGTAAATATCGGACTGTTTGGCTTCGGCGGCCTGGCCGGACTTTTTGCCGACCGGCCTTTGCCGCGATGGCTGTTGAACGATTGGGCGATCGTGATCGTGTTCGCACTCGTCCTGTCGCCGCCAATTCTACTATCCAATCCCGAATTTGCTGAACTTAGCCGTCCGGCAGTCGGCATCTTGGCGGCCTGCCTGCTCGTTCAGATTACGCAATGTCAGGATGGTCTCGCGGTCAGAGCCTTGGATCTGGCGCCAATCCGCTGGGTGGGCGTGATCAGCTACGGCGCCTACCTCTTCCACCCAGTGATCCATTCCAACGCGTTTCTTGAATTTTTTGGCCTGCCAATTCCGCTACTGCATCGGTGGATCGTGGTGCTCGATTTCTTGCTCACCATTCTCTTCGCGTCGGCATCCTGGCTATTACTGGAACAACCCTTGATCAGACTTCGCCAGAGGCTGACAACGCGGCGGCTCGATGGTGTGCGGGCCTTTCAAAAAGGCTGAGCGACGGTTTAGCCACCCCTAGCCATTTGCCGTAACGGCCGACAGGCGCGCATCTCACCACTTACATCTTTTGGTTCGGTTGGCTTTCACAGGGCAATATTTGACAATTGGAGTGAGCGGAAGAGACCTAGTTCATTAAATTATAAGTGCGTTTTGCGGGGTATATGTTCCAGATGTCTGTCGTTTCGCCGCGCGATTTTTCGGTAATTTCGCGTTCGGATGGCGGCGGCTCAGAGGCAAGGCTGCTGCCTGCAACTTTAGCTCGTACCGGCGAGCACGGACGCGTGGAGGTCGAAGGCGAAGCGTCTGTGACCCGCGCGCGGCGTCGCCTGTGGGCGCTCTACAGCATCAACGCCAGTCCTGAACAGACACCGCCACCTATCGGCGGCCGTTTCAAGCGTGTGTTCGACGCGGTCGTCGCATTCGCGGCTTTGATCCTGCTTGCCCCATTACTGCTCGTCCTCGCCGGCGCCATCAAGCTGACGACTGGCGGCGATGTGATTTACCGCCATCGAAGGGTCGGTTTTGGCGGCAAGTATTTTTCATGTCTCAAGTTCCGCACGATGGTGCTAAACGGCGACGCGGTTCTCCGTCGCCACCTCGAGACAAATCCTGCAGCAGCCGACGAATGGCGGCGGACGCGCAAGTTGGTCGAGGATCCGCGGATTACGGCACTCGGATATGTGCTCCGTAAAACCAGCCTTGATGAGCTGCCCCAGCTGATCAACGTTCTTCGCGGGGAAATGAGTTGGGTCGGCCCTCGGCCGATCGTTGTAGAGGAACTGCATTTCTACGGCGACAGTGCCGTCGAATATTTCAAGGCTCGCCCCGGCATTACCGGCTTGTGGCAAATCAGTGGTCGCAGCCTGGCAACCTACGATGAGCGCGTAAATTACGATCTTCGATATGTGCGGGATTGGTCGTTTGCAAAGGACCTCGTAATCCTGATCCGTACGATCCCAGCGGTTTTGAATACAGGGCAGGCGGCTTAGCTAACGGCGTCCTCGATGGTGTAGCGCTATACTTGGCAACTAGAGGTAGCGTCCAAAAAGGGGAAGAGGGGGAAATCATTTATTCCGGCAATGGGCCCGTCATCCGGATTCTGAACAGTTTTTATTCAAATTACATTCAAAGCTTCATCCGATGACCTATAATGAAACAAATCATAAAGCGTAAGTTGTAGAACTTTTGCGTGCGTGGTCTGATAATCAGCCATCGGAGATGGCGGTGTGCGCTATTTAAATGGTAAACGAGCGCGTGTAAGACCTTGGTAGAAGAAACAAGAGTGCCGTAAAATAAAACTTATTTACTTATGCAATTTCAGTAGCTTGGATAGCATGCATTCACTATGGCACCAAAAAGCCGGCATATAAATGGCTTAGATCTGCGACTATGGCACCAATAATGCAATCCGAATTTATTAACGAGGTGCTGCGTTTTCGGTCCAATTGTAACTAAAATTGGTATAAAAGAGAGTGGGCCATACTACGTCATACACCTCATCGTGGCGGTAGGTTTGGAGTTTTTGTATCGTGCGTACGTCCTTCCGTGAGACCGGGCCCGTCGTTCCTTTGGCGATGGGCAAAACACCTTCAAATACCAACAAAGCGCCTTTGGAGAATGCGCGGTCTGAAACCGCGCAATTGAAGCAGCCCGGCATTTCGGCGCTAATTGTAATTGAGCCGCGCTCTTTCGTGCGCAACTGCATTGTTTCAAGCCTTTCCAATGCAACCGAAATAAAAGGCGTCGGTGTCGGCAGTGTCGCGGAATATTTCGACAAGCTCTCCGATGTCAGGCCCGCAGTCATCATCGTATGCGCGATGGATGACAGCAGCTCCGACATTTCGAGCCAACTCGAACAGCTGAAGAATGCTGGCGTTAACGTTCCAGTCATCGTTATGGCCGACGCGAATAATGTCGATCTCATCCTTACTGCGCTCAACGGCGAGGCTAACGGCTTCATTCCCGCGGATATTTCGCTTGAAATAGCGGCGCACGCTCTGCGGCTCGTTATGGCCGGTGGCAAGTATTTCCCAGTGAACGGCCTACTCGCGGCCCGGAAATCGTCCGCGGCGTCCGCGCCTCGCGAGGCGCCGCCCAAGACCACGCTTTTCACGCGACGCCAGATCGCTGTCATCGACGCGCTTCGCAAGGGTAAGGCGAACAAGATTATCGCCTACGAACTGAACATGTGTGAAAGCACCGTGAAGGTTCACGTCCGTAACATCATGAAAAAACTTAACGCAAAAAATAGGACTGAGGCTGCTTATTTGGCGGGTGAGATGCTCTGCGCTGACCGATAGTCAACCGGGCAATCGCAACTTCCGCATCTATGCGGCGAGTGATTTCTCCTCGGACGGAGAAGCCGATCGGCTTTAAGACATAAGTAATGCTTAGAGTTTCACCCGCGCCGACCGTCTCGGTTCTGATCGCCAATTACAATTGCGCTCAATTCCTCGGCGGCGCGATTCATTCGGCATTGAGGCAGACGTTGAAGCGCCTCGAAGTCATCGTCGTCGACGACGCGTCGACAGACGGAAGCCGAGAAATCGCGCGGGATTTTGCCGCCCGCGATCATCGCGTCAGATTGATCGAACTGCCCACCAACGCTGGCCCGTCCGCTGCGCGCAATGCCGGACTTGCTGCGGCTGAGGGAACCTGGGTCGCCATTCTTGATAGCGACGATTTCATGCACCCGGAGCGGCTGCAAAGGCTCGTCGAGGAAGCCCAGGCCGGAGCGGATATCTGCGCCGATGACCTGCTCGTATTCGGCGAGGGACGCCGTCCTGGCGAGCACCTTTCAAAAGCTCAGCGACAGATGGCCTATATCTCGCTCGCCGATTTTTTGAATTCGAACCTCATCTACGGGACCGTTCCGGCGACAGGCTACCTCAAACCACTTTTGAACTTGGCGTTCTTACGCAAGCACGCCCTGATATACGATACGGCGCTGAAGATTGGCGAAGATGCCGATCTTATCGCGCGGGCCCTTGCTGCGGGCGCCAAATACCGCCTGATCGACAGTCTTGGCTATTTCTACCGCAAGCATCCGAATTCGATTTCTCACCGTTTGTCACGCGACGACCTCCAGCAGATGCTCAACGGCGACATGCGTCTGAAGGCGTCGCTATCGGCTTGTCCCATTGAAGTCGCCGAAGCGTTCGCTCGCCGCCAGATATCCATCGAACGCGCCTTGAACTTCGATCGTCTCGTTACGGCGATCAAATCTCGATCGTGGTCGCAAGCTCTCCAGATTGCGATCCACCATCCCAACACGATCTCGGCTCTGGGGATGCCGTTGGCTGCGCGGCTCCAGCGTCTGCGCCGAATTCAAGTTTCGAAAGGCCAGTCTGAGTCGACCAAAAAGGCCTGTTTGATTTCAAGACAACGCATCATCGGGCCGACAAACGGCAGCTCCGCGTATGTTCTGGGAATTTGCCGGGCGTTGCGAGACGACGGCTACGACGTAACGCTCGTGTCTCCGAACGCCGGTACCATCGGGCGCTTGCCAGTGTTTCGTCTTCGTCCGGAAATGTCGGTCTTCAATCAAATTTTTCTGCGTGGCGTCTGGAAGCTCGGAAATATCTGCGTCAGCAAAGACCCACGCATTGCACTTGCGGCCGTGATGGCCAAGATTGCACGCGCCCTACGACGCTTTGGCGTGGAACGCCTCTCTTATTGGGATACGCCGGCGCCCTATGTCATTGGCGCGCCTTGGCAACGCGACGAACTTCTGTACGTGGCTCGGCACGCTTCGAAAAGTGAACTGGTCATCGCCGATTATGCGTTCACCACGCCGGCAATCCCGTTCGCGCTTAGCGAGTCGGCGCGCAGCCTGGTCGTCATGCACGACCTTCTTTCCGTGAGAGAAAGTCGCTTCAAGGACGCCAAGCTGCCTGACTCGGTCAAGACTTTGGACGAAGCCAGCGAGATGCAGCTTCTTGGTCAGGCCGATGCGATCATCGCTATTCAGGATATCGAGGCGAAGCACGTCAAGGCTCGTCTTCCGGATCATACCGTGCTGCTGTCTCCCGTCGTGTGCGCATCAGTCGACGCGCCTCAACCAGGCGCAGGCAAAAGCGTGCTGTTCATCGGGAGCAATACGGCTCCGAATGTGATCGGCCTGAGATGGTTTCTGGAATTTTGCTGGCCGCAAATACGTGCCGAAAATCCCGACGCTGAATTGGTTGTCGCCGGCGGTGTCGGTTCGCAATTTCCCGAAGGTGCGCCCCGAGCCAAGTTCTGCGGCATCGTCGACAACCTTGCCCCTTTCTATCGCGAAGCCAGCGTTGTTATTTCGCCGCTGACGGTAGGCTCCGGACTGAAAGTCAAAGTCGTCGAGGCATTGGCCCAGGGCAAGGCCATCGTAGCGACTACGGTGTCCGTCGAGGGGATGGGGGACGACATCGCATCGGCGCTTAACGTCTGCGATGACCCTGTCGCTTTCGGCAATGCAGTCAGTGCACTCTTATCGGACAATGAATTACGCCGCCGCCGCGCGGATGCCGCCTACACCTACTTCAAGCAACATTATTCTCGCGAGGCCTGCATCCGTGAACTGCTCGCCTACGTCGACGGGCGGTCGGACGTATCGGCGTCGACGGTTTGCAGTCTTGCTCCCTACGCTCATCGAGGCACGTCGATCGAAGTCGATTGTGTGCGCTGAGCGATAACTCCGAAGCCGGACAAAGAGATGCCAACAAGCTACTGCATCGGACAGGACGAGGGGATCGAGCTTTCGTTTGATAAAAGCAGAGCAAGGCGTGCGCGCGAGAACATCAGCATCGCGTTTTTTGGGCATGACTCGAACGAGAGCACCATCCGAAAGCGCGTTTGCGCATTGCAAAGAAATGGTGCCGACGTTACCGGTTTCATGTTCGCCCGTCGCCGTGAAATGGCATTGCCCCCCCCAGATTGGAATAACATCGATCTTGGAGTGACCGAGGACGGGCATCACGGTCGTCGTTTGTTGAGCTTGATGCAAGCGATTGTAATTTTATGGCGTCACCGTGCGGTCATTCGGCAGGTCGACATTCTTTATGCACGCAACATCGACATGCTTGCGCTGGCTTGGTTGGGCCGCCTTTTGGCGCGCTCCCGGGCAGCGATTGTCTACGAAGCGCTCGATGTTTATCCGGCCTTTACAGGTCGCGGCGTCAAGGCAGCCATCCTGCGCTTCCTAGAGCGTCGGCTGTTGGCTTGCAGCCGACTGCTGGTTGTGAGCTCTCCCTATTTTATCGACCGTTATTTCTCGCCTGTTCAGAGATACACGGGAGAGTGGTTTCTTCTTGAAAACAAGCTCGGGCCAGAGAACGAGACGGTTCATCCTCTGTATCACATCCGCAATCAAAGCGACGGGCGTGCTTGGACGATAGGTTGGTTCGGTGTTCTTCGCTGCAATCGCAGTCTAGAGATTCTCCGCGCGATGGCGTCTCGGCTCGGGAGTCGGATTGCCGTCCATATCAGGGGCGTTCCGTCGGAACCGGACGGGATTACACGTGAACTGCTCGAATCCGTCGCAGCGGAAACACCGAATATATCCTATTTCGGAACATACCAAAATCCGCGCGATCTTCAGGAAATCTATTCCGCGGTCGATTTCGCCTGGGCGATCGACTTCAGCGCCTGGGGTGCCAACTCCGATTGGCTGATACCGAACCGGCTTTACGAGGGCGGCCTATACGGCGTGCCTGCATTGGCGCGGGTAGGTACGGCCACAGGCGACATTGTAGAGCGCGACAATCGCGGCTGGACGTTTCGCGAGCCAATGCAGGAAACGGTCTCCGATTTTCTCATTCATCTCGATGCCTCCGGCTACAACGAAAAAGCAAACGCGTTGCGTCAAACCGAACGCGCTGTGTTTGTAGACGTGTCCGACACGTCTCGGCTCTTGTCTCGACTGCGAAACCTTTGTCACCCGGCAGAAGCCAGCCGGCTTCCGGAACATCAGCCGTGATAAGAATCCCAGCAAACGCCACCGAGACGATTACGGGGCGCGAAACCAATGCGGTTAAGCGCATCGACACGATCGATTCTCTGCGCGGTTTGGCGATCCTGCTCGTCATCTGCTTTCACTATCTTGTTCGCTGGGCACCCCCGTTTTTTCCTGACAACCTCTATCAGTATTCACAGGCCTATTCGCCGCTATGGGAACTCGGCCGCTTCGGCGTTGAATTCTTCTTTGTCATCTCAGGTACAGTCATCGCGCTAACGGTCGAGAGCTCGAGTAACGCAATCGACTTCCTCTTCAGGCGGCTTTCGAGGATATACCCGGCGCTTATCTGCTCGATCTTCGTGACGTTTTTTATCGCCAACGCTTTTGGTCCCGAACCCTTCCATCGCGGTGTCGTCGACATCATTTCGAGTATGCTGATGCTTCCCGCCGTTCTGCCGTCGAAGTGGAACTTTCAGTATGTCGATGGTGTGTATTGGAGCTTGGCCGTCGAATTTAAGTTTTATGCGGTGGTCGCCATTTTTCTGATCCTCTTGGGCCGGCGGGTCTGGGCCGGGATCATTCTGTTCGGCATTCTGGGCGAAATTTGCTTTCACATCGCTCCTAACCTCGCTGATAAAATATTCATTCACCAATATATGAGCTTCTTTCTCTTCGGCGTCGCGATCGCCCAATGGCACTTCTCCCGAAACGCTCTCGCGGCCAGTCTTTGTCTGATGAGCGCGGTAATTCTTTACGTCCTTAATCTCGACTACGTCAGCTTGCTCGATCAGCCGTCTGTTGTGGCGGCGCTCTTCGTCGCGACCGGGGTCGTTTTGATGGGTGTTCTGATTTGTCTGAATGTTCCGCTCAGTTGGCGGCCGCTGCTGCTTGTTGGTCAGGCATCATATTCGCTGTACTTGCTGCATGAAAACATCGGGATAACGATCATCTCAAATCTGAAGGGACTAGGCTTCGGCGACATGACCGCTATCGCGATCGCCTTCGCGTCGATGCTTGCGCTGGCAGTTACGATGTTTAACCTGCTCGAAAAGCCGGCTCAGCGCGCCTTGCGGCAGATGTGGAAGGCATTTCCCGTCTTTAGCGCAGCCAGATCCAGTTCGGCAGTTTGAGGGGACGGCTGAAAGCGATGACACGAAAACACAAATCCTCGCAGCGATCGCGCCGCCGCCTGCTGAATTACCCGCTCGCCGCCACGACGTTTTTCTTTGCCATCTTTAACGTTCAGATTTTTTCGCTGATTATTCCATTGCTGATAATGGCGGTCACGGGCCTCTGCGCTCTCAAGTTTCACCGGGAGCTTGTGGGGTATGGTGCCGAACTTAAGGTCGTGCTCATTTTTCCGGGGATTGTCATGCTGTCGGCGACCTGGTCAGACGTGCCGACCATCTCGCTTTGGTATGGTATCCAGCTGCTTGTGACGATCTTTGTCGGCATTCTCATCGGCATCTGCGCGACAAGCCGAGAAATTGTTCGTGGCATTTATTACGCGATGGCAATCGTGGTCATTGCTTCCCTCATATCCGGTCAAACTGGCCCGTCGGCGGCGGGTCCGGTACTCATCGGAATAACGGGAAGCAAGGACGCAATGGGGTTCGTGGGCCTTACGCTGTTCGCCGCTGCCTTGGGGGTGGTCACGGACTCAGGTCAGCCGACGTTGTCCCGCTTGTCGACGCTCGTCTTTCTTCCGCTCGGCGCGGGTATAGCGGCCGGCGTCGAGGCGCTCTCATCGGCGCTTGCGGCCGTCGGCTTCGCATTGGCATTCTTGGGCTTCCTAATGCTCAAGCGGTTTGACCGATGGTCTCGCTGGACATTTGTAGTCATTGGGCTCATCGCCGTGATGTTCGTCGCCTTGGCCCTTGCTGGCATAGGGTTCTCGTCAGACCGCGTGCTTGCCGCCTTCAACAAAGATCCGACGTTGACAGGCCGAACCACGCTTTGGGACTGGGCCGATATCTGGATTGCGAGAGCCCCGTTGCTTGGACATGGATATAAGGCATTTTGGCTCGGCGACTCGAATGAAACGGCTTCAGTGCTGTCGATGTTCGGGCAGACGGATGGACGCGTCTTTCAGTTTCACAATACCTTCCGCGAAATTCTGGTCGACCTGGGATGGGTCGGGTTACTTGCGTTTCTGGCTGCTGCCCTTGTCTTTGTTTATTTCGCGCTGATGAACGTCATGAATTTTCCATGCAGCACGACGGCATTTTTCGCGTCGATGCTATTATTGCTCGTCGCTCGCTCACCATTTGAATCGATAGTTCTGGTTTTTTACCCTTACACCGTGTTGTTTTACGCCTGTGGAATTGCCAGCTTGATGCCTCGGCTCAAATTGCGGCATAGGACACCGATGCCACGTTGGCCATCGTTGCCCAACGCTGAATTGACTCCCTCAGTTGGCATTCAACAAACCCGGTAGGTCGATCTCGGCCTGCGCCGAATTCACCGCGAGGGCATATATGCGTTTCATGAGTTTCCCCCACCCTCTGGGCGCAGTGACGCTTGTCCTTGTCGTCTGCTTGCAGCTCTGCTGCGCCGTCGTTGCCAAAGCCCAATCGTCTGAACCCTCCGGTACTGGGACGACCTATTATGTGTCGCCGACTGGGGATGATTTGAATTCGGGAACAGCCCCTAACGCGCCTTGGCGCAGCCTCGGGAGGATACAGCAGTCCGTCTACAATGCCGGAGATTCAATTCTCCTTGAGGGCGGCAAGACATTTGTAGGCTGTCTTCAGATTTCGCGCGGGATGCTGCGCGGGACCGCGGAACGTCCGGTTACGATCGGCGCTTATGGGCATGGAAAATTTCAGATCAAATCGAACTGCGCCGGGCGTCTCGTGGCAGCGATCGACATCGTCGGCGCCAGCGGCGTTGTCGTGCAGGATTGCACTCTACGCGGCAACGGCGGCAAGACGCCCTTTGGTGTTTGGATTCAAAACCCTTACGACAATGACGCCGCTCGAAACATAACAGTTCGACGATGCGACATTAGCGGGTTCTTCACCACCAGCCCCGGACAGAATGGAGCCGAGATTTTTGTTACTGGCCACCCGGGCGCCGGACTCGATGGTGTGAATGTCATCGACAATGTGCTGCACGGTTCTGACGGACCGACAAGTCCGGACAATAACGGGCTTTATGGCTTTGGACGCGACAAGAACGTCCGAAACATTCTGTATCAGGGCAATGTCATTTACGACATTGGAGGCCGGCCCGGCGGTACCAACGGGGCCGACGGCAACGGCATGATCGCCAATGGCGTCACTGGCGGCCTGATTCAAAACAACATTGCGTACAATCTCGGCGCCAATGTCGATACCTGCGGTGGGCCATCCGGTTTCTGGGCGTATAGCTCAAGTCACATCGTCATTCAGTTCAACGAAGTCTACAACGCCAAGCCGAGCAAATTCGTCAAAGGCTGCGATTGGGATGGCTTCGATCTCGACGGCTACGTCACGGACTCGGTTCTTCAATACAACTATGCTCACGACAACTGGGGTGCCGGCTTTGCCGCATATATCGACGGCGAGTGGGGGCGGAATATCATTCGCTATAATGTCGCCGTGAACAACGCCACATCGTGGGGCGCTTCCTACTTCGGAAACATCGTAATTGCGAGGGGAGCCGACTCGCCCCAGCTCAGTATTTATAACAACACGCTGATTTCCAACGGGCCGTCGAACACAACCGCCGGCATTTCCATTCAGGGAAATCCCAAGGGCGCGATCATTGCAAACAATCTCATCATAGCACTGAATGGAGCGAACTACATCAATACCGGGTCAGAACTGCCTGAGGTTCAAATCCTCTCCAACAGTTACTATTTGACGGACCAGTTCGCCATTCGGTGGCGCGATAGAAACTACACCAATCTTGATACTTGGCGGCAAGCGACGGGCAACGAAACGCTCGATGGCAAGTCGACGGCATTCACCGATGATCCGCAACTTGACACCACCGCCCTGGGAGAGATTTGCGGCGGCTATAAGCGATCGTGTCCGCGTGCGGCATTGCACGTCTCGCAAAAGCTGATGGGGCGCGCAATTGATCTGACGAAGCCGCCATTCAATCTTGATGTCGGATCTCGCGACTACGTCGGCAACAAAATTCCGCAGTCGGGATCGGGCACCGGCTATGGGATCGGCGCGGTTGTCGTAGATAAGTGAACTGGCGTAGATGCGAGCCAGCAGGGAAGTTCACGGCCTAGGTGCGTCTTGCGGAACCATTTGCGTCGAGCGCGATTTTCGTTGCCGCGCGATCCAAGCCTTCCCACGCTCCAGCATCAGGTAAATCACCGGCGTCGTATAGAGCGTCAGGATCTGCGACACGACCAGTCCGCCGATAATGGTGATGCCGAGCGGCCGGCGCAATTCCGAGCCGGGGCCGATGGCGACGGCAAGCGGAACAGCACCCAGGAGTGCCGCGAGCGTTGTCATCAGGATGGGCCGGAAGCGCTGCAGGCACGCGTCATAGATGGCGTCATGCGGGGAAAGCCCAAGCTCGCGTTCGGCGTGGATTGCGAAATCGACCAGCATGATGCCGTTCTTCTTCACGATGCCGATCAGCAGAATGACGCCGATGAGTGCGATCAGCGACAGATCCATATGGGCGAGTTCGAGGGCCAGCAGCGCGCCGAGGCCCGCGGACGGCAACGTCGATATGATCGTCAGCGGATGCGCGAGGCTCTCGTAGAGAACGCCGAGTACGATGTAAATCGAGAGCAGAGCGGCGACGATCAGCAGCGTCTGGGCGCGCGCTTGCTCCTGAAATGCTTTGGCATCGCCGGCGGGCTCGGCCCGGATGCTTTCCGGCATATGCAGTTTCTGCAGCGCCTGATCGATCGCCTGCAGGCTCGTGTCTATGCTGACACCCGGCTTCAGGCTGTAGTTGATGGTGACCGCCGGGAAAGGTCCCTGGTGATTGACGACGAGCGGCGCGATGCCTTCAGTCAATGTCACGACGCTCGACAGCGGAACCTGCCGCCTTCCGTCAATCGTCGGTACATAGATGCGCGACAGATCTTTCGGCTGGCCCTGGAGATTGGGGTCCACCTCGATGACGACTTTATATTGATTGCGATCGGTATAGATCGTCGAGAACTGCGTCTGCGAAAAGGCGTTGGATAGCGCGGTGTCGATATCGGCGATCGCCACGTTGAGGCGTGAAGCGACATCGCGGTTGATGTTGACGTTGAGCTGAAGGCCGCCGGATTCGCGATCCGAGCTGACATCGACGACACCGGGAATTGCGCGAACCGCGGTGAGGGCTTTCGGCACCCAGGCATAAAGATCGTCGGCGTTAAGCGACCACAGCGTGTATTGATAGTCGGCTTTGCCCGAGCGGGCACCCGCGCGGATATCGCGCGACGGCATCAGCCGCGTCGCCAGCCCGACGATCTTGCCGAGCGGCTTCCTCAGCCGGTCAATGACTTCCGCCGTTGGCACGTTGCCGCGCTCGCTGAGCGGCTTGAGGCTGATGAACATGCGGCCCTGGTTCTGCGTCGGATTGAAGCCGCCGGCGCCCATCGACGAACCGATGTTGTCGACGGCAGGATCGGCGAGGATGACCTTGAGCGCCCGGTCCTGGAGCTTCTTCATTTCGGCGAATGAGATATCCGCATTGGCTTCGGTCGCCGCGATGATCAGGCCCGTGTCGTCCTCGGGCAGAAAGCCCTTCGGCAGTACGCTGTAAAAGTGCACGGTCAGGAAAATCGTCGCGATGAAGACGCTCAGCATGACAAGCTGATTACGCAGCGCGATCCTGAGAGTGAACGCATAGGCGCGCACAACCATGCTCAGCGCACCTTCGAAGATACGGTCGGCGAGGTTGCGGTGTTCTTCGGCGCCTTCCTTGATGAAGTGCGCGCAAATCATCGGCGTGACGGTCAGCGAGACGATCGCGGAAATGACGATGGCGAAAGTCAGCGTCATGGCGAACTCGTGCAGCAGCCGGCCGGCAATGCCGGTCATGAACAGCACAGGAATGAATGCTGCGACGAGCGAGACGGAAATCGAGATGACGGTGAAGCCGATCTGGCGCGAGCCTTCCAGCGCCGCAGGAATGGGCTTCATGCCCTTTTCCATGTTGCGGTAGACGTTTTCGATCATCACGATTGCGTCGTCGACCACGAAGCCGACCGCGACGGCGAGGGCCATCAGCGTCAGGTTATTGATGGAATAGCCTGCCGCCCACATGGCCGCGCACGTTCCGGCAAGCGAGAGCGGCACCGTGATGCCCGCGGCGATGGTCGGCGTCGTGCGCCGCAGAAAGACGAACACGACCGACATGACGAGCAGGATCGTGAGACCAAGCGTGAACTGCATGTCGTGCACCGAAGCGCGGATCGTCGTCGTGCGGTCGGACAAAATGGAAATGTCGACGCCCGCCGGAATCCATTCCTTGAGCTGCGGCAGGATCGCCTTCACGCGATCAACGGTGTCGATGACGTTGGCATCGGCCGTCTTGGTGACGATGAGCAGCACGGCGGGTTGCAGCCCGTAGCGTGCGAGCGAGCGGGCGTTGCGCGTCGCTTTTATGACCTTGGCCACGTCGCCGACCTTGACCACATCGCCGTTCGGCATGTTCTTGACGATGATGCCCCTGTAATCCTCGGGCTCTGTCATCTGCGAATTGGACTGCAGCACAATCGTCTGGTTCGGTCCGTCGATGGAGCCGATCGAAGACAGATCGTTCGCCGCCTCGACGGCGTTTTTGACGTCGTCGAAGCTCACGCCCATCGAAGCCACGAGCGTCGGATCGACCTGAATGCGCGTCGCCGGCTGGTCGGCACCGCTGACATCCACATCGGCCACGCCTTCGACTTGCGAGATACGTTGCGCCAGGATCGTGTCGGCGGTGTCGTAGATGTCGCTGGTCGTCATCGTCTTCGACGTCAGCGCCAGAATGAGAATGGGCGCCGCTGATGGATTATATTTGCGGTACGTCGGCACCTGCGGAAGATCGCCGGGAAGATCGGCCGTCGCGCTGTTGAGGGCGGCTTGAACGTCGCGCGCTGCGCCATCGATGTTGCGGTTGAGGTCGAACTGCATCGCGATCGATGCCGAGCCGAGCGAGCTGGTCGACGTCATTTCCGTCACGCCCGCGATCTCGCCGAGTCGGCGTTCGAGCGGCGATGCAACGCTTGCTGCCATCGTCGCTGGATCGGCACCCGGTCGCGACGCCATGATGCGGATCGTTGGAATTTCGATCGACGGCATGCTGGCGACCGGCAGCATGAAGTATGCGACCGCGCCCACCAGAAAGAGCCCGATGGCGAGAAGGGCTGTGCCGATCGGCCGTTCGATGAAGATGCGTGAGACGTTCATGCGCCTACTCCGCAGCCTCGCGGTTACCCGCGGTGATCGCCCGTGATTGCTCCGGCGCAGCGGCAACCGGTTCGCCATTGGCGTCGAGCGCGCGGCCGCCAAGCCGGGCGCGCAGCCGTTCCATCGCCAGATAGATGACGGGCGTGGTGTAAAGCGTCAGCAGCTGGCTGAGCAGCAAGCCGCCGACGATGGTAATGCCGAGCGGGTTGCGCAATTCCGATCCCGTTCCGCTTTCGAGAGCCAGCGGCAATGCGCCGAACAGCGCCGCAAGCGTCGTCATCATGATCGGTCGGAAGCGCAGAAGTGCCGCTTCCTTGATCGAGGCCCGCGGCGATAGTCCACGCTCGCGCTCCGCTTCCAGCGCGAAGTCGATCATCATGATCGCGTTTTTCTTCACGATGCCCATCAGCAGGATGATGCCGATCAGCGCCACGAACGACAGGTCGTTGCCCGTCAGTTCCAGTGCCAGCGCCGCACCGATGCCAGCCGACGGCAACGTCGTCAAAATCGTGAACGGATGAATGAGGCTCTCATAAAGCACGCCGAGCACGATATAGATCGTGACGATGGCCGCCAGGATGAGCCACGGCTGGTTCTGCAGCGACTTGGAAAACTCCGCCGCGTCGCCATAGAACGTGCCCGATACCGTCGCGGGAAGGTCGATATCCTTCTTTGCCGTGTCGATGGCCGCGAGCGCATCGCTCAACGACGCGTTCGGCGCCAGGTTGAAGCTGATCGTGATGGCCGGGAACTGATCCTGGTGGCTGATCGCAAGCGGCGCCGTCTCGTACTTGATTTTCGCGACGGCCGTCAGCAGCACGGGCGTCCCGGCCGTCGTTGATGCAACGTAAAGCCGGTTGAGGCGTGACGGGTCGCTGCGATATTGCTCGGCGGCTTCCAGCACGACGCGATACTGGTTCGCCTGCTCGTAAATCGTCGAAACCTGCCGTTGGCCAAACGCATTGCTCAGCGCATCGTTGATGGCCTGCATCGTAACGCCGAGGCGTCCGGCGACGACACGATCGACGTCGATCCGCGCGATCAGGCCGCCATCGACTTCTTCCGTTGCGACGTTGCGCAGGAACGGCGATGTCCTGAGCGCGTCGGCCATCTTCTTCGACCACTCAGTGACCTCGGCGCTGTCGGTGCTGGCGAGCGTATACTGATAGCGTGCGCGGCTCGACTGCGTTGAAATCTGCACGTCTTGTACCGGCTGGAAGTAGACCATCGTGCCCGGCGCGGTCTTGACCTCGCGCTTCAGGCGCTGGATCACCTCGACGACGTTGGACTCGCGTTCGTCGCGCGGCTTCAGCATGATCTTGAGGCTGCCCACATTCTGGGTCGCATTGAGCTGGCCGATGCCGACGATCGAAGCGACGCCGGCAACGTCTCTATCCGTTGCGACGATGGCTGCGACGTCCTTCTGCAGCTTCGTCATTTCGGTGAACGAGATCTGCGGGCTGCCCTCGACGACGGCGGTGATGGCGCCGGTATCCTGGTCGGGCAGGAAGCCCTTCGGCATGATGACATAGAGCCAGATCGTCAGGACCACGGTCATCAGCGCCACGATAAGCGTCGCGCCCTGATGCCGGAACACGAATTCCAGCGAGCGGTCGTAACCGGCGATCACGCGCTCGATGAAGCGGCCGATGATGCCCGACTTCTCGTCATGGCCGCCGCGCAGAAGCTTCGAACACATCATCGGCGTCAGCGTCAAAGACACGATCGCGGAGACGACGACGGCAATCGTCAGGGTCATCGCGAACTCGCGGAACATGCGCCCGACGAGGCCCGTCATGAAGAGCAGGGGGATGAAGACGGCGATCAGCGACAGCGTCAGCGAGATCACCGTGAATCCGATTTCGCGCGCACCATCGAGCGCCGCCTTCATCGGCTTCTCGCCCTTCTCGATGTGGCGCACGACGTTCTCGATCATGACGATGGCGTCGTCGACGACGAAGCCGGTGCCGATCGTCAAGGCCATCAGCGACAGGTTATCGAGACTGAAGCCGCAGAAATACATCACGCCGAACGTGGCGATCAGAGAAACCGGCAGCGCCACGCCTGCAATGATCGTCGCGCGCAGCGAGCGTAGGAACAAAAGCACGACCATGACGACGAGGCCGACGCTCAGGACGAGCGTGAACTGCACGTCGCGGACGGAAGCCTCGATCGTGCCGGTGCGGTCGCTGACGATCTGCAGATTGACGCCGGCCGGCATCGAACGTTCGACGCGGGGCAGTTCGTCCTTGATGCGGTTGACCGTATCGATGACGTTGGCGCCGGGCTGCCTCTGAACGTCGACGATGACCGCAGGCTTGCCGTTATACCAGCCGCCAACGCGTGTATTCTCCAGCCCTTCCGTGACCTTCGCGACGTCCTTGACGCGGACCGGCGCCTCGTTCCGATAGGCGATGATGACGTCTTCATAGATGTGCGCCTGGTCGATCTGGTCGTTGGCGGCAATCGTGTAGGATTGCTTCACGCCGTCGATCGAACCTTTCGGCCCCGAGACGTTGGCGCTCGCAATCGCGGCGCTGAGATCGGCCATGCTGAGGCCGTAACTCGCCAGCCGCGAGACATCGGCTTCGACGCGCACCGCAGGCTTGATGCCGCCTTCGATCGATACGTGGCCGACGCCCGAGACCGACGCCAAGCGTTGCGCCAAAAGCGTATCGGCAAGGTCAGACAGCGACCTGAGCGATTGCGTATCGGACGTCAGCGCTAAGGTGACGATCGGCGTGTCGGCCGGATTGACCTTCGAATAGGTCGGCGGGTAGGGGAGGTTTTTGGGCAGCGTCGAGCCAGCGGCATTGATCGCTGCCTGGACGTCCTGCGCCGCGGCGTCGATATCGCGGTCGAGGTTGAACTGCAGCGTGATGCGGCTCAACCCGAACGAGCTCGTAGAAGACATCGCTGCGAGCGATTGGATCTGTCCGAACTGGCGTTCGAGCGACGCCGTAACGAGCGTCGACATCGTCTCGGGGCTAGCGCCCGGAAGCTCGGTCGTCACCTCGACGGTCGGGAAATCGACCTGTGGCAACGACGAGATCGGCAGCGCGAAGTAGCCGAGAATGCCGCCGAGGATCGTCGCTACTGCAAGCAGTGACGTCGCGATCGGACGGACGATGAAAAGGTGCGAAACGCTCATGGCGATGCGCCGTTATCCTGGTCGTGGTGGCGGCGATGTTTGCCGTGGCGCTGTTCGTCGCCTGACGTCGAGCCGGTAACGAGCGCGGCTTCCGTCGGCAACTGCGCGGCCTGCGCGTTCTGATCCGCCGAGGTCGACTTTTTGCCGTCCGGCGACTTCTTGTGGTGCGGCTTGTCGGTGGCAGGCGCGGATGTGCCGTCATTAATAGAGACAGTCGATCCGTCCTTCAGACGGCTGAAGCCGCTCGTCACGACCTTGTCGCCCGGCTTGAGGCCTTCGGCGATGACCGCGAACTTGTCGTCCTGGCGCGAAACCTTGACGGCACGCATCTCGGCGGTGTTGTTGGGGCCGATGACGAACACATAGGTTCCGTCGGGTCCGCGCTGCACGGCTTCCGTCGCCACGACCGTCGCGTCTTTGACGGTATCGACCAGCAACCGCACATTGACGAACTGGCCCGGCCAAAGCTGACGCTTCTCGTTCGGGAATTCGGCCTTAAGCTTGATCGTGCCGGTTTGCTGGTCGACCTGATTGTCGATGACCTTCAGCGAACCGGTTTCGAGTTCCGTCTGGCCGTCTGTCGACAGCGCCGTCGCGACCAACGGACCGGTCTCGATGGCTTTGATCAGGGTGGGCAACTCCTGCTGCGGCAACGTGAAAGTCGCCGTGATCGGCTGCACCTGCGTAATCACGACGATGCCGGTGGTGTCATTGGCGTGCACGAGGTTGCCTTCGTCGACGAGGCGGATGCCGGTACGGCCGTCGAACGGCGCCACGATCGTCGTATAGCCAAGGATTGCCTGCGCATTCTCGATGGCCGCGACGTCGGATTTGATCTGCGCTTCCTGTTGCTTGATCAGCGCGACTTGGGTGTCAATCTGCTGCTGGGAAATGGCGAGCGTGCCGACCTTCTGGTAACGGTCGAGGTCGCGCTTGGTGTTGGCGAGCAGCGCTTCGTCGAGCGCTTTCTTTGCTACGGCCTGATCGAGCTGCGCCTGGTAGGTCGCCGGGTCGATCTTGGCGAGCAGATCGCCCTTCTTGACGTCCTGGCCTTCCTTGAAGTTGACGCTCAAAATGCGGCCGTCGACCTGTGCCCGGATGGTCGCGGTGTTCAGAGCCTTAACGGAGCCGACGCCTTCGAGATAGATCGGCACGTCAGCCTTCGCGGCGTCCTTGGCAAGAACGGCAACTGGGCCGCCGAAGCCGCCGCGCGCATTCCGGCCTTTGGCGCCATCCTCCGGCGCTCCGCTGCCTCCGTGCATCGTATAATAGACGCCGCCCGCTATCGCACCGATAACGACGACCGTAGAAACCCACCGGAGTAACGCCATAGTCTCTTTGCTCTCGTAAGAACTTCACATGCCGGGCTGAACGATTGGCACGCGGAAGCTCTGTCCCATACACCCGGAGAAGAAAACGCACCGCCCTGCGGAATCCGTTGCCCTTCGTGTGATGCTTCTGCATCACATGACCGGGGTACGCATGGGCCACCGGAATGGCCGAAACATGCCGCAAAGCCTCCCGGGTCGCGGGGCCATAACGAAAACTTACTCGGCGCCGCTTATGCTCTCAATTATCATATCGTGCTTGCAGCGAGTGACGCGGCGCAACACTCGGAAAGCGCGATTTTTTTTGCGAGTGCGGGAGCAACTTAACGAATTATCCGTCCTGGCGCAGCAGGATCGTTAAGGGCTCCGGCCTAGTGTGGCCGCCGTCTCAATGCGCACTGAGGCCTGGAAGTGAAATTTCTGCATGATGAAGGCGGGTGGAAGTGGTCATCCGTCCACAAGGAGCAACTTGCGAGTATCGCCCGGGCAACGCCAGCGGCGATGGCTGGTTACGCAATCAACGTCCTGCTGGCCACCATCGCATTCAGCGGCCTGATTCGATGGCCTGCGCTCGTGCTCTGGACGCTCTTTGCATTAGCGATTTGCAGTTTTGTCGGCATTCGGTCACTGCGTAACCGTACTAATCACCGGACGTCTGCCAACGGCAGAAATACCTCGCGCCGCCCGGCCCGAAACGCCTTGCTGTTTAGTGTCCTGCTGGCCCTGCCCTGGAGTCTGCTCGGAACGCTATGGACCGGGACGGTTGCCAACAGCGAGGTCATCATTGTTGCGCTTGTAGTCGGCATGGCGGCAAGCGGCAGCGTCTTGCTCTCTCCCATTCCTGCCGCCGCGATCCTCTATGCCGCGACGATCCTGATCCCGTTGGCGGTGAAGTGCCTGTTCATCACGCTCGACAACCATCTCATTCTCGCCGCACTGGCGCTCAGCTATTTCATGTTCCTCGTCGGCCTCATTGCGTCGAACGCCCGGATTTTCGCCGAGCGCCTGGAGGCCGTCGAAAAACTGAAGGACTCCTTTGCCGCCCTGGTGTCGGCGCGCGAAGAGACCGAACGTGCCGCGATGACCGACGGCCTGACGGGAGTCGCCAACCGCCGCGCTTTCATGGCCCGCCTCAACACGCTGGCCGCCGATCGCGACCAGTCGCCGGAATACGGCGTCTTCTATATTGACCTCGATCGCTTCAAAGGCGTCAACGATGCCTTCGGCCACGCGGCGGGCGATGCGGTGCTGCGAATGGCGGCGTCGCGGATCGCGAAGGTCGTCCGCGACGGCGATCTGGTAGCACGCCTCGGCGGCGACGAGTTCGCTGTCGTCGCTCAGGAGATCTGCGGCCGCGCCACGGCTCAGGCCCTGGCCATGCGTCTCGTCTCGGCGTTATGCGATCCGTTCTTTCTTGAAGGTCAGCGCGTGCAGATTGGCGCGAGCGTTGGCGTCGCCATCGCTTTCGAAAGCGACTCTACCGGCGATCAACTGCTGACGCAGGCCGATCTTGCGATGTACGCGAGCAAATCTGCGGGCCGCAACGCGCACTGCGTTTTCGAGCCCGACATGCTGCGCTCGGTGGAAGAGCGCCAGGCCGTTGAGCAAGGCTTGCGGAGCGCGCTTGCCAAGAACGAACTGGAACTCTTTTTCCAGCCGATCCAGGGCCTGACCAAGAATGAAATTGCCGGCTTCGAGTGTCTCATTCGTTGGCGGCACCCGCTGCGCGGTCTGCTGCCGCCTGCCCAATTCTTAAGTATCGCCGATGAAATCGGGATGGCGAACGATATCGGCGGCTGGGTGATCGAGGCTGCGTGCGCTCAGGCCGCGAAGTGGCCATCCGATGTCGTCGTCGGCATCAATCTATCGCCGTTGCAGATCGCCTCCGACGATGTCGCGCAACGCGTCGAGCGCGCGCTCAAGTCATCGGGCCTTCCGGCCAATCGGCTCGAAATCGAGATCACCGAGACGAGTTTGCTGCAAAACGATCCGGTGACACTCGATCAGCTCAAGCGGCTGAAACAACTCGGCGTCTCGATCGCGCTTGACGATTTCGGGACCGGCTATTCGTCGTTGAGCTATCTTGTCAGCTTCCCGCTCGATCGCATCAAGATCGATCGGCTGTTCGTCAGTCAGCTTGGGCGTTCGCGCGAAAGCGATCTCATTGTGCGCTCGATCACGCAGCTTGCGCGCAACCTGAACTGTACGGTTGTCGCCGAAGGGATCGAGACGGACGAGCAGCTGCAAAGGCTGCGCGCACTTCATGTCGGGTTCGGGCAGGGCTATCTGTTGGGAATGCCAATGCCCGCCACCGAGGCGACGGAATTTCTGGCTTCGGGCAAGAGCAAGGCTCTCGCCCAAAGCGCTTGACGATTTGCTTGCTGGCTAGGCGACTTTGGGCACGAACTTCAAAGCCACGCCGTTCATGCAGTAGCGCAGGCCTGTCGGCTTCGGTCCGTCTTCGAACACATGACCAAGATGTCCGCCGCAGCGGTGGCAATGAACTTCCGTGCGGGTCATGAAGTAGCTGTTGTCGGTGGACGTCTCGACCGCACCATCAAGCGGCTTCCAGAAGCTCGGCCAGCCGGTGCCGCTATGATACTTCGTTTCCGACGAGAACAGTGCAAGCTGGCATCCGGCGCAAAGGTAGGTGCCCGGCGCGTCGTTTGCATCGAGCGGCGACGTGCCCGCCCGTTCGGTGCCCTGCTTGCGCAGCACGTTGTACTGCTCCGGCGTCAGCTCTTTGCGCCACTCCGCGTCCGACTTCGTAACTTGGAATGTCTCGGCCGAACCTTCCGCCGCCAAGCCGGTTGCCGATTTAAGTGCTGCGACGCCACCGGCCAGGGCAAGCCCCAGCCTCGAAAAATCGCGACGTGAATACATCGATCGTCACCTTGGGTTTCGTTTCCTTGACCGGCGCCCTAAACGCCGTCTGCTGGAGAGTACGTTGCCTCTCTCTTGTGTGTTTCAGCCGTTGACCGGCCTTCTCGTTAAAGATCCGCAATCTCGATGCGTTTCTCAACTGCGATTTCTGTAGGGCTGAGCTGGCATTTATAGCAGAGCATTTCAACACCTGATGCTGCAGCAGCCTGAAAAGCGGCGGCATATGCGGGGTCGATGTCACGCGCGAGCTTGAAACTCTCTGCATCGCTGCGCTGCACAAGAAAAACCATCACGGCGCGGTGGCCTTCGCCAACCATGTTTGCAAGTTCGCGCAAGTGTTTGGCACCGCGCTCTGTTTTGCTGTCGGGAAACTCGGCGAGGCCGTTCTCGCGCATCAAATGCACGTTCTTCACCTCGACATAACAGTCGCGATTATCGCGTCCGCCCGAAAGCAGCACGTCGATGCGGCTGTTGAGTCCGTATTTCACTTCGCGCCGCAACATCGGATATCCGGCAAGTTCGGCGATCGTCCCGGTCTCGATGGCTTCGGTGACGAGCGCGTTCGGTCGTCCCGTATTGATGCCGACGAGGTGCGGACCCGTCCCAAGGTCGGCCTCGATCATTTCCCAGGTATGCCGGTATTTACGCGTCGGGCTGTCGCTTTCCGAAAGCCAGACCTTCGAGCCGGGCTTCGTCAGGCCGAGCATCGAGCCCGTATTGGGGCAACTCGCAGTGACGGTGACGCCGCCTGCGGTCGTGACGTCCGCGAGAAAGCGCTTATAGCGCTGGATCAGAATGCCGGGCACGAGAGGGTGTGTAAATTTCATGGATCAGGCCATATCGGCGTTCGGCGCCGCCCGGCAAGTATTTTCGCCGCGCGTTCGGCGGTGCTATGACGGCGGCTGAAAGCAGCGATGGACGAGCGAACCTTGACGGAAGAACGGATTGTTACGGCAGCCCTCCTGGTCATCGGCGACGAGATTCTGTCGGGCCGCACCAAGGATGAGAACATCGGCGCCGTCGCCGAGCATTTGACGAACATCGGCATCCGCTTGCAGGAGGTGCGCGTCGTCGCCGACGATGAGGATGAGATCGTCTCGGCCGTCAATGCGCTTCGCTCCCGCTACACCTATGTGTTCACGACCGGCGGCATCGGTCCGACGCACGACGACATCACCGCCGACAGTATCGGCAAGGCCTTCGGCGTTTCGGTCGGCATCGACGCCCGCGCGGAAAAGCTGCTTCGTGACTATTATACCGGCCGCGGGCTTGAGGTGACGGCTGCGCGCTTGCGCATGGCGAGAGCGCCCGCAGGCGCCGAGCTGATTGACAATACGCTCTCGGTCGCCCCGGGGTTTCGCATCGGCAACGTGTTCGTGATGGCGGGCGTGCCGAGCGTCATGCGCGCCATGCTCGCAAGCGTGACGCCGATGCTGGAAACCGGCGCCAAGCTGTTGTCGATCACCATTCCCGTCGATCGCCCGGAAAGCGAGATCGCGGATATCTTCTCGAAACACCAGCAGCGCTATCGCGACGTGGCGATGGGCAGCTACCCGCAATTGCGCAATGGCCGCCCGGTGTCCGACCTCGTGCTGCGGTGCTCGAATCCTCAGCGGCTGAACGAGGCGGCTGAAACGCTCAAGGCTGCGCTGAACCTTTGAGTGACGCTGGTGTCGCCCTATCAGGCGCCGCGACAGGCGCTGCGATAGGTGCCGGCGCAGGCTCGGGAGCGCTGGGCCTTATGGTTCCTGATGACTGTTTGTTGCAGTCCGGCGACCACGTGTAGGCGCTCCGATCGCCGCAGACATGCGGATCAAAGTCCTGCGGACAGTCGCACCTCTTGATGCGTATTGGTCTCAGCACGGACGTGGCGGATGGCCCCGTCGCGTCGGTGCTAGGTCTTGGCTTGGCCGGTATCGCCAGCGCGACCCGTTTCGCGTGCACGCGCTTTTTGATGGTCAGTCGCTCGACCGGCGGATCGCAGACACAACCGCTTAGAAACGGCAGCAATGCCAGCGCAATAGATCCCAGGAATAGACGCAAAATTTCCCCCGAAAATCCCCGTATTTGCGGCCCCCGCGCGAGATGAGACGCATACGCCCTATGCGGCGCAACCGGAGAATTTCGTTCGGCTTCGTATTACGCGCCGCATGATGCATATACGCCTCAGCAACCGTGGCCCTGGGGGCGCATGCGGCACACCGTTTCACCTCCGTAGAAATGGAGCCAACTCAGTCACGCAACGTCATGAAATAACTTGTGATTGCTTGAGAATTGTAACGGCAATTCTTGGGTTGTCGTGGTGCATCACAAACTCTATGGTCCGGCGCTGCAGTTGGTGTTTTGTTCCAAGGCGGATGGAACGCACGGAGGAGAACGGCGCGTAGGCCCGTGCCGAAGAAAGACGGGAGAGTAGGGATGTCATCGAGTATTCGTCGCCGTGCGCACGTATGCGCAGCGGCATGGGCTGCCTGGAGTGTGCCGGCAGCCGTTGCAACGGTGTTGGCCTTCAGCGCCGCCCCTGTCGAAGCCAAGACGCCTGGCAAGACATACTGCTTCAACCACACCTGTCACCGCGTGCTGAGCATCGCCGAGATGGTCGCCATTGTTGGCCAGGACACGGTGCTCCAAGCCTCGTACTATGACGACTGTCGCCGCGATCGCTACAACCCATGCGGATTGACGTCATCTGGCGAAGCCTTCCGCCCCAACGAGGCCGACAGCGCCGCCAGCCCGATCTATCCGGACGGCACGATCCTGCTCATTCGCAACCCTGATAATGGCAATGCCGCCGTCGTTCGCGTCAACAACGCCGGACCGTACTGGCGTCAGCGCAAGCTCGACGTATCGCGCGCAACCGCGCACAAGCTGGGCTTTGCCGGAAGCGGCGTTGCGAAACTCGAAGTCCGCGTGATGTCGGCGCCATCCATCGTCGACGCGACCTATAAAAGAAATCGCCGTTATGCGCCGGTCCCGGGTTCCATCGGGTCGTTCGCATCGCTCGACCAGGCCCAGGGCGGCATGATGATCGCGATGGCGCTTGATGCCATGTCGACGTCGGTCTTCGCGCCGGTCGCCGGCAAGATGCTGACAGCGGTGAAAACCATGAAGCCCGCATTGGCCAACGTCCTGCGCACGGATTCAACCCGTGTGGCGTCCGTTGACGGAACTGTGCCGGCAAGCATCGCGGTGAATTTCGAAAAGTCGGCGGCTGCGGTTGAGAAGCCTGAGGCCAAAGCTGAGGCGCGTTCGCTTGTTCTCAGACGGGCGACTGTGGCGTCGCGTTCGGTCAAGCGTTCCCCCGCCCGTTCGGCACGCGTCGCCAAATGGCGCAGCAAAACGCGCTGGGCGTCTGCGACGTCGCGCCGTCAGTTCAAGGGCAGCCGGTCGGCGTCGTCGAGGTCGAGCAGGAGCGTCCGCTTCGCAACCGGCGCCTCTTCGACGAAGAGATCGTATTGGACGTCGAGAGCATCCAGGAAGGCCGCCGCCATATCCAAGAGAGGCCCGAGAGCCATGCGCGCGGCGACCAGGAAGCTGTCGTCGATCGTCAGGTCCGACGCTTTCCGGATGGCCGCTGCATCGGGAGCGATCAGTCCGCGGCTGCGAACGTAGGCGATGATCTCATCGCCCGTGTCGAAGTCGAGTTCGCGCGCGTCGCCGCTTTCCTCGACCGCGTCGAGCAGAATGGCCGTGCCCGCCACAAACAACCGCCCGAGCATACGAAAACGATCGTCGTATTCCGAGAGCGCTGCGGCATGGCTGCGCGCCTTCAGGACGCGGGCGACAAGCATCAGCTCAAGGGCGCGGATCTCGTCGGCAATCTTGCGCTGACGCATCACGAAGTCTGCCGGCTCGCTGGTGTGCTCCGCGAGTTCGCGCCACTGGCTGCCGCGCACCATGATGTCCTCGCCGGCGGCGAGTGCAGCGTCGAGGTGATCGGCCAGCATATAGACCGATAATGGCGCCTGCGTCCCACCGAGTTTCATCTTCAACTCCGCATTATTTCTCAAGCACTTGGATACGACTGAAGCGCGTTGATTCGCTATTGCCGAGCGGCGTTTACCCAAGGTGCAAAAGGAACGGGGAGGACTGAGGATAAGGTGTGGAAGCGCATAGCGGCTTCATGCTGGACACAATCAAAAACGCAACAAACAAGGCGTTTGCGGTCTTTCGCTGAGAATCGCTGTGATTGATGCGGCGTATACGTCCGATGAACGCCGAAATGTTTTCGCGCCTCGATGTGGCCGAGACGACATATAAAGCCGTCGCAAAAATGCGACGAGTGCCTCCGAGGCGAGGCGGCCGTTCGAAAAAAATCTTCCGAGCATTTGAAGTCTTCTTCTTTCTCTTTTCTGGAACCGCCGCCTAGCGTCGCGTTGCAGCTCGAGACCGGCTGCGGCTCTGCTTGGGAAAGAAGACAATGAAAATTGCACGATTGATTTTGCTCGGCGCCGTCGCTCTCGGCGTTGGCGCCACCGCTTCCGCCGAGGCTGCAACGACAGCGCCACGGCTATCCGCCTCGCACACTGCAACGCTCGTCACGCTGAAATCAAAGGACAAGAAAAAGGTCCACGCGCACAAGGCTGGCAAGCAGAAGGTCGCGCAGACGCACAAGACGAAAAAAGTGAAGAAAGCCAAGAAGACTTGACGCCGGATCGCGCGCTGGTCGGGGGGTCGATTCAGTCCGCGGATCCACACCGCCGAGAGCACGCTCCGTTTCCTCGCATCTCAGGACGCACGCTCTCGGCGGGTTGGTTCTACCGAGACACCTAACCACCGTCATCCCGGCGAAGCGCAAAGTTCCGAGCGCAGCCGCAGCCGCCAACCATTTCTAGACATACCGGCGCAACAGTCAGCCCCACCACCGTCATCCCGGCGAAGGCCGGGATCCAGCCAACGAGCAATCAAAGGATTTGCGCGATCTCCTGCGGCGCTTCAATCTGCGCAGGGGGACGTCATGAGCCGGAAAAGCAAATCACCGTGCGTCTATATCTTGGCGAGCGGCCAAAACGGCACGCTCTACATTGGCGTGACGAGTGATCTTCACGCGCGGATGGCTCAGCATTCCCAGAAGCTCATTCCCGGCTTCACTGCGCAATACAACGTGACGCAACTCGTCTACTACGAGCTCCACGAAACGCTCGACCAAGCCATAGCGCGTGAGAAGCAGTTGAAAGAATGGCGGCGGACTTGGAAGCTGCGTTTGATCGAACAGATGAACCCCGAGTGGCGCAATTTCTTCGATCCGCAAACAGGCGAGATCGGCGCGGGTCCATTTGATAAGTCCGAGCAGGCTCTCTGACCGACAGTCTGCTGCGGCTTGTCTGGGTGCCGACCTTCGTCGGCATGACGGAGAATGGGCAATCTCCACTCCATCTCCCTCATCCCGGAGAAGGTTAGCCCCCGCGATAGCCCCAACACATCATCCCGTCGTTCGCAGACCATTCCCCATTCCGTCATCCCGGCGCAGTCTGTCATCTCCCACCGTCATCCCGGCGAAGGCCGGGATCCAGTCAAGCCGAAAACAAACAAGGCGCCACATGCGATGGCGCCTTGCAGAAATACGGTCGTCTCCGACGAGCCTCGCGCTGGATCCCCGAACGCGTCGCTACGCTCACATGTTCGAGGATGACGTTAGTTGTGTTCTTTTCGAACGCCTTTGAAAGGTGTGCCGTCTTGCTTCACATCCATGAAGCGACCGGTTTTATCATCGCGTTTGACCCACTGATCCGTCTTGGGATTATGGGTTTGGCTGCGATCACGCACTGCTCCATTTCTGTGGCCGTCGCCTTTTGGGGGATTTGTCGCCATTTTGATCTCCTGGGGAAAGATGGAAGGACTAACTCAGCTGCACCCGCTCGTTGATCCGCACGTATCGCACTTCAGGCACGTGCCGTTCCGGACCATCGTGAAGTTCTGGCACTCGGTGCAGGCGACGCCTTCGTAGCCGCGGAGTTTCGCTTCGGAGAGGCGCTGCTTGTAAAGCTCCGACTTCGTCAGAACCGGCGATGACACCGCCGCTTGCATCTCTTCGCTTACCGCCGACAGCGCATTCGCGCCGTGCGTCAGCGTCGATTCAACGTAGCGGGCGCTGACGTCGTAGCTCGCGTTTTGCACGGCGGCCGCACCAAGCGACGACGCCTTGGGACCCGAAACGTTCGTCGTCGTGCGGCTCGCGAGGCGAACCACGTCGGCGCCGCGAACGAGGCCCTTCGACACCATCTTCGTCACGCTCTCCGGCAGGTTGAGCGAAAGCTGCTCATCCGTATCGTCGTCGCTGGAGCCCAGCCCCGTCTCGCCGACGATTTCGCGCGGATCGACGTGCGCCAGATCGTGACGGCCGAGGTACGACACCGCCAGCTCGCGGAAGATGTAGTCGAGGATCGACGTCGCGTTCTTGATCGTCTCGTTGCCCTGCACGAGGCCCGCCGGCTCGAAGCGTGTGAAGGTGAACGCCTCCACGTATTCTTCCAGCGGCACGCCGTATTGCAGGCCGAGCGAGATCGCGATGGCGAAGTTGTTCATCAGCGAGCGGAAAGCAGCGCCTTCCTTGTGCATGTCGATGAAGATTTCGCCGACGCGGCCGTCGTCGTATTCGCCAGTGCGCAGATACACTTTATGCCCGCCGACAGCAGCTTTCTGCGTGTAGCCCTTACGGCGGCCAGGAAGCTTGTCGCGGCCCTTCGCCTTCTCGCGCTCCACGTAGACGACGCGCTCGACGATCTTCTCGACGATCTTTTCAGTCACGGTCGCCGTGCGAGCGGCAAGCGGTTGGCTCATCAGAGCATCCACGGCGTCCGCGGCCTCGTCTGCATCATCGCCGAGGATCTGGCTGTTGAGCGGCTGAGAAAGCTTGGAACCGTCGCGATAGAGCGCGTTGGCTTTGAGAGCCAGCTTCCACGACAGCATGTACGACTGCTTGCAGTCTTCGACCGTCGCATCGTTCGGCATGTTGATCGTCTTCGAGATCGCGCCCGAGATGAACGGCTGCGAAGCGGCCATCATGCGGATGTGGCTCTCGACCGAAAGGAAGCGCTTTCCCTTCTTGCCGCACGGATTGGCGCAATCAAACACCGGCAGGTCGTCGGCCTTGATGTGCGGTGCACCCTCAAGCGTCATCGCTCCGCAGACGTGTTCGTTGGCGGCTTCGACGTCTTTCTTCGAGTACCCGAGGTGCGCGAAGATATCGAACGACGGATCGTTGAGCTTGTCGGCTGGAATGCCGAGTTTGCCCGTCATGAAGTCGTCGCCGAGCGTCCAGCGGTTGAACACGAACTTAATGTCGAACGCGGTCGCCAGACCCTTCTCGACCTTCGCCAGCACGTCGTCGGTGAAGCCCTTGGCCTTCAGCGTGCCCGTGTTGATGGCGGGTGCCTGGGCCAGCGAGCCGTGGCCGACTGCATAAGCCTCGATCTCGGCGATCTGGCTTTCGCGATAGCCGAGCGCGCGCAGCGCTTCCGGCACCGACTGGTTGATGATCTTGAAGTAACCACCGCCCGCGAGCTTCTTGAACTTCACGAGTGCGAAGTCGGGCTCGATGCCGGTCGTATCGCAGTCCATGACGAGGCCGATCGTGCCGGTCGGCGCGACGACGGTCGCTTGAGCATTGCGATAGCCATGCTCCTGGCCGAGTTCGATCGCCCGATCCCAGGCGCGCTTTGCAGCGTCGCCGAGGCGCGCATCCCTCAGAGCGTCGTGATCGAGCGGCACCGGCGCAACCGAGAGCTGCTCGTAGAACTCGGCTTCGCCATGAGCGGCGCGGCGATGGTTGCGCATCACGCGCAGCATATCCTGCGCATTCGGCGCGTAGCCGGGGAAGGGGCCAAGCTCTTCCGCCATCTCTGCGCTCGTCGCGTAGGCCACGCCCGTCATGATCGCAGAGATCGCACCGCAGATCGCGCGGCCTTCCTCTGAGTCATAAGGGATGCCCGACGACATCAAGAGGCCGCCGATGTTCGCGAAGCCAAGGCCCAGCGTGCGATAGCGGTACGAAAGCTCCGCGATCTGCCGCGACGGGAACTGCGCCATCAGCACCGAGATTTCGAGCACAACCGTCCACAGGCGGCAGCCGTGCTCATACGATTCGATGTCGAACGACTTATCCTCGCGGCGGAAGCGCAAGAGGTTCAGCGACGCCAGGTTGCATGCCGTGTCGTCGAGGAACATGTATTCCGAGCATGGGTTCGAAGCGCGGATCGGTCCCGACTGCGGGCAGGTGTGCCAGTCGTTGATCGTCGTGTGGAACTGGATGCCGGGATCGGCCGAGGCCCACGCCGCAAAGCCGATTTGCTCCCAGAGATCCTGGGCGCGGATCGTCTTCGTTACCTTGTTGCCAAGGCGAGAACGCAGGTTCCAGTCTTTGTCCTCGACGACGGCGTTGAGGAAGTCATCCGTCACGCGCACCGAGTTGTTGGAGTTCTGACCGGCGACCGTGAGATAGGCCTCGCTGTCCCAATCGGTGTCGTAGGTGTCGAACTCGATGTCCTTGTAGCCCTGGCGCGCGAACTGGACGACGCGCAGGATGTAGTTCTGCGGAACGCCGTCACGCTTGGCTTCGCGGATCGCGATCTTCAGCTTGGGGTTCTTCGTCGGCTCGAAGCAGGCGTCGCCTTCCGCTTCGCAGTTGACGCAAGCCTTCATCACAGCCTTGAGCCGCTTCTGGCAGATCTTCGAGCCGGTGACGAGCGCCGCCACCTTCTGCTCTTCTTTGACCTTCCAGCCGATGTATTCCTCGATATCCGGGTGATCGACATCGACGACGACCATCTTCGCCGCGCGCCGCGTCGTGCCGCCCGACTTGATGGCGCCCGCCGCCCGGTCGCCGATTTTGAGGAAGCTCATCAGGCCCGACGAACGGCCGCCACCCGACAGCTTCTCATTTGCGCCGCGCAGCGACGAGAAGTTCGAGCCCGTGCCCGAGCCGTATTTGAAGAGGCGCGCTTCTCGCACCCAGAGATCCATAATGCCGCCCTCGTTGACGAGGTCGTCGGCAACCGACTGGATGAAGCAGGCGTGCGGCTGCGGATGCTCGTAAGCCGACGTCGACTGCACGAGTTCGCCCGTCTGATAGTCGACATAGAGGTGGCCCTGGCCGGGGCCGTCGATGCCGTAGGCCCAGTGCAGGCCGGTGTTGAACCACTGCGGCGAGTTCGGCGCCGCCATCTGCATGGCGAGCATGTAGCGCAGCTCGTCGAAGAACGCCTGCGCGTCTTCCTCGGACGAGAAGTAGCCGCCCTTCCAGCCCCAGTAGGTCCAGGTGCCGGCGAGACGGTCGAAGACTTGGCGCGCGTCCGTCTCGCCGCCGAAACGCTCGTTGTCCGGCAGCTCGGCAAGAGCGGCGTCATCCGGGGCGGAGCGCCACAGCCACGACGGAACCTGCGTTTCTTCGCACCGCTTCAGGCGCCGCGCCACGCCCGCCTTGCGGAAGTATTTCTGCGCCAGGATGTCAGCTGCAACCTGACTGAACTGTTCGGGGACATCGAAGCCTTCGAGACGGAAAACGATCGAACCATCGGGGTTCTTGATTTCTGACGTCGCACGCCGGAACGGGATCGAGGCATAAGGAGAAAGGCCGGCTTTCGTGAAACGCCGTGTAATCTTCATGTGAAAGTGCCCCCGAATTGCGCGGCGCGCAGCGGTGTTGCTGGGCGCCGTATGTGATTTTTTGGACGCCACGCGCTCGGAGCCCTGCAACTCCGGCGAACGGCGGGTCGAAAACGCGGATGGACAGCCCGAAGGCGCCTCGTCGGCACTCAACACACCGGTCGCAGTTTCCCCGTGCCCGCGAAGACACCGAAAAGGCGACTCCGCCGGCCTCATGCCGACCCGAAGTGTGTGATTGCGACGAAGACTCGCGCGCTACGCTGGAACGCTACTGAACCGAACAGCTGCGAAGTCGTCGTCAACCGATCTCGAACGGTCCGTCTTACGAATGTCGCAACAGGGCCAAAGTTAGGAGATTCGAAGCCGATCCGACAAGGGAAATTAAATAGATGTTGGGGTGGCAGAGACAACAAGCACTACATCTAGTGGTGTTAACAACTTCCGGCCGGAGTTGGCGTTTGTCGCGCATTCGTTGGGGTTTTGCCGGGCCTCTTGGCCGTTGGTGGTGTGGACAGGACTTAATTATGTCCGTTTTTTCGATCCGGCTGCTGACGAGCTTAGTGCGATTCCGCGTCAGCTCTGTTGCATGCCTGCACCGGCTCAATGGCGTCTGGACATCACCGCCGAAGAACCGCTAATTCGTGATCAGGGTAGCAGCGGCAAAGGATGCCCGAACGATGAGCTTATTCAGCGAGATTTTCTGCTGGTGGGGCGGCAATACCTGGGGCACGCGCCTGTTTACGTGGCGCAAAGGCAAGCTCGTCGGCGAGGACCAGTTCGGGAATCGCTATTTCATTCAGAGAAGCGGCGTCGGCCCGCTGGGCGTTCCGGCGCGTTGGGTCATCTATCCCAAGCTCTCGGAAGCGAGTCAGGTGCCGCCCGAATGGCACGGCTGGCTGCATTATACTGTCGATACGCCGCCGACCGAAGAGCGCTATCACCCGCGCCCCTGGCAAAAGCCGCATCAGATGAACATGACCGGCACGGCGAAGGCTTATCGCCCCAAGGGATCGATCCTGGGCACCGGCCAGCGCGCGGCATCCGCCAGCGACTACAAGGCGTGGAAGCCGAATTAATCGAGATTAATCCGGCCGAACGAAATATCGCCCCCTTTGGCGGGCAATCCGGCGAGGCGCGGTAGCGCGTCTCTGGGGAATGGGTTTTTGCAGTTGAGACAGACGGACTTGTTAGATTTCGGGCGCCGCACGAAGGTCTGTCGCCGTGCGGGTGCGTTCGTGTCGGGGTTGCTTCTTTCTGGCGCGCTCGCGGCTCTGACCGCGCCGCCCGCAGCAGCCGATCGCATTGAAAATCAAGTCGCCGTCTTTTCAGCGCTCGATAAGGTGACGGCGCACATCTCGAAGATCGAAGTCGAACTCAACAAGACGGCGACGTTCGGCGCGCTCAAGATCACGCCGCGCGCGTGCTATTCGCGCCCGCCCACCGACGAGCCCAAGACGGACACGTTCGTCGAGATCGATGAGTCTCAGGTTGACGGTTCCGAGAAACGTATTTTCACCGGCTGGATGTTTGCCGAAAGCCCCGGCATCTACGGCCTGGAGCATCCGACATATGATGTCTGGCTGACAAAATGCGAGAAGCCGATCCGCACCATCGCCGAGGACAATCCGAACGCTGGTACGGTAGCGCCGTCCGACGATCCGAACCAGGCTGGTGCCGCCGCGGCCGCAGGCGGTAACGCCGCCCCCGCCGATCAGATCCCGCCCGACCAGGATTTCCGCCGCCGCGTCCGGCGCTAGCTTCTCACCGCCATCTCGGCCGAGCGCGGGCCTCGCAAACTCGTCAGATCGAAATGACGAGATAAGCTACTCCGCCAACAATTTCGCGACTTTGGGCGCGAAGTATGTCAGCACGCCGGACGCGCCCGCGCGTTTGAAGGCCAACAGGCTTTCGACCATTGTCTTGTCGGCATCGAGCCAGCCGCGCTCGAATGCACCGGCTAGCATCGCGTATTCGCCCGACACTTGGTACGCGAACGTCGGCACGCCGAATTCGCTCGAGACCCGCTGCACGATGTCTAGATAGGGCATGCCGGGCTTCACCATGATCATGTCGGCGCCTTCGTCGAGATCGAGCGCAACCTCGCGCAGCGCTTCCTCGGTGTTCGCCGGGTCCATCTGATACGTGCGCTTGTCGCCCTTGAGCAGACCCGTCGAGCCGACCGCATCGCGAAACGGCCCATAAAATGCGCTCGCATACTTCGCGGCATACGACATGATCTGCGTGTTCTTGAAGCCCGCCGTCTCGAGCGCGGCGCGAATGATGCCGATGCGCCCGTCCATCATGTCCGAAGGAGCGAGAACGTCGGCGCCAGCTTCCGCCTGCACCAGCGATTGCTTGACGAGCGCGGCCGTCGTCTCGTCGTTCACGATCTCGCCGCCGACGATCAGCCCATCATGCCCATGGCTCGTATAGGGATCCAGCGCCACGTCGAGAACGACCCCGATGTCGAGCTTGGCGGCCTTGATCGCGCGCGTCGCCCGGCAAACGAGATTGTCGGGATTGAAGGCTTCCTCGGCGCTCTCGCTACGCTTCTTGGGGTCGGTAAACGGGAAGAGGGCGAGAGCCGGGATGCCGAGCGCCTCGGCTTCCTTCGCCGCCTCGACGATCAGATCGACGCTCAACCGTTCGACGCCCGGCATCGACGCCACCGGAATGCGCTTGGCTTCGCCATCGACGACGAACAGCGGCCAGATCAGATCGTTCGGCGAAAGCAGATGCTCGGCAACGAGGCGGCGCGACCACGGGCTTTTCCGGTTTCGGCGCATGCGAATTGCCGGAAATCCGCCGGAAAGAGAGTCGGGCGGCGTGCCTGCATTGGCGGCGGAAGACGTGGGGCGCATGCGAGAAGACATGGGAAAAGTCCTGCTGACGTGTCGATCCGTTCCTGAGATGGCGGAACCGCGGGGACAATGGACACGTGCCGGCCTTCCGCGCAAGCCGCGTTACGCAGGTCAGATATCCGCAGGCGCCAGGCTCGTTTCCTCATCCCCTGGCCTAGAGAGGGCGGTCGGTCCTAGTCGCAGATCTTGCCGAACTTCCGCTGGGCCATGTCGATGTGAAAATGGTTCCGGTGCGCGGCATTCGCTTCCGGTCCAAGCGTCGTGCCGAACGTCCGGCAGGCCGAGGCATGCGCTTCCCGTAGGAAGGCCTGCATTTCCGGCGACGGGTTTCTGAGGCCGACAGGAAACGCCGCCTTGGGCGTCGCTGTTTCCGGGCCCGGTCCGCCGAGCCGGTTCACATCCGTGGCCGATGCCCACGACGACGTGACCACGACATTCGACACGCCTTCGATGATGGTCGAACGCACGAGCCCAGCCGCCGCCGCGCCCGTCGTCGACGGAACGATGGATGGCAACGCCCCCTGCGCCGGATTGCTGGCGACGTTTGTTTGCGCAGTCTTGGCGGCCGCGTCTTGTGCTGCCTTCTTCCGCGCCTCGGCTTCAGCGGCAATCTCGCGCTGCGGCTTGCCCCAGTCGTCGAGCACCTCGGCCGTCTTCGCCGATCTGGTGATGAAACCGCCGATGTCGATGGCGTTTGCGAGCGCGTGCTCGCTGAGCTTCGTCGACTTGCGGCCATAGGCGTTGCGGCAGGAATAAGAGCTCATCGTCTCGATCCGGACGATTGCCGATTTGAGATGCTTGCGCGCTAAGGGCTGCACATCGTTTTCGAACCAGTTCGCGAGCTGCTCGACGAGATCGCAGCGCACGATCGCGGGCGGCGACAGCGCGACCTCCGGATTTTGTCCGATGCTGATGAGTTCGACCGGCGCGGGAGCCCCGCAAGCGCCGTCGCGGATGGGCGCGTGCGGGAGCGCCACGGCATGAATGCGCTGCAGGATAACGGCGCAATGCGCGCGGGCGTCGGCAATTTCCGTTTCCGACCAGGTGTCGGCAGGTTTCGCTGCGGCTTGCGCGTCGGCCTTGGCGGGATTGGTGGCGGAAGGCGTTGCATTGGCCGGATCGGCCGCCGTCGAAGCCGCCGCGGCGTTTGTTTTCGGCGCGGCTGTTTGCTGCGTGGGCTTATGATGTTTCTTGGTGGTTGTCGCGTCCGCATCTGCAGCAACGAAGCCGATCGCAGCGGATGCGCACGCGGCAGCAGCCACGACGGCGCGCCAATACGTTCGTTTGGCCGAATTGCGCTCGTATGCTGTCATCATGATTGTCTGTATGCGGCCTGGTATTTCAACGCGGGCGAGATTTCGAAAGCCGATGCAAGGCCGGGGCGCGACGCATGCCCGCGCAGTCACGCACTTATAATCATCGCAGAGTTTGCGTCCGCGGCCAAGTCATTGGCGTTGCACGGCAGTTACAAGTTCTGGACAAATTCCGTGAGCCTTGTGACCGATTGTGCTTTATCGCCGCAAAAACTAGCGAGCCCGGTGGAAACGGGGCATAGCATAACGATCAGAATCAAAGCACGTCTACGATCGAGCAGGCAGTGAACGAACCTAAGATCGCCATCAACGCGGCCACACCGATGCAGGCTGAGAAAATCGTCGCCGCCCAAACACAGGCGTTGCAGACGTTCACGCTTAATCGGCCGTCGTCGCTCAATGCTCTCGACAATGAGATGTGCCGTGCGTTGCTCTCCGCCATCCCGCGTGTCGCGAGAAATCCCGACGTCTACATCGTTGCGCTCGTGTCGAGCAGTCCGAAAGCATTTTGCGCCGGCGGCGATGTTGTGGCGCTTTCCGCCGCCGCGAAAAGCGATATCGCGACGGCAAAAAGCTACATGCGAGACGAATATTCGCTGAACTGGTTGCTTGAATGCTTCTCCAAGCCGACCGTCTCTTTCATTGATGGGCTGTGCATGGGCTCGGGCGCGGGGCTTTCGGCGTTCAATACGCACCGCATCGCCGGTGAAAACTTCAAATGGGCAATGCCTGAGACGAAGATCGGACTTTTTCCCGATGTTGGGATTGCGCGCGTTCTGGCGAAAATGCCATGGCCGATCGGTCTCTATCTCGGCCTGACGGGGCGTTCGATCGGTCGCGCCGATGCGCAATGGCTGAGGCTCGTCACGCACTGCATATCGTCCTCGCATTTCGAAGATATTCGCGCCAAGCTCGCGGACGCCCAGCCCGTCGATCCGCTTCTCGATGATCTGAACCAGCCGCAAGAGCCAGGCGATCTGCAGAAAGAGCGCGGCCATATCAATGAGCATTTCTCCGAGCCGACACTTGACGGAATTTTTCGTTCGCTCGAAAGGGCCGAGGCGAAAGGTTCGGAATGGGCGCAACGCACGCTCTCTGGGTTGAGAAAGTGCTCTCCGATTTCATTGGCGATAACACTGCGCCATATCCAGAATGCGCTTCGTTTCGATATTCGCGATACGCTGATCGAAGATTATCGCCTCGCGGTGCGCTGCCTTGAAAATCACGATTTCCACGAAGGTGTGCGCGCTCTGCTACGCGATAAAGATGGCAAGCCCGTCTGGCAGCCGGGGCGTTACGAAGATGTTGCAGCCGACATCGTCGACGGTTATTTCAAGCCGCTGCCGGAAGGCGATCTCGAACTGCCGAGCCGCGCGGAAATGCAGGCCGCGCGCGTCTGAATTTGCGATGGCGTATTGCATCCAATTGTCGTTGCGCAATTAACGCGAAAATCACCACAAACAAATTTCATGTTGCTGACTGGTTAAAAAACCCTTGGAAATAGGGCCTGTCACTATTCTTTTACTATATCTATTTAGGCGAAATTCAGTCCTTCCCATTATCTATTTGTCAAAACCCGGGGCAAACCGGGTGGCGTCAAAAACATGTGAGGCAGGGTAATGAGTTTAGCGTATGAAGTGGCACGTCACCGCGCGCCCGTTCAAGAAGAAGGCTTTCGCGGTGAATATCTCCAGGCATTGCGCCTGATCGAACGCCTTCATCGGCTTTTGCTCGACGTCATCAAAGACGAATTCGATCGTCGTGGCGGCGCCGAACTCAACAGCGTGCAAGCGCTGCTGCTCTATAACATCGGTGAGAGCGAATTGACCGCGGGCGAATTGAAGACGCGCGGCTATTACCTCGGCTCGAACGTCTCCTACAATCTGAAGAAACTCGTCGATATGGGCTACATTCACTACAAGCGGTCGGACACCGATCGCCGCTCGGTGCGTGTCAGCCTCACCGACAAAGGCCACGAGGCCCGCGACGTCGTCAGCAAGCTCTATCTTCGCCAGCTCGGCTCCGTTCAAACCGTCGGCGAAGTGTCGGGCGATGACGTCAAGAGCCTGAATAAGGCGCTGGTTCGCCTGGAACGTTTCTGGTCGGATCAGATCCGCTACCGCCTGTAATACGGACGATTGCGCCACTCCCCGGGTTTGCCATGCTGTTGTCCCGCAGCATAAAATGGGCCGTTCCTTAAATCCGGAGCGGTCCTTTTTCGTTTCCAGTTATTCGGTTAGACTGTCCCTGAGAAAAGCCGCCAAGGCGAGGGGCAGGGGGACGACGTGCATATCGGGCGATCGACATTTGCCAGGGCGGGCTCAACCGCCCGCAGAATCGCGCCACTGCTGGTCGGTATCGGTTTCGTGACGCTTTCCGCCGCCGCATGGACCGGCATGGGAAGTGCCGCCGCCCAGAGCTTCGGCTGGATCAATTTCGGCCCGACCGGCAACGATGCGCCAGGTTCCTCGCTCTCGACCAATCCGACCGACCCCGATTTCGTCCGCGAGTGGGAAGCCAACCCGCCGAAGGGCTTCGCCACGCTCGCGAAGGCGAACATCGAAGCGACGAAGATGGCCGTCCGTGAGTATCTGATGATCGTCAGCCGGGGCGGCTGGCCGCAGCTTCCGGTGCCGCCGAACAAGACGCCGCGCGATAGCCTGCTGCAGTATGGCACGACCGATCCAAGCGTCCCGCTTCTCCGGGCACGCCTTGCAGCGTCTCGCGATTTGCGGAGCGGCAATACAACTTCGACCTATTTCGATTACGAGGTCGACAAGGCGCTGAAGCGGTTCCAGGCGTCGAACGGGTTGACCCCGACCGGCATCGCCGACAAGCGCACGATCATGGCGCTGAACGTGCCTGCCGACGTACGCCTAAAGCAATTGAAGGCCAATCTGGCGCGCCTCCAGGAAGTTATCCCGACGACGCAGAAGAAGTACGTCGTCGTGAACATTCCTGCCGCCCAAATCGAAGCCGTCGAGAACGGACAGATTGTTGCCCGCTATGCCGGCGTCGTCGGCAAGGAAGATCGTCCGACACCGCTGCTGCGCACGCCGATCACCGATCTGAGCTTCAATCCGACCTGGCGCCTGCCGCCGACGGTCATCGCTGAGGATCTGATTCCGCGCGGTCAGCAGATGCAGAAGAAGGGACAGAACGTTCTGCTGAAATTCGGGATCGACGCCTACGACGGCAGCGGTAAGAAAGTCGATCCGGCTAAAATCGACTGGGACAAGGTCAAGCCCGGCACCTACCGCTATAGCCAGAAGCCCGGCAAGGAGAACCCGCTCGGGTTCCTCAAGATCAATTTCAACAGCGCCCACTCAGTTTACATGCACGACACCCCGTCCGACCGCATTTTCGGGCGGAATTTCCGATCCGAAAGCTCGGGCTGCATCAGGGTTCACAACATCGAAAATCTGGCGATGTGGTTGCTTGCCGGACAAAACGGCTGGAATGCCGACCGGATCGAGCAAATGAAAGAATCAGGCAAGCCGATGGACGTCCGGCTGAAAAAACCCGTTCAGCTGCTGTTTGTTTACATTAGCGCCTGGGCCACGGCCGACGGGGTCGTCCAGTTCCGCCGCGACATCTATCAAAAGGACGGCGTCGGCGAGATCGCGGCCTCATATTAGTTCAGAGAACGGTCTACATACCTCGGTATGGTTTGATGCGCCTCAAGGTTGGTTGTGGTGCTTTAGAATAATTGCAAAGGTTCTGGGCAGGAGCGTTGGGTGTTGAAGAAAGTCCTTGAACCTGACCAAAATTTCATGCAACTGCGCGACGAAACGGCACTGGTTCTTTGTGCCCTCCGGGGCCATAAAGGCTGAAAAATAAAATGAACGTCGTGCTTTTGGGAGCGGAAACCAGAAGATGAATTACGAGCAGAAGCTCTCCGATGCCCTCGATGCCGTCAAGAAAGAAGGCCGCTACCGCGTCTTCGCCGACCTGAAGCGCCGCCGAGGTTCCTTTCCCAAAGCCGAAGTGATCAAGGGCGAGGCTGCCAAGCCCATTACCGTATGGTGCTCGAACGACTATCTCGGCATGGGCCAGCACCCCAAAGTGCTTGCCGCCATGCACGAAGCGATCGACCTCGTTGGTGCCGGTTCGGGCGGGACGCGCAACATCGCCGGCACGACCCACTATCACGTCGAACTCGAAAACGAACTCTCCGACCTCCACGGCAAGGAAGCCGCTCTCGTCTTCACCTCGGCCTTCGTTGCCAATGAAGCGGCCCTATCGACGCTGGCCACGCTCTTTCCGGGCTGCGTGATTTTCTCGGATGAAAAGAACCACGCTTCGATGATCGCCGGCATTCGCAATGGCCGCGGACCGAAGCAGATCTTCCTCCATAACGATCTCGCCGATCTCGAAGCCAAACTCAAAACGGTGCCGCGTGAGACGCCGAAGATCATCGCTTTCGAGAGCGTCTATTCGATGGACGGCCACGTCGCCATGATCGGCGCCGTCTGCGATCTGGCGAAGAAATATAACGCTCTGACGTATCTCGACGAAGTGCATGCCGTCGGCCTCTATGGTCCGCGTGGCGGCGGCGTCGCCGAACGTGACAAAGTCATGGATCGCGTCGACATCATCAACGGCACGCTGGCTAAGGGCTTCGGCGTCATGGGCGGCTACATCGCTGCCTCGAAAACCATCTGCGATGCCATTCGCTCCTACGCGCCGGGCTTCATCTTCACGACGTCTTTGGCGCCCGCCATCGCGGCTGGTGCTGTTGCTTCGATCCGTCACCTGAAGTCGAGCAGCGCTGAGCGCGAGGCGCACCAGGAACGTGCCCGCACGTTGAAGCGCAAGCTCGCTGCGGCCGACCTTCCGGTCATCCAGGGGCCGAGCCACATCGTGCCGGTGCTCGTCGCCGATCCGGTGCGCTGCAAGGCGCTGACGGACGTTCTCCTTGATCGCTACGGCATCTACGTCCAGCCGATCAACTACCCAACCGTGCCGCGCGGTACGGAGCGTTTGCGCCTGACGCCGTCGCCGCATCACACCGATGCCGACATGGATCACCTCGTTAACGCCCTGTCCGAGCTGTGGTGTCAGTGCCCGCTGGCGCTGATGGAAAGCCTCGCCGAAGCCGCCGAATAGGGCGGGTTCGCCGAGCAGGACCTGACTACCCCTTTGAGCCAAAAGCCCCATCCGCGCCGATATTACGCGCCCGGGTGGGGTGTTGAGCCCTGGCGCCTGAGCCCTTACTATGGTTGAACCCGCGTCCGGCCGGGCTTGACTTAACGGTCCCCGCCAGCGCTACAAAAACATTTCCAAAATCAGGGGAAAGCTCAATGTCGACTGCACCGGCCGCAGCAAACTCGCAGACGTCGCGCTTCTTCAAGGCGCACCTCTCGGAGACCGATCCCGAGGTCTTCTCCGCCATCCAGAAGGAATTCGGACGTCAGCAGCACGAAATCGAGCTGATCGCATCTGAGAACATCGTGTCTCAGGCTGTGCTCGATGCTGCAGGTTCCGTTCTGACGAACAAGTACGCAGAAGGCTATCCGGGCAAGCGCTACTACGGCGGCTGCCAATACGTCGATATCGCCGAAGAACTCGCGATCGACCGCGCCAAGAAGCTGTTCAACTGCGGTTTTGCCAACGTTCAGCCGAATTCGGGCTCGCAGGCCAACCAGGGCGTCTTCAACGCGCTGGCGAAGCCGGGCGACACGATCCTCGGCCTGTCGCTCGCTGCCGGCGGACACTTGACGCACGGCGCACCCGTCAACCAGTCGGGCAAGTGGTTCAACGCTGTCCATTACATGGTGAAGCCGGACACGCACCTCATCGACATGGACGAGGTCAAGAAGCTTGCCCACGAGCACAAGCCGCGCATCATCATCGCCGGCGGTTCGGCCTATCCGCGCAAGATCGACTTCGCAGCGTTCCGTGCGATTGCCGATGAAGTCGGCGCGACGTTCCTCGTCGATATGGCCCACTTCGCCGGTCTCGTGGCCGCTGGCCTTATCCCGAGCCCGTTCCCGCACGCCCACGTCGTCACGACGACGACGCACAAGACGCTGCGCGGCCCGCGTGGCGGCATGATCCTGACGAACGACGAAGATATCGCGAAGAAGATCAACTCGGCGATCTTCCCTGGCATCCAGGGTGGCCCGCTGATGCACGTCATCGCTGCGAAGGCCGTCGCTTTCGGCGAGGCGCTGCGCCCGGACTACAAGGTCTACATCAAGAACGTCATGGACAACGCCAAGGCTCTTGGTGAGGTCATGGTGCAGAACGGCTTCGCGCTCGTCTCGGGCGGCACCGACACGCACCTGATCCTCGTCGACCTTCGTCCGAAGAAGATCACGGGCAACAAGGCCGAGAAGTCGCTCGGCCGCGCGCACATCACCTGCAACAAGAACGGCATTCCGTTCGACCCCGAGAAGCCGATGGTCACGTCGGGCATTCGTCTTGGCTCGCCTGCCGGCACCACGCGCGGCTTCGGCGTCGCCGAGTTCCAGGAGATCGGACGCCTGATCTCCGAAGTTCTCGATGGTCTGTCGAAGAACGGCGAAGAAGGCAACGCGGCTGTCGAAGAAGCCGTGAAGGCCAAGGCGACGGAGCTCTGCGCCCGTTTCCCGATCTACGCTTAAGCGCGATGTAATGAAAAAGGCCGTGCGGCGCTCGCCCCACGGCCTTTTTTCATGTCTGCGAAGCCGAGCGATCGGGCTTTACGCGCCCTTCTTCCAGCGCGTGGCAGCTTCGGCGATGCGGGCCCCGAAGAGTTCCGCCGTCTTCCTGTCCTGTTGTGGTGGCGCTTTATCAGCGCCTTCGTCGGCATTCGCTTGCGTCATGAGGCCGAGAAACGATCCCAGGCGATTAATGGCTTCGGGCGTAGTCGTCGTTGAATTGTACCCCGGCATCATGCCCGTGCCGACCCAGACCATTCCGTGCTGACCGGCAAAAACCGCTAACTGGGTGAGCGTTGACAGCTTATCGCCCGACCAACTCGCCGAATTCGTAAAGCCGGCCGCGATCTTGTCTTTCCAGCCCCGCGTGTACCAAACCTGCGAGGAAGCATCCATGAACTGCTTCATGACGGCGGAAGCCGAGCCCATGTATGTCGGCGCGCCGAACACGATGGCGTCCGCATTCGCAAGCTCGTCCCAAGGCCCTTGGTCGGAGGCGGTCAGGTCGTCAGCTTTGTAAAGCCGGGCTGTGGCGCCCGCGACCGTTTCTACACCTTTGGCCACATGCTCGGCGACGACGGCGGTGTGGCCATATCCAGAGTGATAGACGACAGCGATAGTAGTCATTTAGCGTTCTCCGCACTTGCGATCTGCCGAGGTCGCATATACGGGGTGGGAACTAACGGTAAAGTACGCACCTTTTGGTAACTATAGATTAAAACATGCCAAGCACCGATCCATTGAAGAGATTGAAGGACGATGCAGAAAAGCGGGGTTCTCTCGCTGCAAACATCTATGCGGAAGCTTGCCCGTCGCGCGCCCTGCTTGAACTCGTGGCGGACAAATGGACGCTACTCGTCATGCCCGCGTTACGCCGCGGCCGAATGCGCAACGGCGAACTCATGCGGCTGGTTGAGGGCGTCTCGCAAAAAATGCTGACTCAAACTCTGCGTACTCTTGAGAGCAACGGGCTCGTGCGACGCATCGATCGCATGGAAGTCCCACCTCATGTTGAATACGAACTGACTGAGCTTGGCCACTCCCTGGCCGACGCAATGCGCAAGCTTGATTCGTGGGTTGAGACGCATATCCAGGCCGTCGAAAAGGCCCGTGAGGAGTTTAAAAAGCAGAATCGGCCTAAGAACCGGCAACCGAAGCTTTGAGTTCTCTGAACTCTTTCACCCATATGAATTTGGTTCACAATTGCGCTTCCGTAAGGGATAACGCGCCACACCGTGCTATACGACGCACGTGTTGAATTAAGGAGCAATCGGGATGCGCTGTCCCTTCTGTGGAAGCGAGGATAGCCAGGTCAAGGATAGTCGGCCGTCGGACGAGAACTCCGCGATCAGGCGTCGGCGTATCTGTTCCGATTGCGGCGGTCGCTTCACGACGTTCGAACGCGTGCAGTTGCGCGAGCTGACGGTTGTCAAACGTTCCGGCCGCAAGGTTCTGTTCGATCGCGACAAGCTCTCGAAGTCGATCTCGGTCGCGATGCGCAAGCGCCCCATCGAGCCCGAACGCATCGACCGCTTGGTGTCGGGTCTCGTCCGCCAGCTCGAAAGCTCCGGCGAAACCGAAATTACCTCGGCCGAGATCGGAGAACTCGTCATGGCAGCCTTGCGCGGCCTCGATCCGGTCGCATATGTCCGCTTCGCATCCGTCTATCGCGACTTCCGCGATGCGGCGGATTTTCACGCCGTCCTACGCGAACTCGCGAGCGATACACACGATCCGCTCGATCTTAACGAACGGTTCGGTACGCCCGTGCTCGATGAGCTTGCCGCCGAGAAAAAGCACTAAGCCACATGTCGCGAGGAAAAAGTTCTGCGTTCGACGCCGAGATGATGGCGATTGCGCTGCGCATGGCCGAGCGCGGGCTTGGTGCGACCGCGCCTAATCCATCCGTCGGCGCTGTGATCGTCAATGAAGAAACCGGGGAAGTGATCGCGCGCGGCACGACGGCGCGCGGCGGCCGCCCGCACGCAGAACCTCAGGCGATCGCGCTCGCCGGCGATAAAGCCCGTGGCGCGACGATTTATGTGACGCTGGAGCCATGCTCGCATTATGGCCGTACTGCGCCATGCGCCGACGCCATTGTTGCCGCTGGATTGAAACGCTGCGTCGTCGCTATCGAAGATCCCGATCCGCGCGTAGCGGGCCGGGGGCTCAATCGTCTCCGCGATGCTGGCATCGAAGTCTTGCGCGGCGTCGGCGTGTCGGAAGCCCGCTGGATCACGCGCGGCCACATCGTCCGCATCACCGAGCGCCGCCCACTCGTCACTCTGAAACTCGCGCTCGATGCCAACGGCGAAATCGCGCGCGGCTCGGGCTCTGCGCCCGTCTGGGTCACGGGCGAACTAGCCCGCCGTCACGGCATGCTTCTGCGCAAGGAGTTTGACGCGATCCTCGTCGGCAGCGCCACGGTTCGGGACGACGATCCGGAGCTGACGTGCCGCCTGCCGGGCCTCATGGATCGCTCGCCGGTGCGCGTTGTGCTTTCGCGTTCGCTCGATCTGCCGCTCGCAGCCAAGCTCTTCAAAAGTGCTCGCGACGTTCCCGTCTGGCTGATGACGTCGGCGGCAAGCGACGCTGGGAAGAAACGCGCCATCGCCGACGGCGGCACGGAGGTTATCGACGTCGGCGTCGTCGGCGGCACGTTATGGCTGCCGTCGATCATGGAGGCGCTGGTCGCGCGCGGCATCACCCGCCTCCTGGTCGAAGGCGGCCCGGCAATCTGGCGCGGCTTCGCGGATGCAGCGCTGGCGGACGAGGTCGTGCTCTATATGGCGGGCAGCCCATCAGACGTTGCCGCCGACAGGGCCATGCGGCGGTGGGTCGGAGACCTTGGAATGACCGCAGTCGAACGACGGACAATCGGCACCGATACGATGTGGCGCTATCGTCGCCTTGCAGATAGGGAAGGACGCTGATCGCATGTTTACTGGATTGATCACCGATGTCGGCGAGGTCATAGCGCGCTCTGGCGGCTGCTTTACGCTGCGGACGGCCTATCCCCTGAAGCCGGAAGAAACAGGCCTTTCAATCTGCTGCAACGGCGTCTGCCTGACGGCGACGGACATCAGACCAATTTCGGCCGGTGCCGAATTTACCGTCGACGTCTCGAATGAAACTCTGGCCAAAACCACCCTCGACAGCTGGCAGCCTGGCCGCCGCGTCAATTTGGAACGGTCGCTCCGGGCGGGCGACGAGCTTGGCGGGCATATCGTCTCGGGGCACGTCGACGGCGTCGCCAAAATTATTTCAATTACCCCGGACGGTGACAGCAAACGCTTTCTTTTGGAAGCGCCCGAGCATCTTTCCCGCTATATAGCGCCCAAGGGTTCGGTCGCGTTGGACGGAACCTCGCTGACCGTCAATGAGGTTGCGGAAACCCGGTTCGGCGTCAATCTCATACCGCATACCTTGACGGTGACGACCTGGGGCGCGAAAACCCCCGGCGATCTGGTCAATCTGGAAGTGGATGTTTTCGCGCGCTACGTCGCGCGGCTGATGGAGTTTCGCCCCTAATGTCGGGTCCTTCAAACCTACGGACTGTGCGCAGCGACAGCGTCCTGTCGTCGATCGCGGAGATCATCGAAGACATGCAGAATGGCCGCATGGTCATTCTCGTCGATGCCGAAGATCGCGAGAACGAAGGCGATCTCATCATCCCGGCGCAGATGGCGACGCCCGATGCCATCAACTTCATGGCCAAGTACGGCCGTGGACTGGTCTGCCTGTCGCTGACGCAGACGCGCGCGACCGAACTCAATCTCGATTACATGGTCCGCCACAACGGCTCGCGCAATCGCACGGCTTTCACAGCGTCGATCGAAGCCCGCGAAGGCATCTCGACGGGCATCTCAGCGTTCGATCGCGCCCGCACCATCGCGACCGCCATTGATCCGACGAAAGGGGCAAACGACATCGTCTCGCCCGGTCACGTCTTCCCGCTGATCGCGCGCGAAGGTGGCGTTCTCGTCCGAGCCGGCCACACTGAAGCCTCGATCGATCTCGCCAAGCTTGCCGGGCTCAATCCGGCGGCCGTGATCTGCGAGATCATGAACGAGAACGGCACGATGGCGCGCCTTCCCGATCTGACAGCCTTCGCACAGTTCCATGGGCTGAAGATCGGTTCGATCGAAGATCTCATCGCTTATCGCCTGAAGAATGATCGCATCGTCAAGCGCGTCGCCCAGACGCCGGTGACGACGGCGGCCGGCGATTTCAATCTTGTCGTCTACGATACGACGGTCGAGCCCGGCGAACACTTGGCGCTGGTCAAGGGCGACCTTTCGAAGGGCGGCCCGGTTCTCGTGCGCGTGCATGCCGTCAATGTTCTCTCCGACGTCGTCGGCATCGACCAGCATTGCGAAGATGGCACCGCCATCGAGCAGGCGATGCGCGCTGTCGAAGCGGATGGCCGCGGCGTCATCGTTTTGATCCGCGATCTTCGTCCGAAGTCCGTTTCCGAATGGATTTCGCGTCGGTCGACGCCGGGCGCGGTGGCGGATGCGAGCAAGGAGCGCCGTCAGGTTGAAATCGGTATCGGTTCGCAAATTCTTGCCGATCTCGGCGTCAAGGACATGGTGCTTTTGACGACGTCCCCGCAACATGTGTACGTGGGCCTCGAGGCGTTCGGGCTGCGTGTCACCGGAACACGGAAAATCGAGTAGCCCGAGCCATGGTTCAGAAAACGCCAGCAGCGCCGCACGATGACAAGGGCGCCGGCCAGATTCGCGCCCACGTCCTCCTGATCGAAGCGCGCTTCTATGAAGATATTGCCGATCTGCTGATCGAAGGCGCCATAGCCGAATGCGCCAAGCGCGGTGTCACGTTCGAGCGGGTTGCCGTTCCGGGTGCGCTTGAAATTCCGCAGGTGCTTGCTGCTGCCGCCGAAGCGCGCGCAGCCGGCCGCGCCACCTTTGACGGCGCCATCGCTTTGGGCTGTGTCATTCGAGGCGAAACGGGCCACTATGACATCGTCTGCAACAACGCCAATCACTGGCTGATGGATGTCGCGATGAAGCAGTGCATTCCCGTCGGCAATGCTATCCTCACCGTCGAAACGCGCGCTCAGGCACTGGCGCGCGCCGAAGGCGGCATCAACGGCAAAGGCGGCGATGCCATGCGCGCGTGCCTCCGCCTCATCGAGACGAAACGCGCATTCTGGGACGTGCAGGTATGACGGCCAAGGGCAAACCAAAGGTCGGAGAAATAACGCCGCGCACGGCTGCGCGCATTTCGGCTGTCCAGGCACTCTATCAGATGGATGTCGCGGGCACGGACGTAAACGACGTCATCGCCGAGTTCATCGAGCAGCATTTCGAAGGCGACAATCGCAACGAGACGCTGGCGACCGCAGATCGCGTTTTCTTCGCCGACATCCTGCGCGCAGTGATCCGTCGGCAGCGCGAGATTGATCCGATGATCGATGAGCAGCTCGCAGCCGGTTGGCGGCTCGTACGCGTCGATTCGATCCTGCGCGCCATTCTCCGTGCGGGCGTCGCCGAAATTCTCGACCGCAGTGACGTTCCCGCGCGCGTCGCCATCAGTGAATATGTCAACGTCGCGCATACCTTCTTCGACGAGGAAGAGCCACGCGTCGTCAATGGTATCCTGGACAAACTAGCGCGGCGCGTTCGCGGCCACGAATTCGTTTCAAAGCGCGTGACGCCGTCGTCCTGAGACGTCTCGCCCGCAGCCAAGCGTTGGGTTGAGAGCATGCCGCCAGCGCCGTCGAAAATGTCTGCCTCGGGCAATCGGATCGCGAACGAAACCGATCTGATCCAGACCTACCTCGCACCGCTGACGCGCGGCGCGCCGGGCGCATTTGAACTGCGCGACGACGCCGCGCTGATTGCGCCAGAGCCCGAAACCGATCTCGTCTTCACGAGTGATCCGATCATCGCGGGCGTGCATTTCTTTCCGACGGACAACCCTGCCGACATTGCGTGGAAGGCGCTCGCCGTCAACGCCTCCGATCTCGCCGCTAAGGGCGCGAAGCCCATTGCCTACATGCTGAACCTCGCGCTCCCCGAGCCGCCGACGCGGGAATGGATAAGCAACTTTGCGAATGGCCTGCACGCCGCGCAAGATCGCTTCGGCTGTCATCTGATCGGCGGCGATACCGACATGACGCCCGGTCCGCTTTCGATTGGCGTGACGATCATCGGAGCGGTGCCGACGGGCAAATTCGTTCGTCGCCAGGGCGCGGCATCGGGCGACCACGTGTTCGTCACTGGTACAGTCGGGGATTCCGCGCTGGGCCTGCGCGTTCATGCCGATCCCGCGGCGTTCCCGCACCTGACGGCCGATGAGCGCGCCTTTCTCGAAGACCGCTACTTGCGCCCGACGCCGCGGCTGGCGCTCGGCGAAGCGCTGCGCGCCCACGCATCCGCCGCGCTCGACATCTCGGATGGCCTGATGAAAGATCTGGCCCGGCTTGCGGGCAGCCTGGGGTTGAGGCTTGATTTCGATCTCATACCTTTGTCCAAGGCCGCAGCCTCGGCGCGGGCACATGATCCAGCCGTCGCTGAAACGATCCTCGGCGGTGGCGACGATTACGAATTGCTGGTCGCGGTACCCCCGGCGGCGATCGCGGATTTCAGAAATGCGGCGCAAGCCGCAGGCATCGCCGTGAGTGACCTTGGTGCACTCGACGCGAACATTTCGCTGCAGATCGTCGATGCAGACGGAACCCCGATCGCGATTGAGCGGTTTGGATACGACCATTTTTCCCGATCGGCGCCGTAGCAACACCCGGCCCGCCTGCGCGCGGCATGTATGCCACATCGCATCAGCTTTCGCAGCCAGATCGAGACGGAAACGGCTTGGAAACGCGTCACTGTTTGGCCATATGCGTGATGACAGGTAAGTGGCTGAAATAGCACGACGGCGGCGGTTGAGGGCGGTGTGCGGCTGCAAGCCGGCCGGGTGCGTATTATTTATCGTGCGCGTCGAGAGGTAGCCGGACAAGCGGGGATGAAAGATTTGATTTCGACAACGCGGTTTGGGGCTTCTGTTGTCAGAGCTGCGGTGCTTGGCGCCGTCGTTGCGTTCGCCCAATTCGTCCCAAGCTTCGTGACGACCGGCCACGCCCAAAGCCTATGGGAGCAGCTGCAGCGAAACTACGGCGCCGATACGAGCACCAACAGCGCGCCGATTGACCGCGCGCCTCAGCGGCTCGACGATCTGCGGCCGGACTCGACGCCCTGGCGCAGCGACACGATGCTGAATGCGATTTCCGCGGCCATCGAACACTATCAGCAGATCGTCAACGCTGGCGGCTGGCCGTTGGTCCCGCCCGGCCGCATGATGCGCGAGGGCGACGACGACGACCGCGTGCCGATCCTGCGCAAGCGTCTTCGCATCACTGGCGATCTCTCCAGCAAAAGCACCTATTACGACTCGACGACGTTCGATTCCGAGCTGACCGATGCCGTGAAGCATTTTCAGAAGCGCAACGGCTTACGCGAAACGGGTCGCATCGAGCGCTCTGTCTATCCGGTTTTGAACATCACGGCCGAGCAGCGCCTCGCTGAGCTGAAGCTCAACTACGATCGCATCAAGGGCCTGATGCAGAACGTCGAGGAGCGCTACGTCCTCGTCAACATCCCGGCGTTCCAGGCTGAAGCCGTCGACAAGTTCGAGGTGCAGCTGCGTTTCCGCACTATTGTCGGCCGCCCCGAGCGCGAAACCCCCGAAGTTGCGGCGATGATCCGGAACATCAATTTCTATCCATACTGGCACGTGCCGCAGAGCATCGCGACGCTGGACCTTATTCCGCGCCTCAAGAAAGAGCCGGGCTACCTCTCCGATGAAGGCATCCGCGTCTATACGGGTAATGGCCAAGAGCTTGATCCGAAAACCGTCGATTGGTCGTCGCCGCAGACGGCAACGTATCGCTTCCGGCAAGACCCCGGCGCGAAGAACGCTCTCGGTCTGCTGCGTCTCGATATGACGAACCAGTACGGCGTCTACATGCACGATACGCCGATGAAGACGCTGTTCGACCAGCGCAGCCGTCCCTTCAGCGCTGGGTGCGTGCGCGTGCAGAATGTCGTCGATCTGGCGGATTGGATCGCGCACAACGAGCCGGGCTGGGGAGAGCCGGGCAGCGTCCGCAAGCAGCTCGCCCTCGGCCAGCCGATGGAGCTGAAGCTGACGCGTCCCGTGCCTGTTCATTTCGTCTACATCACGGCTTGGGCCGAGCCCTCGACCGGTGAAGTGCAATTCCGCCAGGACATTTACGGCCGCGACGGCTCGGCGCTGAAGTCCGGCTACGAACGTGACGACGGCGACGCCCCCAACGCCGCCTCCGCTGCAGCGCTCGCGCCTTGATCTAATTGCTTCGTCCTCGGCCGAGCACGCCATAGGCGTGTCGAAGGCGGGGATCAGGCACAAAAAATTACTTTGCAATATTGGGCCTTCGGCGCATCTCACGCTGGATCTTCTCAGCGCAGCAGGCTGGACACCGGCAGCGAGCGGCTCGCGACTTCGCGCAGTACAAAGCTCGAGTGCAGCCGCGACACGCCCGGCAGCCGTGAGAGCTGCTCCTTATGGATGCGTTCGAAATCCGCTAGATCGCGCGCCAGCACCGTGATGAGATAATCGTCCTGCCCCGACATCATGTAGCAGGACACGATCGAGGGCGCCGCCGCGGCTGCCTTCTCGAAGGCCTCCAGCAGTTCCTGGCTTTGGCTTTCGAGGCTGATCTGGACCACGGCCATCATGCTGAGCCCCAGGGCCTTGCGGTTGACCCGCGCCTGGTAGCCGTCGATCACTCCGGACTGTTCGAGCGCCTTGATCCGCCGCGCGATGGCCGTCGGCGATAGAGGAACACGCTCAGCGAGGTCGACTTGGCTCTGACGGCCGTCAACCAGAAGGGCCGCCAAGATGGCCTTATCCAGCGCATCCAAAGGAACTTCAGCCATTTTTCTGCGCCTATCCCGCCATTTTCGCAGATTTTCATCAAAAACGCTGTTGAGCACAACAAAAATCGCAGAGTAACAGCCGCGGGCCTGTGTCAACCTACACTGTAGAAGATCGGAAGCTGCGCTTTACAGGAGCGGATCATGCGCATCGGTGTTCCCACGGAAATTAAGAGCGATGAGTTTCGGGTCGGCCTAGTGCCGGGTTCGGTTCGCGAACTGGCAGCTCGCGGCCACGAAGTGATCGTTCAGTCGGGTGCCGGTGCCGGCATTTTCGCCGACGATGCGGCCTACGAAAAGGCGGGCGCCCGCATCGTCAAATCGGCCGAAGAAGTTTTCTTCGACTCCCAGATGATCGTGAAGGTCAAGGAGCCGCAGAAGGTCGAGTGGAAGCGCCTCAAACCCGATCAGATCCTGTTCACCTATTTGCATCTCGCTCCCGATGCGCAGCAGGCCATCGGCCTGATGGAATCGGGCGCGACGGCCATCGCTTACGAGACGGTCACCGACGCCAACGGCTCGCTGCCGCTTCTGGCGCCGATGAGCGAAGTTGCTGGCCGTCTTTCGATTGAAGCCGCGGCTCAGGCCCTGCGTCGCCCCACCGGCGGACGCGGCGTTCTGATGGGCGGCGTCCCGGGTGTGAAGCCCGCAAAGGTCGTTGTACTCGGCGGCGGGGTCGTCGGTACGCATGCAGCGCGGATGGCGGCCGGCCTCGGTGCCGACGTATCGATCATTGACCGGTCGCTTCCGCGTTTGCGCCAGCTCGATGAGCTGTTTGAAGGTCGCGTGCGTACGCTCGCTTCGACGATGGAAACGATCGAAACCGAAGTTCTCGCCGCAGACGTCGTTGTCGGCGCGGTGCTTGTCGCTGGCGCGAGCGCGCCGAAGCTCGTCAATCGTGCGATGCTGAAAGACATGAAGAAGGGCGCCGTGCTCGTTGACGTGGCGATCGATCAGGGCGGCTGCTTTGAAACATCGAAGCCGACGACGCACGCGCATCCGACGTTCGAAGTCGACGGCATCATTCACTACTGCGTCGCCAACATGCCGGGCGCTGTGCCCGTCACGTCGGCTCAGGCATTGAACAACGCAACGTTGCCATTCGTGATGAAACTCGCAGAGCAGGGGCTTGCAGCATTCGATCGCGATCCCCATCTCGCAGCAGGATTGAACGTCAAAGGCGGCCGTATCATGCACTCTGTAGTTGCTGCGTCGCTGGGCTTTGACACGGTAGAAGGCAGCCGGAACTTTCGTCACGCTGCTGAGTAGTTAGAACATCGAACCCCCGTGCCGCCGCATCCCTCACCGGCGGTGACCAGCCGGTCGCTTCTTCCCCCCGGAGCGACCGGCTTTCTTTTTTGTAATTTTGTAATTCACCGCAGCTTCATCGCGAAGAGAGTGTACTGCGCTCATCGCCTTCGAAATGTCGCGAAGCGAGTCCATCGTATTCGGTAACGAATCATCAGGACTTATGATCATTTCGGGGCAAGCGACGGATCTCTTCCGTCCACCGCGTTAGGCGGATCAGACACTTCGTTACGGTGGAAACGTAATATGACGAAATTCAAAAAAGTTATCGCTTCTTCTCTCATTGCCGCCACCATGACGGCGACTTTTGCTGCGACTGAGCAAGCTGCTGCCGCGCCGTTCGGAACCGGCGTTCCGGCGCTTTCGAAAGACGCTGGCGCCGTCACCCACGTTTATTGGCGCGGTCACGGCGGATGGGGCTGGGGCCCCGGCGCTCTCGTCGGCGGCCTTATCGGCGGCGCAATCATCGCAGCCGCTATTTCCGAGCATCGCGCCGCACCGCGCGACATGGATCGCTGCGCGCGTGACTTCCCCGACTTCAGCTATCGCACGGGCACCTATATCGACCGCCGCGGCGTCGAACGCGTCTGCCCCTATCTCCGCTAAATCAGATATTCGGCAGTGATGCTGAATGAGCGACTGTGCGCTTTCCTTAAAGGAAGGCGCACAGCGCGGGACGTGCGCCGCTAGCGAGGCGGTGCGTGCAGGATCTCATGTGCTTCGCGCGCTCGGTTTCTCCGGCCTTTCGAAGATCATTGTCCATAACGATCAGCAAGGAGATGGTATGAGATTTTTGTTGGTGTTCGCCGCTGCCGCAACGCTGGGTTCTGCGGCATCTCTGGCAGCCGATAGCGCCACGCCTCCCAACGGCGGCAAAGGTGCCTGCAGGGCCGACATCCAGAAATTCTGCACGAGCGTTCCACACGAGAAGAGCAAGATACGCGGCTGCCTGACGGAGCATCAGGCTGACCTTTCCGATACGTGCAAACAGCGCGTGGCAGCGTGGGCCGCAAAGGCCAAGTGACCGTTACCGATTTTGCAATTACGGCGGCGCCCGATCCCAAGGATCGCGGCGCCGCTTCTGTGTTCGTTCGGGTTTGTACGCTCAGCCGACGACACGGAGTCGCGCGCTCTTTGCGACGGCGTGAGCGGAATCAGACGTCTTGAATGCCGTGGCGAGAGATTTGAGATCGCTCGTTTCCGAAGCCAGCACGTTTGTCGACGACGTCAGCTCTTCGGCCATCGCCGCATTCTCTTGCGTGTCGTGATCCATCGTCGCGACGGCGCTGCTGACTTCGGCAAGCGCGGATGCCTGCTCTTGTGCTCCCGCCGCGATCTCGGCCATGACCGTGTTCACCTGTGTGACGGCTTTGGCAATCTCTCCAAACACATGTCCGGTGCTCGTCACCAGCCTCACGCCATCGCTGACATTTTGCTGCGCCGTCGAAATCAGATCTTTGATCTCGCGCGCCGACTCCGCCGACCGCTGTGCGAGCGCGCGCACTTCCGATGCCACGACCGCGAAGCCGCGGCCATGCTCGCCCGCACGGGCGGCTTCGACGCCCGCATTGAGTGCCAGCAGGTTCGTCTGGAACGCGATATCGTCGATGACGCTGATGATATGCCCGATCTGCTTCGATGAACTTTCGATTTTCGACACGGCCTCGATCGCCTCGTCGACGATCTTTCCGCCATCGGACGCCTGGCTGCTGGCGCGCGTTATGATGTCCTGCATGCTGGTCGTCGAGGTCGCCGTGCTTTGCACCGAGACGGCGGTTTCTTCGAGTGCCGCCGCCGACTCTTCGAGAGAGGCGGCCGTGGTCTGGGCTCGCCGCGAAAGGTTCTCGGACGCCGCGAGGATCTGCTCGGTCGCTGCCGTAATGCCGCTGATGCGCTGTAGAACGACCTGCAAGGCTTGATCGAGCTGACCGCTCGCCGAATTAAAATCATCGCGCACGCGTTCGAACTGTGGCGGCAACGCCGTGCCGATGCGGTACGACAGGTTCTGTTTGGCAAGCTCTGAGAGGCCCGACGTGATTGCATCGAGGACGTGAGCACGCTCGGCCGCAACCTCTTCTTCAACACGCAGGCGATCCGCGTCAGCTTCCTGCTGGCGCTTCGCGGCCTCGGCCTGCGCTTGGTGGTGCTCCGCCTCGGCCTTGAGGCGCGCATGTTCAGCCGCCTCGATGTACGTCGAAATGGAGAAGTCCATGTCGAGCATTGCCGCTTTCGTCAGTGCGGCGAGCTTGCCGAGAAGGTTCTGATGCGTCGTCTGCTGATTGAAGGAGAAAAGGCTCTTCGGCTTGCTCTCCTCGATGATCGCCGCAAAGAGATGTTCAAGCAGCAGCGTGTAGCCGCCGATGTACCATCGCGGCTCAAGCCCGATCCTGGCGTGTGTTTGGCCGATGCGGCGAACATTGCCGACATACGTCTCATCGATCTTGCCTGCGCTTATCGCGCCCCAGTGACCGAGCTGAGCGGACTTGGCGCGCGCGATATGCGCGTCGTCAGCGAAGAAGCGCTTGAGTTCCGGCGTGGCTTTGATCTTCGCATAGAATTTATCGAGAGCGACGGGGAGATGCCGCATGAGAAGCGGCTTGAGGTCGCGAAGCTGCGAGGTCGTAAGCTCATCCAGCTCCAGGAAAGAAAGGCGGCCGTCGAGATCGGCGCCGGAATTTGCCGGGTGAGGGGTCTTAGCAGGTTGGTGCATTGGCAAAGGATCTCGCGAACTTGAGTTCATGCTGCGATGAACTAAGGACGCAGGGCTTGTGCCAGCCTTAAAGTCAGGAAGAAATTTCTGATGTGCCGCAGTACTTTAGAATAAGGAGGAAGTGAGCGGGCTCATCTGCCGCTCACTCATCCAATTTTACTTCAGGCTCGGAAAATTAAACTCCGCACCCTTGCGGATGCCGGCCGGCCAGCGCGCCGTAACTGTCTTGAGACGCGTGTAGAAGTGCACGCCTTCCGGTCCGTAAATCGCGTGATCCCCGAACAGCGAGCGCTTCCAGCCGCCGAACGAGTGATAGGCAACCGGCACCGGCAGCGGCACGTTGATGCCGACCATGCCGACCTCGATCTTGTCTGCGAACGCGCGTGCCGTATCGCCGTCGCGCGTGAAGATCGCGGTACCGTTGCCATATTCGTGCGTGTTGATGAGATCGGCGGCTTCATCGTAGTTCTTCGCGCGCACGACCGAGAGCACCGGCCCGAAAATTTCTTCGCGATAGATCGTCATGTCGCGCGTGACGTTGTCGAACAATGTGCCGCCGAGAAAGAATCCGTTCTCGTAGCCCTGTAGCGTCAGTCCGCGACCATCGACGACGAGCTTCGCACCTTCCGCGACGCCCTTGTCGATCAGCGAGGTGATCTTGCGCTTCGCGTCTGCCGTGACAACCGGGCCCATCTCCGATTCAGGGTCCGTCGCCGGGCCGACTTTCAGCGCGCGCACGCGCGGTGCCAGAGCCTCGACGAGCTTGTCGGCCGTCTTCTCGCCAACCGGAACCGCAACCGAGATCGCCATGCAGCGCTCGCCAGCGGAACCATAGCCTGCGCCCATCAGCGCATCGACCGCCTGGTCCATGTCGGCGTCGGGCATCACGATCATATGGTTCTTGGCGCCGCCGAGTGCCTGCACGCGCTTGCCGTTCGCCGTGCCGCGGCCATAGATGTACTGTGCAACGGGCGTTGAGCCGACGAAGGAGACGGCGGCGATATCGGGATGATCGAGAATCGCATCGACGATCGTCTTGTCGCCGTGCACGACGTTGAACACGCCGTCCGGCAGACCGGCTTGCTGGAACAGCTCCCAGATCAGCATCGGTGCCGACGGATCGCGCTCGGACGGCTTCAGGATGAAAGCATTGCCGCACGCAATCGCGACGGGGAACATCCACATCGGCACCATGGCGGGGAAGTTGAAGGGCGTGATACCCGCAACGACGCCAAGCGGCTGCCGGTCTGACCAGCTATCGATATCTGGGCCGACGTTGCGGCTGAATTCGCCCTTCAAAAGGTGCGGAATCCCGCAGGCGAAATCGACGACATCGATGCCGCGCGCCAGCTCACCGAGCGAGTCGGCATGTGTCTTGCCGTGTTCGCGTGAAATCGCGCGTGCGATCTCGTCGGCGTTCTTTTCCAGTAGCTCCTTGAACTTGAAAAGCGGACGCACGCGCTTCATCGGCGGCGTCGTGCCCCAGGTCAGTGCGGCTTTCTTCGCGGCAGAGACGGCGGCGTTGAGATCGTCGACTTTCGACAGCGGCAGGCGCGCAACTTCTTCGCCAGTCGCCGGATTGAAGACAGCCTGCGTGCGCTCGGCGTGAGCAGGTGAGCGGCGCCCGTTGATGGCGTTCTCGATCATGTGCATTGGGAAAGGAATCCTCGTTTTGACTTTCGTCATCCTCGAACACGAGAGCGCAGCGATCGCGTTCGGGGATGACAAGTGAATTAGTTCGTCTCCTTCAGCACCTTCGTGAAGGTGTCGAACAACTGGTCGATCTCGGACTTCGAAATGACGAGCGGCGGCGACAGCGCGATGATGTCGCCCGTCTGGCGAACCAGAATACCGGCCTCGAATGCCTTGACGAAACGGTCGAACGCCCGCTTGCCGGGCTGCTCCGGATCGGGCGCGAACTCGACCGCGCCGATGAGGCCGATGTTGCGCACATCGATGATATGCGGCAGGCCCTTCAGCGCGTGGACGCGTTCTTCCCAGTAGGGTGCCAGCTCTGCGGCGCGCGTCAGCAGACCTTCTTCCGCATAGGTGTCGAGCGTGCCGATGGCGGCTGCCGCGGCGACTGGATGGCCCGAATACGTATAGCCGTGGAAGAAGTCGATCATCCAATCAGGGCCGTTCATGAAGGCGTCGTGGATGTGCGATTTGACGAACACGGCGCCCATCGGAATCGTACCGTTCGTCACGCCCTTCGCCGTCGTGATGATATCCGGCGAGATCCCAAAGTAGTCCGAACCGAACGGCACGCCGAGACGGCCGAAGCCCGTGATGACTTCGTCGGCGATCAGCAGAATGTCGTGCTTCTTGGCGATGGCTTCGAGGCGCTTCAGATATCCCTTCGGCGGGATCAGCACGCCTGTCGAGCACGCAACCGGCTCGACGATGACAGCGGCGATCGTCGAAGCGTCATGCAGCGCAACGAGGCGTTCCAGATCGTCCGCAAGCTCCGCTCCGTGCTCCGGCTCGCCGCGCGTGAAAGCGTTCTTCGCCAGATCGTGCGTGTGCCGCATATGATCAACGCCTGCGACAAGCGCACCGAACATCTTGCGGTTGGGGCCGATGCCGCCGACCGACATGCCGCCGAAGTTGACACCATGATAGCCGCGTTCGCGGCCGATCAGGCGCACCTTGGTGCCGTTGCCCTTGGCGCGATGATAGGCGATCGCCATCTTCAGTGCCGTCTCGACCGACTCCGAACCGGAGTTGGTGAAGAACACATGATCGAAGCCCTTCGGCGCGATGGCCGTCAGCCGGTTCGCAGCCTCGAAGGCCTTGTTATGGCCCATCTGGAACGTGCCTGCGAAGTCAAGCGTATCGACCTGGGCTTTGATCGCTTCGGCAATCTTCGGACGGCAGTGTCCGGCGTTTACGCACCAGAGACCCGATGTGCCGTCGAGCACCTTGCGCCCATCGTTCGTCACATAATGCATGTCCTTGGCGCCGACGAAGAGCCGCGGATTCGCCTTGAACTGCTTGTTGGCGGTAAACGGCATCCAGAAGGATGCGAGGTCGTTGGGCTTGATCTGTACATTCATAAGATGAGTCCTTTGTTTGCTCTCAGCGATACCCGTGCGGGGCGCCGGTCGCCGGGAGCGAGTCCAAATATCAAGCGACCTTGGCGACGGCGTCGGTGAGTGCCGATTCGAACACGTCCATGCCCTCGCGAACGAGTTCGTCGCTGGCAGTCAGCGGGACCAGGAAGCGAATGACGTTTCCGTACGTGCCGCACGAAAGAAGAATGAGGCCGCGGTCGCTCGCCGCTTTGAGCAATGCGCTCGTCAATTCCGGCGCCGGTTCACCGCTCGCCTTGTCTTTCACAAGCTCGACCGCGCACATGGCGCCGAGGCCGCGGACGTCGCCGATGCAGTTGAGGTTCGAATTGGCCTGCAACGCCGAGCAGCGATCCATGATGATCTTGCCGATTGCGGTGGCGCGGTCGCAGAGCTTCTCGTCGTGAATGACGTCGAGCACGGCATGGGCCGACGCGCACGCGACCGGATTGCCTGCATAAGTGCCGCCGAGGCCGCCGGGATTGGAAGCATCCATGACATCCGCGCGGCCGACGATCGCCGACAGAGGCATGCCGCCTGCGAGGCCCTTCGCCATTGTGACGACGTCGGCCTTCACGCCGAAATGCTCCATCGCGAACATCTTGCCAGTACGTGCAAAGCCCGTCTGGATTTCATCCGCGATCAGCAGAATACCATGGTCGTCGCAAAGCTCGCGCAGCGCGACCATGAATTCCTTCGGCACGATATTGAAGCCGCCTTCGCCTTGCACCGGCTCGATGACGATACCGGCGATGTTCGACGGATCGACCGAATGCTTGAACAGCGATTTCAGGCTGCGAATGCTTTGCCCGGTGCTGCCGCCGTGGAAGACGTTCGGGAATTCGACATTATAGACATCCGGCGGAAACGGTCCGTAGCCCTTCTTGTAAGGCACGACCTTGCCCGTCAGGGCCATGCCCATCAGCGTGCGGCCGTGGAAGCCGCCTGCAAACGAAACGATGCCGGGACGTCCGGTGAACGCGCGCGCCACTTTGACGGCGTTCTCGACGGCTTCAGCACCCGTTGATGCCAGCATCGTCTTGGCCGGACCGGCGATTGGCGCAATGGCGTTGAGCCGTTCCGCCAGGCTCACATAGTTTTCGTATGGCGTCACCTGGAAGCAGACGTGACTGAAAGCCTTGAGCTGCTCCTCAATGGCCTTGATGAGGCGAGGATGCTGATGGCCCGTGTTGACGACCGCGATGCCCGCGCCGAAATCAATATAGCGCTTGCCGTCCTCGCTCCAGATCTCGGCGTTCTTCGCGGTCTTGGCAAAGATTTGCGTCACGTTTCCGACGCCGCGTGGAATAGCAGCGACGCGACGGGCCTGAAGCTCGGCTGAGGTAGCCATGGACGATCCTTCGTGGTTCGATGGGTGAGCGAAAGAGGGTTCAATGCTTTTTCGGCGGAGCATTAATCGAAATGCCCCGCCGAAACTTGACTGCTAGGCGTTGATGCCGCCAAGGGCGATCATTTTTGTCTCGAGATACTCGTTGAGGCCTTCGTCCGCGCCCTCGCGGCCGAGACCCGACTGCTTGATGCCGCCGAACGGCGCGACCTCGTTCGAGAACACGCCTTCGTTGACGCCGATCATGCCGGCTTCGAGTGCTTCAGCCACGCGCCACGCGCGAGAGACATTCTGGCTGAAGAGGTAAGCCGCGAGGCCAAACGGCGTGCCGTTGGCGATGCGGATCGCGTCGGCTTCCGTCTCGAATTTGATGAGCGAGGCGACCGGCCCGAAGATCTCTTCGTTCGCGATCGTCATGGCGGTGGTGACACCGGTCACGATGGTCGGCTCGAAGAAAAGCGCGCCGTGTTTGTCCGGCTTGCCGCCGATCTCGATCTTGGCGCCTTCGGAGACCGCACCGGAAAGCAGCGACTTCACCTTGTCGATGGCTTCCGCATTGATCAGCGGTCCGACCGTCGATTTGGCATCACGGCCGGGTGCCACGACGAGCTTCGCGGCTTCCTCTTTCAGGGCTGCAACGAACTTGTCGAAGATGCCCGCCTGCACGAGGATACGGTTGGCGCAGACGCACGTCTGGCCCGCGTTCCGGAACTTCGACGCCATCGTTCCGGCGACCGCCTGCTTCAGATCGGCATCGTCGAAAATGATGAGCGGCGCGTTGCCGCCGAGTTCGAGCGTCAGCTTTTTGATGGTGTCGGCACACTGACGATAGAGAATGCGGCCGACTTCCGTCGAGCCTGTGAACGTCAACTTGCGCACACGGTCATCCGCCGTCAGCACCTTGCCGATGCCCGGGCCGTCCATCGTCGTGATGACGTTGAATACGCCCGCCGGAACGCCTGCGTCCTGCGCGAGCTTCGCAAGCGCCAGCGCACATAGCGGCGTCTCTTCTGACGGCTTCACGACGATCGTGCAACCGGCAGCCAGGGCGCAGCCGACCTTGCGGGTGATCATCGCGATCGGGAAGTTCCACGGCGTGATCGCCGCGCATACGCCGATGGGCTGCTTGATCGTGAGGTAGCGGCGCGACGCGACCGTCGTCGGGATCGTGTGCCCGTAGGCGCGCTTTCCTTCTTCCGCGAACCATTCAATGAACGACGCGCCATAAGCGACTTCGCCGCGCGATTCCGTCAGCGGTTTGCCTTGCTCGGCCGTCATCAACTGAGCCAGCGCTTCGGTGTCCGCGATGATGAGGTCGAACCACTTGCGCAGGATCTGCGCGCGTTCCTTCGCGGGCTTCGCAGCCCACGCCGGAAATGCCTTGTGCGCGGCGTCGATGGCGCGCTTGGCATCATCCGGTGTCAGGTCCGGTACATCAACGAGCTTTTCGCCCGTCGCCGGATCGAGAACCGGAAACGTCTTGTTCGAAGTCACCCACTCGCCGTCTATGAAGGCGGCCGAGGGGAAGGGCGTTGACGATTTGATATTCATTGCACCGTCTCCAGGGCGTCAGAGTGTGATCGAGACCGATTTTAAATCGGCATACTTATGTAGTGCGTGCAGAGAGCGATCACGGCCGAAGCCCGATTGCTTGAAGCCTCCGAACGGCATCGTGATATCGCAGCTGTCCCAGCCGTTGATCCAGACGAGTCCGGCACGGATCTCGCGGGCGGCGCGGTGAGCCAGCGTGATGTCCTTGGTCCAAAGACCGGCGGCGAGGCCATAGTTCGTATCGTTGGCGATGCGGATGGCGTCGTCCGCTTCGGTGAAACGCGTAATGGCGAGCACCGGTCCGAAAACTTCTTCGCGCGCCAGCGTATTCTCGGGCGTCACGCCCGAAAACACCGTCGGCTCGACGTAGAACCCACCGCTTCCTTCGAGCGTGCGATTGCCGCCGAGGGCCAGCGTGCCGCCCTCGCGCTTCGCCGTTTCGATATAGCGGAGTGCCGTCTTCATCTGTTCTTCGCTAACCATAGCGCCCGACGTCGTCGCGGGCTCCAAGGGGTCACCAGCAACGATTTTTCGAGCAACCGTTATGAGCCGATTGGTGAAATCATCGGCTATCGCGTCCTGCACCAAGAGACGAGACCCGGCAGTGCATACCTGCCCTGAATTATAGAAGATGCCCCACGCCGCTTCCGTGGCGGCGCGGTCGAGATCGGGGCAGTCCGCGAACACGATATGCGGAGACTTGCCGCCGAGTTCCAGGCTGACGCGCTTCAGGTTGCTCTGTCCCGAATACTGCATGAGCAGCTTGCCGACCGGGCCCGAGCCGGTGAATGCAATCATGTCGACGTCATTGTGCAGCGCGAGCGCCTTGCCTGCTTCTGCGCCGAAGCCCGGAATAACGTTCAGTACCCCCGCCGGAATTCCAGCTTCGAGCGCCAGTTCACCAAGCTTTAGCGCTGTCAGCGGCGATTGCTCCGCAGGCTTCAGAATGACGGAATTGCCCATCGCGAGTGCCGGGGCGACCTTCCACATCGCCATGTGCAGCGGGAAGTTCCACGGCACGATGGCGCCGATGACGCCCAGCGGATCGTGGACGACGAACGAGAACCGGTCCGGTGCTTCCGGCGCCACTTCACCGTAAACCTTATCGAGCGCTTCCGCATAATAGCGCAGCGAGCGGATGGCGTTCGGAACGTCGCCGCCGAGCGCGTTCGAGATCGGCTTGCCGACATCGAGGCTTTCGAGAACGGCGAGCGTTTCGATATCGCGTTCCATCAGTTCGGCGAGCTTGAACAGAATGCGCTTTTTCTCGCGATAGTGCAGCTTACGCCACGATCCCTCATCGAAGGCGCGGCGCGCGCTTTTGACGGCGAGATCGACATCCTCCGGCCCGCACTGGGCGACATGATTAAGGACGCGCCCGTCGCGCGGTGAGATGTTGGCGAACGTTCTGCCGGAAACGCTCTCCGTCAGCTTGCCGTCGATGACGGCTTCGCTCGGAATTTTGATCGATCCGGCAACGGCTTCGAAGTGTGCAAGCGATGTCATGACCGTAAAGCCTTATGCAACTTGAGCGTACCATTCATAGTCGAGCGCAGTAACGACACGCTCGAAACTGATGCGTTCGGTCTCTTTCAAGCGATAGTAGACGTCTTGGAATGCTGCGCCGAAAGCCTCGCGCACGATGTCGGAGGTGCGGAATGTCTGCAGCGCGTTCACCCAGGCGGTCGGCAGTTCGTTGCCGTCGAGTTCTTCCGCGTTGCCTTCCGCATGCTGCCCCGGGTCGACGCCGTTGGTGATGCCATGGCGGACGCCCGCCAGGATACTTGCGATGACGAGGAACGGATTGGCGTCGGCACCCGAGACGCGATGTTCGATGCGCGTCGCAGGCCCCGAGCAGCACGGCACGCGGAGCGCCACTGTGCGATTGTTGAAGCCCCAGTGCGCCGACATCGGCACATAGGATTCAGGCACGTAGCGGCGATATGCGTTCGCTGACTGTGCCCACACCGCCATGAAGTCCGGCATGGATGTCCGCAACCCGCCGATCGCCTGCCGGAACATTGGCGCCATCGGATCGCCCGCGAACAGGTTGTTGCCCTGCTTATCGATCAAGCTGACGTGAACGTGCATTCCGGAGCCCGTCCAGTCGTGGTGCGGCTTCGCCATGAACGTCGCTTCGAGATCGTGCGCATGAGCAGCCGCCTTGACCGCGCGCTTTAAGAGCACGCCATCGAGCGCTGCCGTCATGGCCTCGCTGTGCTTCAGATTGATCTCGAATTGACCAGGGCCGGACTCCTGCATAACCGCGTCGAGCGGCAGCCCTTGTGCCTCAGCGATGCGATAGACGTCATCGATGAACGGTCCGAGCGTGTCCATTTCCTCAAAGCCGAACGTCATCGGCCGTTCGGGATCGGCGGAGAGGCCGGACGGCGTCACGAGGCTGAAAACGCCGTCCGGCGTGCGCTTTGTCACGTAGAATTCGAGTTCGACCGCGACGATGGGCTTCTGCCCGGCATCCGCAAATCGCGACACCTGAGTGGCCAGCACACCGCGCGGATCCATATCGCAAAGATCGACAGGCACCATCACCGCTTGACCGTGCGAGCCCTTACCGACGGGCACCGGCTTCAGCGTGCCGGACAGCACGCGGAACGGAATGTCGTGATCGCCCGTCTCCCAGAGCCGGCCTGTCTCGGCGATCGAATTGCCGCGCGGATCGAGCACGTAAACGGACGCCGGAAGCAGCAGCCCGTTCCGCGCAATGCTGACGAGATCGCCGCGCCGGATGCGCTTGCCCCGCGGCATGCCGTTCATGTCGAACAGCAGAATGTCGATCCAAGACACGCTTGGATTGGCATCAAGGAACGCTGCAGCTTCTTCGACGGAAATGAATGTATCGGTCATGCGGCCTGGCCTTTCGCGATCATACCTCTCGCGGCGTCGCCGAAGCGGCGGAACAGCGCCAGGGATGCTGGATTGGATGTGTATTGCCATTCGGGGTGCCACTGCACACCGAGAGAGAATGGATTGCCGGCTGCGACGCGGGCGGCTTCGACCAGGCCATCCTCAGCGAACGCTTCCGCAACGAGCGGCTTGGCGAGATCGCGGATGCCTTGCCCGTGCAGCGAGTTGACGATGATCTGGTCCTGGCCGAGCCACGCCTTGAGCTCGCCCTTGAGCGTCACCGGGTGGCGCGGCGCGAACATCACGTCGAAGTCCGTCACCTTCGGCTCGCGATGGTCGGCATAGCCGTCGACGGTATGAACCGCCTGGTGCAGAGAGCCGCCAAGCGCGACGTTCAACTCTTGAAAGCCTCGGCAAATCGCCATGATCGGCACCTTGCGTTCGACCGCCGCGCGGATAAGCGGCAGCGTCACCGCATCCCGGTCACGGTCGATGGCGTCAGGCAGAACGGGCTCTTCGAGGCCGTAGTTTTCAGGGTGCACGTTCGAGATGGCGCCCGTCAGCAAAATGCCCGAGGCAACATCGAGAACGGAGCCGATGTCGGAAAGGTTCTTGCCGACCGGCAGCAGCAACGGCTGGCAGTCGGCGCCCTCGGCCACGGCGGCGGAATATTTCCGCCCCGCCGCGTCCGAGGTCAGTCCGCTGACCGTCTCTGTACTGCAGGGTATGACGACGACGGGCCGCCTCATGCCGCCATTTCTCCCTGGACTGCCGAAAGCGTCTGATCGAGCGCCTTCTGGATCACGCGGCCCGCTTCCTCGAACTGCTGCTCTTCCCAGGTCAGCGGCGGCGCGCACACCATCGTGTCCCAGACGGCCCGCATGATGAAGCCTTCCCGGAAGAAATGATCGCGACAGATAAGACCGACGCGGCCGAGGTTATCGAAGCGGCGGCGCGTTTTCTTATCCGCCACGAGTTCGATCGCGCCCATCATGCCGACCGTGCGAACCTCGCCGACGAGCGGATGATCCTTGAAGCGATCGAACAGCTTCGCCAGAGCCGGGCCGGTGAATTCCTTCACCTTAGGAACGAGTCGGTCGCGCTCCATGATCTCCAGGTTCTTCAGCGCGACAGCGCACGCCACCGGATGGCCCGAGAACGTGTAGCCGTGGTTGAAATCGTCGTCCTTGGCCATCAGCGCTTCGACGATTTTGTCGTCGACGAGCACGCCCGACAGCGGGATGTAGCCCGACGTCGCCGCCTTCGCGAAGGTGATGATATTGGGCCGGATGCCGTAGAAATCCGAGGCGAACCACGTGCCGAGGCGTCCGAAGCCGGTGATGACTTCGTCGGCCAGCAAGAGGATGCCGTACTTGTCGACGATGCGCTGAACCTCCGGCCAGTAGGTCGACGGCGCGATTTTCACGCCGCCTGCGCCCTGAACCGGTTCGCCCGCGAACGCCGCGACGTTCTCCGGCCCGCAACGCAGAATTTCTTCTTCAATAGCCCGTGCAGCACGCAGGCCGAACGCTTCCGGCGTCTCGCCGGGGAACGAGTCGCCGTACCAGTACGGGTCCATGACGTGGCGGAAGCCCTCATAGACTGGATAGCTGTGCGCATGCACGTGGCTCATGCCGCCCATCGAGCCCGCCGCAATGGTCGAGCCGTGATAGGCGTTCTCCCGGCTGATGATGATGCGCCGCTTCGGCTCGCCCTTGAGCACCCAGTAATGACGGATCAGGCGGATCGCCGTGTCGTTCGATTCCGAGCCCGACGAACCGAAGAACACCTGATTGAGATGCGCCGGTGCGATCTCGGCCAGCTTGCGCGCCAGCTCGACGACCGGCGGGTGCGTCGTCTTGAAGAAGGTATTGTAGAACGGCAGTTCGACCATCTGATCGTAAGCGGCCTGCGCCAGCTCTTTGTTGCCATAGCCGATGTTCGTCGTCCAAAGGCCGGCCATGCCGTCGAGAATGCGATGGCCCTCGCTGTCGATCACATACGGACCTTCACCTTTGACGATGACACGGACGCTGCCGCTGCCTCTCAGCGACTGATGATCGGAGAAGGGATGCAGATGGTGCTGCGCATCGAGTTGTTGGATCTGTTGCGTCTGAATACGGTTGGACACGAGGAAGCCTCCAGCAAAAGAAAAATGGGAATGAGCAGGCCTTGAGGGCCTGCTGAGAACTGAGCGCTCGGAGAGTTCAGTGCGGCGTGTAGCCGATGCGCGCGCAGAGCTTCAAAAGCTCGCGCTTGGGATGGGGAATGCTGCACATGGGACGCGGCACCTCGCGGCAGTGAGCGATATCACCGCCATCGTAATAAGCCGGAAACCCGATATGCAACAGTGTCATACGCGACGTTCCCTGGGGCAAGCACGACCCGCGCCTAGCTTCGACACTCAACCATTGACACGAAGGCGTCTTGCTTCTTAGAACGCTTCGAGTGTAAAGTCTACAGTGTAGAAGTCAAGGGGCTGGACGGATGACTGAGCCAAAATCGCGGGCACGGCGGGGCGTTGAGAAATCCGAGATCCTTCAGGCGGCGTTCGATTTGTTTGCCGAGGTCGGGGAAGCTGCGTTTTCCATTCGTAAGGTAGCGGCGATCGTCGGTGTCGACCCGATGACCGTTCTGCATCACTTCGGCTCGAAGGATGAGCTGTTGCGAGCCATCGCCGATCATGGACTTCGAAGCGTTGAGATGCCGACGGCGACCGCGAACTGGCGCGACGACCTAAGGGCCGTCGGAAAGGCCTACCGGATGCTGGCGCATCATCATCCTCGGGTTTTTCCGCTGCATTTTCGCTACAACGCAACCGGTCCTGCGGACCACATTTCGAGTGAGATCGTCTACTGTGCCCTGCGTCGTGCGGGGTTGACCGATACTGCGGCGGCAGGCCTTGGCCTTGCTTTCTATGCATTCGTTCTGGGATTTGCGTTGGCCGAGGCAGAGGGCCTTCTGCGCGCGATCGGCCCGGCGGAAGAGACCGAGTTGAGTGCGCTCGATCCGACTATGTATCACGCCACGCAAGACCTCATTCCTGTTCTGAAGACGCTCGATCCGAGCCTTGCGTTCGAAGACTCTATGGACGTCTTCATCGCAGGCGTCGCAGATCTCGCGAAGCTCAAACCCCGTCCGAAACCGATCGTCGAGTGCGACTCCAAGTGTGCATGAGCGAAGCTGCTCCCTGATTGGGCGGCGGGTGGCACCATTTGATGCTTGCAAGCCGCTGATTGAAGGACATTATTGAACGAGCAACCGGCGAGATTGGGAGAGCGGCCATGTATCGGGTGCACGCGGGCGGAACGACCTACACGTTTTCATCCCTGAAAGAGCTGTTGGCGAAAGCCACGCCGCCGCGCTCTGGCGACGTGCTGGCGGGTGTCGCGGCAAAGTCCGCCGCCGAGAACGTCGCCGCCAAGATGGCGCTCGCCGACGTGCCGCTGAAGCAGTTCCTCAACGAAACCATCATTCCCTACGAAGACGATGACGTCACGCGCCTCATCGTCGACACACATGATGGCGCGGCGTTCGCGCCGGTTTCTCATATGACGGTCGGCGAATTCCGCGATTGGCTGCTGTCAGAGAAGGCGACGCCGGAGAAGGTCTCCGCGCTGGCGCCGGGCCTGACGCCGGAAATGGTCGCTGCCGTCTCGAAGATCATGCGCAACCAGGACCTCGTGCTCGGCGCCAAGAAGGCGCACGTCATCACGAAGTTCCGCGATACGATTGGTTTGCCCGGACACATGTCCGTGCGTCTGCAACCCAACCATCCCACCGACGACAAGAAAGGCATCGCCGCGTCGATGGTCGACGGCTTGATGTACGGCTGCGGTGATGCCGTCATCGGCATCAATCCGGCGAGCGACAACATCGGCGCCATCACCGATCTTCTGGTGATGATGGACGACGTCATCCGCCGCTTCGAAATCCCGACCCAGAGCTGCGTGCTGACACACGTGACGACGACGATCGACGCCATCGCCAAGGGCGCGCCTGTCGATCTCGTCTTCCAGTCGATCGGCGGCACGCAGGGCGTCAACGATAGCTTCGGCGTAAAGCTCTCGCATTTGCAGGAAGGCCGCGAAGCCGCTTTGAGCCTGAAGCGCGGCACCGTCGGCGACAACTGCATGTATTTCGAGACGGGGCAGGGATCGGCGCTCTCGGCCGACGCGCATCACGGCTGCGATCAGCAGACGCTCGAGGCCCGCGCCTACGCCGTCGCGCGTCAGTTCAAGCCGCTGCTCGTCAATACCGTCGTCGGCTTCATCGGCCCGGAATATCTCTACAATGGCAAGGAGATCATCCGCGCCGGCCTCGAGGACCATTTCTGCGGCAAGCTGCTTGGCCTGCCGATGGGCTGCGATATCTGCTACACCAACCACGCCGAAGCCGATCAGGACGACATGGACATCCTGCTGATGATGCTCGGCGCTGCCGGCGTCAACTTCATCATGGGTATTCCGGGCGCCGACGACATCATGCTGAACTACCAGTCGACCTCATTCCACGATGCGCTCTATGTGCGCGAGGCGCTGGGCCTGAAACGCGCGCCCGAGTTCGACGCCTGGCTGACGAAGATCGGCGTCACCGATGCGAAAGGTCACCTCGCACCGCATCGTCCGGGCAATCCGCTTCTCACCCACGCTCAAGCATTGGCGGCGTAACATGACAGCGGATCCCTGGGCCAATCTCAAACAGTTCACGGACGCACGCATCGGCCTCGGCCGCTCGGGTTCGGCGATGCCGACGCACGAAGTCTTGGACTTCGCATTGTCTCACGCCATGGCGCGCGACGCCGTGACGACACCGATCGACTGGACGCCGATCGAAAAAGGCTTAGCCGATCTCGGTCTTTCCACGCTTCGCGTCGGCAGCGCCACGCACGACCGTTCGGAATATCTCCGCCGCCCGGACCTCGGTCGCAAATTGTCCGATCACTCGCGCGAGGCGCTGATGCGCGCTGCCGAAATGGAGGATGGCCGGCCCGATCTCGTCGTCCTCGTCGGCGACGGGCTGTCGTCGATGGCAGTTTCCGCCAATACCATTCCCTATATGGCGGCCCTCCTGCCGCATGTCGTCAAAGCCGGCTGGAAACTGTCGCCGATCTTGCTTGCCGATGACGCGCGCGTGGCGCTCGGCGACGAAGCCGGAGAGATCCTCGGCGGCAAAGCCGTGCTCGTGCTGATCGGCGAGCGTCCCGGCTTATCGTCGCCCGACAGCCTCGGTGTCTACATCACCTTCTCGCCGCGCGTCGGCATCAAAGACGCCGACCGCAACTGCATCTCGAACGTGCGCCAGCGCGGACTATCCTATGAGGAAGGCGCCTTCAAGACCGCATGGCTCCTGCGCGAAGCCTTCCGTCGCGGCCTGACGGGCGTGAACCTCAAGGACGAATCTCAGTTCCTGATCGAAGGCCAGAAAGGCCCCGAGCTGATCAAGTAATTGCTGACATCTTCGGCTTTGTCGAAGCTAGAACTCCGTCGACATCGAGAGGATGAATGTCCGCGGCGCGCCAAGGCGCAATCCCGTCGACGGATCTGCCGTTTCCCAATAGTTGGTATCGAGCACATTGTAGACGTTGGCGCGAAATTCGATTGGACGGTCTTCGAGCTTGTAGCGGACGCCGAGATCGAGCCTCGCCCAAGCGGGAAGCTCAAGCTTGTTTGCCGCGTCGGCATATTGCGTGCCGGTAATGACCGACCTGGCACTTAACGTTACGCCCTTGGCGAAGTAGGGATCCCATTCCACCCCGACGTTACCGTTCCAGTTCGCGACGCCGATCGCGTCTTTCCCGTCGTTTAGACCGCCTTGTGTCTTTGTCTGCTCCGGATCGAGATATGTCACGCCGCCAAGCAAGCGGATGCTCGGCGTCAGTTCTCCAAAGACGTTGAATTCCACGCCTTTGTTAAGTTGCTGTCCATCGATCGTGTAAATGGTCGATGCGGACGTCGAGCCGGGGATGGTAATCGCGTTCGGCTGTTCGATCCGAAACACGCCGAGGGTCCCGGTGACCTTGCCGAAATCGACCTTTACGCCCGCCTCGGCTTGCCTCGTCTTGGTCGGGGGAAAGACTTCTCCGGCATTTTCGGTTCCCGCAGGCGCGGTCATGCCTTGGGTAAGACCCTCGATATAGTTTCCATAAAGCGAGACGTTGTGCCAGGGCTTCACCACGAGACCCACGGATGGCGTCGTTGCGGATTCGTCGTAGGTTGATGTCCGCGCACCGCTTGTGACATCGTAATTGTCTTGATCGACGTATTGGCGGCGAACGCCCAAGGTCAACCACACCCGGTCATCGGCGAACACCATCGTGTCGGCAAAGGCGACGGAGGTGAGATCGGTGCTGGCGTTCTTTCGAGCGTCGGAAAGGCTCGATGTATCCGGCTTTGGAATCTCCGCAACGTGATAGAGATCGGAGAGACCGCCGCCCAGGACGTCCAGGCCGTATCCGACCTCGCTGCTCAGTCGTGTCGCGCCGATATTCCATTCGTGCCGCACGCTTCCGAAACGCAGAACGCCTTTGATGCCGCCCTGGTAGGACTCGCTGTCTGAATACTGCGGATAGTTTAGAATCTGCGTCAGAAGCGAGCCGGAATTGTCGTTGAGCCTGGAACTGGTGCGCAGATCGGCTTGGTCGTTGGTTCGCCCGCCTGCGGCGGCATAGACGGTAATGTCCCGCGTGACGTCGACCTCACCACGGACGACGCCGTAGAGATCCTCATTGTCGATATATTCCCAGAGCTGCGCCGTTCGGTTGCTGGCATTGGGGGCGTCCGGAATATGCGTGACGCCGCCACCAATTCTTAGGCCGCCACCCCAACTGCTTGGAACGTCGGTGCGATCTTTCTGGTATCCAAGATCTGCTGAAAGGCGCACGGCGCTGCCGCGGAAATCCAAGCCGAGCGTCGCCGATTGGACTTCGTTCGTCTGATCGTCAACTGCGGTATCGCCATTCTGATAGAGACCGTTGAAGCGCACCCCGAATTCTTTGCCAGTGCCGTACCGCCGTCCGACGTCCAATTCTGCGCTCCCCGATCCCGAACTCTCAAAGCCGGTTGTCAGGCGCGTGAGCGGTTCATCGCCCGCACGCTTCGGGACAATATTAATGGTACCGCCAACGCCGCCGCTCGGTGACATGCCGTTGAGCATGGCATTTGGGCCCTTGAATATTTCGACCCGCTCCACGCCCGATAGAGAGATGGTTCCAACCGGCAGGACGCCGTACAAACCATTGAAAGATGTGTCGCTGTTCGGAACGGTAAAGCCGCGAATGGTAAAGACGTCGCCGCCACCATTGTTGCTTCCCCGTCCGTGGTTGTTGATTCGCACTGAGGGATCGGTGTCGACCACATCTGCAAGGGTCGAGGCCTGCTGATCGCGCAGATAATCTTCAGTATAGCTGGTTACGCTGAAAGGCGCGTCCATGACATCCCGGTTGCCGAGAATGCCCAGTTGCGCGCCGCTCGCCACCTGACCGCCGGCATACGCGGGAGGCAAATTATCGATGATCGCCGTTCCCGGAACCGAGGGAAGCGGCTCTGTGGCCGGGTTTTTCGGTGCGGCAGCCGCAGTTTTTTTCGTCGGCTTTGCCGTATGCTTTTTCGGCTGCGGTTGTTTCTCTACAGGCTTGGCTTCGACCGTGACCTCTGGCAGCGTAGTGGCTGCTGGAGCGGTCGTCGAACTGGCTGACGGAGGCGCCGGTTCGGGTGAAACAATTTGGTTCGCTTGTTGAGCACCTGCCGTGGATGCAGACAACAAAACTTCGCCCGCCAAAACGGCGGCAACAGACACGCGCATTTCCCCTCGAGCCCCCCGGCGTCGATGCTTCCCCAGGCACACATCACCTCTCAAGGCGAGCCAGCCTAGACCGAATGTTAAGAGATCGAGCCATATTGTCTACGAAAAAAGTATTATATATGGCCGCGACAATTTTGGTGCGGTTCCAACGAAGATTGAAAATCTATTGAAGCCTCAAGATCGCGTGTGACGACCTTTATCCGAGGCGGTCACATCGGCAAGACGATGCAAAAGGGGATCGTTCCTCCGTGCGGTCTTCCCGTTAAGTCCTCAGCGTTGGCGCCCCCGCATTGCAGGACCGCCAACGCCTAGGAAAAACTTCACACCGCCGTAAAGCAGTTATCGACGAAGATAGACGCGCCGTTGACGAAGCTCGCTTCGTCGCTGGCAAGGAAGAGAGCTGCGTTGGCGACTTCTTCCGGCTTGCAAAGACGGCCCTGCTGCACGGCGAGCGCTTCCTCTGATGCGTCAACGCCGAGCTTTTGCAGCTCCGCCACTTCGCGCAGTCCGTGTGGCGTCGCGACGAAGCCCGGTGCAACAGCGTTGCAGCGAATGCCCTTGTCGCGATATTCGACCGCAATCGACCGCGCGAACATGTGGCAGGCAGCTTTCGACGTATTGTAAGCCGTCTCCAGCGGCGTCGCCGCGATCGCCGAAATCGACGATGTGCACACGATGGAGCCGCCGCCCATTTCGATCATGCCCGGCAGGACAGCCTTCGTCATGAGGAACATGCTCGTGACGTTGATGCCCATCAGCCATTCCCATTCCTTCAGCGTCATTTCGAGGAACGGCTTGATGATGATCGTGCCCGCGTGATTGAACAGCACGTTCGCCTGCCCAATGGCCGACGTCACCTTGGCGACGGCGTCGTTGACCTGGCCTTCATCCGCGACGTCCGCAGCCGCGAATACCGCCTTGCCCCCGGCGTTGTTGATCTGATCGACGATGGCTCGTCCTTCTTCCTCCCTCCGGTCGATAACGCCGACCGTGGCGCCTTCGGCCGCGAACAGCAGCGACGACGCCCCGCCCATTCCCGTCGAGCCGCCTGAGATGATCGCGATCTTGCCTTTGAGCCGGTCTGCCATCGTCAACACTCCTTGTCGTAGTCGTTTTGGCTGAGCGGGTGTAACAGAAACGGGCCGGATCGTTTGATCCGGCCCGTACGATTTCTTGACATCTGACAGCGTGCCGCGGCGCAGTCTTACTGCGGCTTCATCCTGGCGAGCAGATCGGTGGTTGGCTCGAGCCGGAAAAGGGCCGCCTCGCTGCTATCCTGCAGCAGGTAGATATAGCCATCGGGCCCGATTGCGACGTCGCGGATGCGCCCCATCGTGTGATGCAGGTAGCGCTCTTCTTTCACGACGCGGCCGGAGTCGATGTGCAGCCGGATTAGGCATTCGCCCGCAAGCGAGCCAATCAGGAAGTCGCCACGCCAGTCGTCCGGCATGATATTCCCGTAATAGGAAACGAGGCTCGCGGCGGCGACCGAAGGCACCCAGTAGTGGACAGGGTCGATCAGCCCAGGAGCTGATGTCTTATCCGAGATGATGGTGTCGTCGTAGTTGGTGCCGTAGGTCACGAGCGGCCAGCCGTAATTGCCGCCGGATTTGATAAGGTTGAGTTCATCGCCGCCCTTCGGGCCTTGCTCGATCGCCCAGATCTGACCGTCGCCGACATTGCCGATGATGCCCTGGGGGTTGCGGTGGCCGTAGCTGTAGATCTCCGGTAGTGCATCGGCGCGTCCAACGAACGGATTGTCCTCCGGGATCGAGCCGTCGACATTGATGCGGATGATCTTGCCGCCGTCGTCCAGCAGGTTCTGCGCCCGCTCCATCTGGAAACGATCGCCGATCGTCAGATAGAGCTTATGGTCCGGACCGAACGCAAGGCGGCCGCCGATCTGATCGAGGCCCTTCGCAGCCGGCCGGCTTTCGAAAATAACCCGATTGTCGATAAGGGAATTGCCGTTGAGTGTGGCACTCATAATACGGATTGTGCCGGCTTCCGCAGTCCCGTGCATATAGGTCAGGAATAGACGGTGATTGTCGGAGAAATCGGGATCGACCAAAACGTCGAGCAATCCCGAATGGCTGCAGCACAGAACTGTCGGTACGCCGGAAATCGGCTGCGACTGTAATTGATCGCCGATGACGACGCGTAACCGGCCTGGCCGCTCGGTGACGAGCATGCGGCCGTCGGGCAGGAAGGCCATCGACCAAGGGCTTTCGAGCTTGTCGGCAACCTTGCGTAACTCATAGGGAAAATCCTTATCCGCGACGTCGCGCGGATCTTCCGGCGGCTGCAGGGCGTCGACCCGCGGCTCGTCCGAACCAATCTCCGCCCGGCTGACGTCCGGCGTTCCCAGGAGGAGGGCTGCAAACAACGCTGTTACGAAACCGGAGTGAATTCCGAGGCGCCTTCCAAGGGCTAATGTTCTATTTTCCAATTTGCCCCATCCCACAATGAAAAATCCGCCGTATGCGGATTTGTGATAGTTTTAAGACTATTCGGAATATGGGCGTGAGCAAGCCCAAAAAATGAACGTTCAGTCACCCGCTTGGCTTAGGAGAGTTCGCGTATCTTGTGCACATGTCTTTCCGTCCTAATACCGCACGCGCCGACCAAAGTTCCACGCCGGATGAATGCGTTAAGCTGAGGACCATGCCGCGGCTTTTGCCGTGGGGCAAAACCTGGATCGGAGCATGACTGCCGGATCGAATCGCCTTCCGCTCGCTCTGGTCATCGCCGCGATCCTGTTAACCGCTTGCGTCGCGATTCGCATCGCCGACCCCGAGCCGGTCGCGCGGCTCCGGTTGTCGGTCTTCGATACCTACCTTCGTAGCGCCCCGCGTACCCTGGATACATCTTTTCCGGTTCGGATCGTCGCGATCGACGAAGCGTCTCTCGCGCGCATCGGACAATGGCCCTGGCCGCGCGATCGGCTCGCCGCCATTGTCACGAAGCTTGCCGCCGCTGGAGCTGCCTCGATCACGTTCGACATGGTCCTCGCCGAGCCCGACCGGCTGTCGCCCGACGTGATTGCTGAAGCCCTGGCAAGCAATCCGCGGGCGACGGGACTCGCGTCCGAACTGGCAGACCTGCCTTCGAACGATGAAATTCTCGCCAAGGCCATCGCACCGGCGCCCGTCGTGCTCGGCATCGCTGGTGACAACGGCCGCGCGCGGAAGCAGGGGATCGGCCGCTACCCCGGTGCAATATCGTTCGCGGGCGATGATCCGGCGGCTTTCGTTCACGCCTTCTCCGGCGGGGTTGAGAACCGACCAGAGCTGACGAAAGCTGCACGCGGGATTGGCGCCGTCAACTGGCTGCCGTCCAGCGATCAGGTCGTGCGCCGCATTCCGTTGCTCGTTTCGATCTCCGGCGCGCTTTACCCATCGCTGGCGCTGGAAGCCTTTCGCGTCGGCACCGGCCAATCGACGATTTTCATCAAGTCGTCGGGAGGCAGTGGCGTGCTGGCCTTCGGACAGCAGACCGGGATCGACAGCATTCGCGTCGGCCAGGCCGTTCTGCCGACCGACGGACGCGGCGAGCTTTGGCTGAAATTCTCGCGCAGCGATCCGCGCCGCGAGATTTCGGCTCTCAAGATCTTGGACGGCACATTCGATCCGGCGGACGTGAAAGGCCGCTACGTCATCATCGGCGCAACGGCGACAGGCCTGCTCGATTTGCGCGCCACACCGCTCGACGTTGCCGTTCCGGGCGTCGAAATCCATGCCCAAGCTTTGGAACAAATTCTGTCAGGTGATCACCTCGTGCGGCCGGCTTACGCGACCGGCGCTGAGATCGCATTCATCCTGCTTGTCGGCGGCTTCGTCGCATGGCTGATCGAACGCTCCGGCGCGCTTGTCGCCGCCATCGTCGGCGCAAGTGCGATCGCGCTGATCGTCGCTATATCGTGGTTCGATTATGCGTACATGGGCATGCTGTTCGACCCCGTCTATCCGTCTCTCTCAGTTGCGTTGCTCTATCTCGGTGTCTCGTTGACGAGTTATCTCAAATCGGAGATGCAGCGCGCCGAGATTCGATCCGCATTCGGACACTACGTTGCAGCACCGCTGGTCGAGGAACTGGCGCGCAACCGCGACAAGCTGAAGCTCGGCGGCGAGACGCGTAAGGTGACGCTGCTTTTTGCCGACGTGCGCGGCTTCTCGAAAATATCGGAAGGCATGCGCGCGGAGGAATTGATCCGGTTCGTCAATCGACTCTTTACGCCGCTGACGGACGAAATCCTGAAGCACAACGGCACCATCGACAAATTCATGGGCGATGCCGTCATGGCCTTTTGGAATGCACCGTTGCCCGATCCCGCGCACGCTGCCAATGCCTGCCGCACGGCGTTAGCGATGCTGGATGCTCTGGCGCGCTTAAATGCAGCGTTGGAAGCCGAATGCCTGGTCGGCGGCCAACCCTTCGTCCCGGTTCGCATCGGTATCGGCCTGAACACGGGCGAATGCGTCGTCGGGAACGTCGGCTCGCCGCAGCGCTTCGACTATTCCGTTTTGGGCGATGTCGTGAACGTTGCTGCCCGGTTCGAAAAAGCTACGAAGACATATGCAGCCGGTATCATCGTCGGCGAGCGGACGGCAGCCGAAGCGCCACAATTTGCGTTGCTTGAACTCGGCGCCGTAACGCCGCGCGGCAAGGACCGGCCCGAAATCATCTTTGCGTTGCTCGGCGACGAAGCGTTTGCACGTTCAGAAGATTTTCGTCGCTGGGAAACGGCGCACGCAGCTTTTCTGTCCGCAAAAAGCGACGGTGATGGAGATCGGATACACGTCGCTATCGCCAATTGTTTGCAGTACGCATCGGGCGGCATGGCGGACTACTACCGCAAGTCCCTCGCGGACGGGACGGCGCGCAGCTAAAGGCCGAGCCGCGCGTCGAGACGCTCCTGCTCAACGGCCGCGATTGCCGCCATACCCACCGCCATCGGATCCGCCGCGACGGCCGCCACCGAATCCGCCCATGCCGCCGCCGATGGCGATGCCCATTCCGGTCATGCATCCATCGCAGCCGCCACCGTACGCGCCGTCACCATTCCTCGGCTTGCGCGTTGCGACCTTCTTCTTCGGCGGCGTCTTTCTGGGCTTCTCAGCCTTCTTCGTCTTGATCGGCTTGGTCGGGATGATCTGCAGGTGCGGATTGAGGCACTTCTGATCCGGCTCGTCCGCAAAGTTCGCTTCGATGATCTGCGCGCGTGACAGCAGCGGATTAGGATCGATCGACGGCGTGTTGATCACGAACGGGAACGCGGTGTCGAACGCAACCGCTTTACTATCCGGCATTTTCGACCAGTTGAACGGCCCGGTCACGGCGCCGTTCGCGCCGATGTGCATCATCTGGCCCGGACGGTCGAGCACGCGGCACACGTTTCTCTTTCCGGTCGCTTCGATGGCGCCTTCATGCAGCAGCACCCACACCGATTTGTCCGGCAATACGTAAACGTCGAAGATGGTCCCGCGGACGGTGATCGATGCATTCGGCGTGTTGATGATATAGGTTGGCTTCGTCGCGACGCCGGTAATGAAGCGGAAGGCGCCCTTCGCCATGTTCAGGATGATCGAGCCGGATTTCTTGTCGCTGTCGTAGACGAACCTGTCGAGCACGAGGCGAGAGCCGGGGCCGAGCGCGAGCTTCGTGTCGTCGTCGAGCTTGAACTCGCCTTGAGCGTCGGTGTTGACCTCAATGATCTCGTCCTGCCGGACATCGTCGCCGCGCGCGAGGCGACGCTCTTCTTTGGCGAAATCCGCCATGACGATGTTGGTGATCACGACCGCATCGCCGATCCGATCTCCGGATGCCGCGAATGCCGGCAAAGAAAAAGCCGCCAGCGAACCGGCACTCACTGCGGTGAAGGCGAATGCAAACGACATCAACGAAGATCGCGGCATGTCACGGCTCCAGGATCAATGAATCCGAAACGCTATGCGCTTGCTGAATACCACAGTTGCGCAGCGTCCGCTCGTTTATGCCGAAGTTTGCGAAACTGCTGTGCCGGAGGTGACACGCGGTTTTCGTCCACCGGGAGCCGCGAGATTGCGATGGATTCGAAATAGTTGAAAGACTATAACGGAAGCAGCCATCAATCGTAGCTGAACGACGTATGGGAAGCGGCGCATGCGCATCGACGTGCAGGATCTGACGCAATTCAACGTTGAAACAGACGGCCGCAGCGTGACGCTTCATGTCGTTGATACGAAGGGAATGCCCGCGGCCGTCAATCTTCAGGTGGCGCAGCTCGGAATGCTGGCCATGTCGTTGCCGAACCTCATCGATGCTGCGATCCAAGTCCAATATGGCGATGCGAGCTGCCGTTTCACGTATCCGCTGGCGTCATGGTTGGTTGAGCAGGCGCTCGATCCGTCTCTCTTGATCGTGACCTTGAAGACCTCGGACGGCTTCGGTGTCAGCTTCTCCTTGCCGCGAAAGAAAGCAGACGAAATGTCGGAATCGCTGGCGATGGCTGCACAAAAGGAAGTCGAATTGCTCACCCACTGAGGGATCGTTCTTCGACGATTTGCGTTTTTTGTTAAGCGGCTCGTTCTAGCTGATATAAATGTCGAGTATAATTTAAATAAAAATGCGCGTTCCGAATGGAAACGCCAAGGCGCCTTGGAGGAAGCATGAGGTCACGGAAGCCAAAGGGCTGTCTCGCAGCCCTCGCCATCGTTTGTTCATCTGCTGTCGCTGCTTCGGCGATGGCAGGGGACATGAAGCCGATCGAGATACCCGGCGATCAAGCTTATCCGGAAAGTATGTCGGCGTCGTCTGACGGCACGATCTATATCAGCAGCATCGCGTCAGGCGGTGTCGCGCGCGTTAAGCCCGGCGAATCCAAAGCAGAGATGTGGATCAAGCCTGGCGCATTCGGCACGCGCAACACATTCGGCGTTCTGGTTGACGAAAAAACCAACACGCTCTGGGTCTGTTCAAACGACATATCGGCGATGGGCGTCCCGGGACCCAGCACGGTTCCCGGCGCTTACCTGAAGGGTTTCGATCTGAAGACGGGGGAGGGGAAATTCAGCGCCGCATTTCCCGGCAAGGCCCATGTCTGCAACGACATGGTGATTGCATCTGACGGCACGATGTACGTAACGAACACGGCTGCACCGCAAATCCTGCGCCTGAAGCCCGGCGCCAAGGAACTTGATGTCTGGCTCGAAAACGATCTGCTCGCGCCGAAAAACGGAGCGGGGCTTGACGGCATTGCGTTCGGCAGCGATGGCAATCTTTACGTCAACACCTATGGCGGCAACGAATTCTTTCGTGTCACGTTGAAGAATGGCGCACCGGGAAGCGTCACAAAGCTTGAAACATCCAGGCCCATTCAGAACCCTGATGCGCTCCGTCCGCTCGACGGTAACACGTTCCTGATGGCCGAAGGTGGCGGCACTGTCGATCGCGTGACGGTCAACGGTGATAAAGTCGATATCGAAACCTTGAAGGATGGCCTCAGCGGACCGACATCGGTTGCGAGGGTGGGCGATACGGTCTGGGTCGGCGAGGGCCAACTCGCACATCTCTTCGGCGCCAAAGAGAACGGACCGCCGAAACTGCCGTTCCAGGCCGTGCCGGTTCCTCTCGGCAAGTAAATACCGCCGAGGCTTCATGGGCCTCGGCTTCCAGTCGGACTTCCAGGAGAATGAACATGCAACCTGTTGCAACCGTACGCACATGGGTGTCTGCAGCACCGATGGCGTTTGTGCTCGCGCTCGCCATACCATTTGTCGGGGCGACATCGTCGCGTGCCGCCGAATGTCCGGGAGACAATGGCGGCCTCAGTCTGCCGAAAGGTTTCTGCGCTTCGATCTTCGCCGACAAAGTCGGCCATGCCCGCCAGATGGCCGTGTCACAAGACGGTACGCTCTATGTCAACACGTGGAGCGGACGCTACTATCAGAACAACGATTTGCCTCCGGGCGGTTTTCTCGTCGCGCTGAAGGATAGCAAAGGCACTGGCAAGGCCGATGTCATCAAGCGCTTCGGCGAAACGCAGGCCGAAGGCGGCCACGGCGGCACCGGCATCTATCTCTATAAGAATTACGTTTACGCCGAGATCAACGATCGCATCGTTCGCTATCCGCTGAAGGACGGCGAGATCGCGCCGGAAGGCAAGGGTGAAACGGTGCTGTCGGGCATGCCGATCACCGGCGATCATCCGATGCATGGATTCATCATCGACGCAAATGGCAACCTCTTCGTAGAGATGGGTTCGGCGACGAACACATGCGAAATCAAAAATCGCATGCCGCACTCGAAAGGCCACGAGCCATGCATCGAGCAGGAGACGCGCGCCGGCATCTGGAAGTATGACGCCAACAAGCTCGATCAGAAATTTTCGCCCGCCGAGCGCTATGCGACGGGTATCCGCAATGGCGAAGGCTTCGACTTCGATGCCGCGGGCAGGCTCTACGTCACCCAGCACGGCCGCGATCAGCTACATGAAGATTGGCCCGAGCTCTATACCGCGCAGCAGGGCTTCGATCTGCCGGCCGAAGAAGTAGTCGAACTGAAAGCGGGCGGTGATTACGGCTGGCCGCACTGCTATTACGACGGCTTCCAGAAGAAGCTTGTCCTTGCGCCGGAATACGGCGGTGATGGCGGCAAGACCGTCGGCGTTTGTGCCGACAAGCTCGGCCCCGTTGCAGTCTTCCCAGCTCACTGGGCGCCGAACGACATGAAGATCTACAAGGCGACAGCATTCTCCGAGCCTTATCGCGGCGGCATGTTCATTGCGTTTCATGGCTCATGGAATCGCGCACCAGGTCCGCAGGGTGGCTACAACGTCGTCTTCCAACCGTTCGCTGACGGCAAGACGACGGGCAACTTCATCGTCTTCGCCGATGGCTTCGCGGGAACCCAGAAAAATCCGGGCAGCGCGCCGCACCGTCCATCGGGTCTCGCGGTTGCACCCGATGGTGCGCTGTACGTTTCGGACGACGTCGCCGGTCGCATCTGGCGCATCACGTACGTCGGCGATCCGAACGCGAAAGAGCTTGAGGCCGCACCCGAAGTGCAGGCTCAGGCATCGGGCGACAAGAACGTCCTGCCGCCGGAAGGCATTCATCCGGATGCAGGCGTTGCGGCATCGCTTCCCGTTCCGCCTGGTGCGACTGCCGACCAAGTCGCGCTCGGCAAGAAGATCTTCGACGGCGAGGAAGCCGGCGCAACGTGTGCAGGCTGCCACGGTGCGGGCGGTGTCGGCAGTCCCGTCGGCGCCGATTTGACGGCCGGCAAATGGCTCTGGAGCGACGGTAGCCTTGCAGGTCTCAAGAAGACGATCCTGGACGGCGTCGAAACGCCGAAAGAGCACGCCGGCGCCATGCCACCGAAAGGCGGTGTGGACTTAACTGATGCACAGGTGGACGCCGTCACCGCCTATGTGTGGGCAATTGGGCATGTGAAGAAATAGATTGCGTCATCCCCGGCCGGGCGCGACGAATGGCGCGTCGAAGGCCGGGGATCCAGCGTGAGCCTCGCCGGAGGCGCGAAACATAGGCGTCTCCGATGAACTTTATGTTGGATGCTCAAATGCGCTGTCGATGCTCACGCATTCGAGGACGACGTGTCTAGAAAAGCCGCGCCCCGTTCGGCACTTTGATGTCGGGCGCGAACAGCACGACTTCGCCGTTTGTGTCGGGAAAGCCGAGCGTCAGCACTTCCGACATGAACTTGCCGATCTGGCGCGGCGGAAAATTCACGACCGCCGCCACCTGTCGCCCGATCAGCGTCTCGCAATCGTAGTGTCGCGTGATCTGCGCACTCGATTGCTTGATGCCGATGCCGTCGCCGAAGTCGATCTTCAGTTTCAATGCCGGTTTTTTCGCTTCCGGATAAGGCTCGGCTGCGACCACGGTGCCGACGCGAATATCGACCGTCAGAAACTGATCGAACGTGATCGCAGGAGACGCCGGCGCATTCGGATCGTGCACGAGATGCATTCCGGTACCTTTCGTTCTTCTCATTCCTTCTCCCGCGCGGGGAGGGGGCTAAGATGAGGGGGGCGACGTGAAGTTGTTATTTCGGCTTGCCGCCGAGCTTGCCCGTCAAAAATTGCGCCTCGCCATTGCCGAACGACCAGTCGGCGTCGGTATTGGTGACGAAGTTCACCATCACGTCGCTCGGCGCGATGCCGCAACGCTTCGACAGCGCTTCGGTCAGCAGGCGATAGAACGTCGTCTTTTCCTCTGTTGTGCGAGGCCGCGTCGTCACGGAGACCAGAACAACCTTGTCTGTGCGCGGAATGTCGAGGCCCGTATCCTCAATGCGGACGCGGCTTGGCTCGTGCTCGTGCACGATCTGATAGCGGTCGCGCACCGGAACCTTGAAGGCTTCGAGCATCGCGTCATGTGCAGCATCGAGCAGTGAGGCAAGCTCGGCGTCGGTGCGTCCTTTGATGAGGTCGAAGCGAAGAAGGGGCATTGCGGTATCCTTGCGAAGCGGAGGGAGGGAACTAGCGGGAAACGTCGATGACGACGCGCCCGCGGATCTTGCCGTCGATGAGATCGCGAGCGGCATCGATCGCAGCAGAAAGCGGAATTGTCTTGGTCATGGCATCGAGCTTGGCAAAGTCGATCTCGTCGGTGAGACGGTTCCAGGCTTCGATGCGGTCAGCAATCGAACGGTAGACCGAGTTGATGCCGACAAGCGTCACCCCGCGCAGGATGAACGGCGCGACGGTTGCAGGAAAATCCATCCCCTGCGCGAGGCCGCAGGCGGTCACGACACCTTCGTCTTTTGTTTGCGCACAGACGTTTGCGAGGGTGTGACTTCCGACGCTGTCGACGGCGCCTGCCCATCGCGCCTTCTGCAGCGGGCGGCCGGGTGAGGACAGTTCGTTGCGGTCGATGATCGTTTTTGCGCCGAGGCCTCTGAGGTAGTCGGATTCTCCGATGCGGCCCGTGGAGGCTGCGACCTCGTATCCAAGGCGCGAAAGAAGAAGCACCGCAACGCCGCCGACGCCGCCAGCGGCCCCCGTCACGATCACTTCGCCCTTCGCCGGCGTCACGCCTTGGCGCTCGAGCGCCATGACGCACAACATCGCCGTATATCCGGCAGTGCCGAGCGCCATCGCGCGCGCGGCGGTCATGCCCGGCGGAAGCGGGATTAGCCAATCGCTTTTGACGCGCGCATATTCGGTGAGGCCGCCCCAGTGGTTCTCGCCGACGCCGAAGCCGTTGAGAAGCACCGCTTCGCCCTTTTTGAAGCGCGGGTTTGCGCTGTCTTCGACGATGCCCGCGAAATCAATGCCGGGTACCATCGGGAAGCTGCGAACGATCGGCATTTTGCCGGTGATCGCAAGGCCGTCCTTGTAGTTCAGCGTCGAATGGCTGATGCGGACAGTTACCTCGCCGTCTGGCAGCGCCGCTTTGTCGACATCTGCGAGGCGGGGCCCTGAGTGCTCGCTGCTTTTTTCAATGAGAATGGCTTTGAACATCGATGTCTTCTCCTCAGAGCTACGGGGCGTTTAGCCCTCGAAGACGGGAGACGCAACACGGACGGCCTAAAAAACGCGGCCGGGAGTGATCCCAACCGCGTTTTGCATGCGTGCTATGCGTGGCGCTTCACATCCGGACGCGTTCTTTCTTTGGATCGTAGAACGGGAACGGCACGACTTTCGCCTTGAAGCGCTTCTGCAAGCCATCGAGGCGGCCGATTTCAACGGCCGTGTCGTTGGCGGCGTGAACGGCTTCGATACGTGCGAACGCCAACGTCTTCTTCAATAGAGGCGAGCGCATCGCGCTCGTCACGATACCAATCTGTGCCCGGCCGATGTACACTGGGTCGCCGTGCGACGGCTTCTCGTTGCCCTCGATTTCGAGACCGACCAGTTTGCGCAGCGGATGTGCGCGGCGGTTCTCAATAGCGGCCTTGCCAATATAGTCGTCTTCCTTCTTTGTCGGCACCGTAAAGCTGATGCCGGCTTCGAGTGGATCGGTCGTCGAGTCGAAGTCATGTCCACCAAACACGAGGCCCGCTTCGATGCGCACCATATCGAGCGCGTCGAAACCGAACGGCTGGATCTTGAATGGCGCGCCCGCAGTCATGATCGCATCCCAAACCGCAGGCGCATCTTTCGGATGGCAGAACACCTCGTAGCCGAGTTCGCCGGTATAGCCCGTGCGTGACACGAGCACCGGAATGCCCGCAACGCCGCCGATGCGTCCGATTGTGAAGCGGAAGACCCCAAGCTCCTGCATCGTCGGCCGGCTCGGCGCCGTCTCGACGATCGACGCCAGGATCTCGCGCGACTTCGGCCCTTGGACGGCGACGTTATTGAGTTCGTTGGTCGCTGTCTTGAGGTTTACTTTGTAGCTCGTCTTCGCCAGCTGTTCTTTCAGCCAGATGAGGCTCGCGTCGTCGCCACCGATCCAGCGGAAGTTGTTTTCGCCCAAGCGGAACAGCGTGCCGTCGTCCACCATGCCGCCGTGCTCATAGCACATCGGCGTATAGTAAATCTGACCGACTGCAAGCTTGCGCACGTCGCGCGTGATGATGCCGTTGAGGAACTGCTCAGCATCCGGCCCGAGTACTTCCATCTTGCGCAGCGGCGACAGGTCCATGATGACTGCCCGCTCGCGGCATGCCCAATATTCTTCAATGGCCCCGGCGTTGGCGTAGCAGTGCGGTACCCAGAAGCCGCGATAGTCGCCGAAGTTGCGGGTGAGGGCTGACGTGCGCGGGTGAAATCCCGATTCTCTTGTCAGCTGCATGGGAGCATCCGGTGCCATTCTGTATCCGATCGAGCGCTTGAACGGGGTGTCCTTCGGGTAGACCCGAACGTGGATTTCAGTGAGGTTCCAGCCGTTCGACGGGTCGATGTCGGCCGGGCAGGAGGATGTGCCGCAGACGAGATCCGTCAGCGCACGCATCATCACGTAGTCGCCTGGACGCGACCACGGTTCATCGGACCATATGTTGTTATGGCAGTCGACGTTGGTGTTGAAAAAGAAGTTGATTGCGGGCCAGCCTTTATAGCTGCCGATCTGATAATCCTTCAGCGCCTCGTTGAAGTTGTCCGAGCAGTTCGGATGACCGAAGTAGCCCATATCTTCATAGTAACGCGTCGTGCACGCGAGGTTGAACGTGTCGTGCCGTCCGACTGTGTCCTGCACGACCTCGACGAGAGGATTGCGATCGCGGTCGAAGAACTTCGAGAACAGGCCAGGCTTCGGATAGGACATGCCCGTCATGGAGCGCGTGGTCGTTGAGTCGAGACCAAGCACATTGCCCCTGTCGAGCTCTTTGCGGTTGAAGGCTAGGAAGTCGGAGCACTGACGGCCTTGGACGTCAATGATCTGAATGTACTCGCCTTCGTGAACCTCGAAGCTTTCCGCACTTGCGATGTTAATGCGAATGTCGAGGCGCGGCTCGGCAATCGGATCGGGCAGTCTTGCTTCGTTCAGAAGTTTCGGATTGGCGCGCTGAATGAAAACAAGAACGTCGGTCGCAGGCGTCTGATCCCAGACGATCATCGGCTCCGCCGGTGCGCCGATAACAACGAGAACCGGTTTTTCAGCCTGCAGCGAAACGACGTCGCCCGGAACGGAATCTGGACCAAGCACGCGCTTAGCTTTGACGCGTCCGAGATCAAGGCCGCGCCGGAATAGTCCGAAGCGAACGCGCTGCGCATCCTCGCTGTCGGATTCAAGCGCCTTTTGAATGCCGGTGGGCGCTCCATCGCCTTTGAGGCCGATCGCGCCGAGATCACTTTTTCCCCCCGGTGCGAAAGCCGCGATCTCAACGGTCTGTCCGCCTTCGAGCGGACTGATTTCCACGCGGTCGCCCTTGTCGAGTTCGTAGACGGCCGTGCCGCCACCTTTCAAGACATAACGCTCGACACCGGGCAGCAGTGAGGATTGGCCCGGAACAAAAAGCTTGGGTCGTGCGGGGGACGTCAGAACATTGTCGCTCATGGTGTCCTCATCTCGCTGAAAACGATCGGTGGACTGACCGCTCCGTTGCGGCCAGTCCACGATCGGTCGTTGGCGTGTCGTAGTAGGGCTTACTCAGCAGCCATCTTCGTTCCGGGCTGGTTGAGGAACGCTTCCATCGAGTCATCAAGTGCGCGCATCCACGGCGTATGATGGACAGGCGCCTGCGTGCCCGTCAGCACCGATTTGTGCGAGCGGTCACGATAGGTCAGGATGTCTTCCATCTTGTGGTGTTCCCACTCCTTGAACATCTTCGCCACGGCGTCGACGTCGAGGCGCGGATAGTCGGTCGGAGCGAGCAGATCGCGCATGTATTCGGTCTGGAAATCAATCGCGCCCTCTGCATCCGGAATGGCTTCTTCCATCTCCGTCCACTTGTGGATGTCGTCGATCATATCGGCTTTCGGCGGCAGCTTGATGCGGCCGAGAACGACGTCGCGGGCATACCAAGCCTGAGCATCGAACATGTTGAATGTGTAGAACTGATCCTGCATGCCGATGTACATCAGCTTCGGATTGTCGATCCAGAAAATGCCCTTGTAGAGGTTCGGCGGATAGAGACGGTTGCGCGATTTGAGACGCAGCGAATCTTCCATGAACGGATGATGATGCAGATAGCCCGTGCACAGCACGATCGCATCGACATCCTTCGACGTGCCGTCCTGGAAGAAGGCGGTCTTGCCTTCCACGCGTTCAAGGAGCGGACGCTCGTCCATGCGCGCCGGCCATTTGAAGCCCATGGGCCGCGTGCGGTAGGAGAACGTCACCGACTTCGCGCCGTACTTGTAGCACTGAATGCCGATGTCTTCCGACGAGTAGCTAGCGCCGACGCACAGCACGTCCTTGCCGGCAAACTCATCCGCCGAGCGGAAGTCGTGCGAGTGCAGCGTACGGCCGAGGAACTTTGTGAGGCCGGGAAATTCCGGAATGTTCGGCGTCGAGAAGTGGCCGCTGCCGCAGAAGACGTAATCGAATTCCGACGACGAAATTTGGTCGGTGACGAGATCCTTCACGGAAACCGTGAACTTCTGCGTCGTCTCGTCGTAGCTCACCCAGCGAACCGTGTGGCTCATCTTGATGTAGTGCATGATGCCGCTGCGTTCGATGCGGCCCTTAATGTAGTCGTGCAGCACGGCGCGCGGCGGGAATGACGGGATCGGCCGACCGAAGTGCTCTTCGAAAGAATAGTCGGCGAATTCGAGTGCTTCCTTCGGCCCGTTCGACCACAGATAGCGATACATCGAAGCATGAACTGGCTCGCCGAACTCGTCGGTGCCGGTGCGCCACGTGTAGTTCCAGATGCCGCCGCAGTCCTTCTGCCGCTCGTAACAGACCATCTCCGGAATGTCTGCGCCGTTCTTCCGGGCGCTTTCGAATGCGCGCAAAACTGCCATGCCGCTCGGGCCGGCGCCGATAATCGCGATACGCTCTGCCATGTGTTGGTTTCCTTCCGACAAATACTTGGGTTCAAGTCCTGGTTGAAAATTGAGTTACGCCGCTTCGCGCGGATGCGTGCGCAAACGGAGCGGATCGTAGAACGGCATGCGAACGACGGTCGCTGGGAAGTCGCCCTTATCGTGCACGACGAGTTGCGTTCCGAGCTTCGTATAGGCCGGCTCGATCTGCGCCATTGCCAACGATTTCATCAGATACTTGCTGTAGGTCGTGCTGGTGACGACGCCGACTTCCTTACCGTCGACGGTGATCTTCGCACCGGGCTCGATAGCGCGATCGGTATCGACTTCAAGGCCAGTCACGAACGAACGTTCCTTGCCCTTCTTTTCTTCCAGCGCCTTCTTGCCGATGAAATCCGGCTTGGACAGATCGACAGTCCAGTCGGCACGAACTTCCCACGGCGTCGTGTCTTCGTTCGACATTTCGTAGGGGAAGAACAACAGGCCGCCTTCCACGCGGACGATATCGAGGCATGCCCACGAAACCGGAATGAGGCCTTTGTCCTTGCCTGCCTCAAGAATGGAATCCCACATCTTGTGCGCGTCGGCTGCTTTGCAGAACACTTCGTAGCCGCGCTCAGCCGAATAGCCGCCGCGCGCCAGGCGCACCGGCGTGCCGAACAGCGTCGTCGGCTCATGCTTGAAGTAGCCGAGGGCAGCAAGATCCATCGGCGTATGCGGCGCGAGGATTTCGAGCGACAGCGGACCCTGCAGCGCAAGAATGTGAACGTCGTCGTCCTTCTCGACCTTCACGTCGTACTTCGGCGCAAGCGAGAACAGAACTTCTTCGAGCTTGCCCGCGCCGTGCGAGAGCCGGAACTCCGTCGGGCTGTCGACGTAGACGAGGACGTCGTCGATTAGTCCGCCGTTTTCGTTGACGATATTGGAGATGTGCGAGTCGCCGGGCTTCGCCTTCGAGAGGTCCGACGTCAGCATGTAGTTCAGAAGCTTCTGCGCATCCGGACCCGAGACGTTGATGATCTGCAACGACGAGACGTCGAACAGACCTGCGCGGTTGCGGACGGCTTCGGTCTCGAAATAGGGGTCGGTCTGATAGGTCTGCGGCAGCGGCATGTTGTTCCACGAAACCGAATCCAGATCGGCTCCGTTCGCCCGGTGGCGATCGTTGAGGATGGATTGCCGGGGCAGATGAGCGAGTGACATGAGCATTACCTCTTGGCTGTCTTTAAACTGGTTGTGGCTGACGTTTCTTTGAGGACGAAGGGTTCAATCCGGGCCACCGCCGGGCGAGGTCGGCGCGCCGTCATCGTATTTCTCCAGCCAGTCGATTGCGGTCTGGCGATAACGGACGAGACCTTTGTAATCGATGAGCTCCGGCGGCAGCGTCTTGAGCACGCGCGGCAGACGGCGGCCCCACTTCGGAACCGTGGCGATCTGTTCGAGGCTCATGAGATAGCCGCGGATGGAGAACAGGATCGCGTTCGAGCGCGGGAGCCGGAACAGGCCCTGCAGCTCGACGCGAAGATGCAATTTTTCTCCGACGTTCTCAGGCGTGATCGTTGTCCGGTCTTTTCCCCACTTGGGATAGTTCTCAGGACTCGTATCGAGACGCGGATTGACGGTCATCGTCCAGTTGAGACGGCGCACCGGATTGCCGATTTGCAGGTTCAAAAGGAATTTCAGCGCGCGTTCGAACACGCCAGCTTCATGCGCCAGTGGCACGGGACCGTGCCATTCGAAGAAGTTCATGCCGACGTCAAAATCGAGCGACCAGTCTGCCTGCGAGGTAATGATGCCCGCATCCATCCAGAGCTGATTGTCGCGCTGGTCCTGGATCGAGAAATCGCCCTGCACCTGACGACCGATATATTCCATCGGTTCGTAAGGCAGCGAGTTGACTTCACCGAACGTGAACTTCTGGTCGATGTTGAGCGGCTTGTTGATCCAGTGCCAGTGCGCGCCGTCCCGGTGCAACGTGAAAAGATCGGGATAGTCGCGTGCAAGCGAAACCATCACCAGTTCGAGCATGTCCCACTGCGCCGTCATCATGTGCGGCAAGGCCTGGCAGCGGCCTGGATCTTCCTGCAGCACCATCGCCCGATCGCGCATTTCCGAGACGTAGTGCTCGTCAATGTCGAAGGCGTTCTCGTAGACCGAACCCTTAGGGCCCGGCGTGTGCGGCTCGATGTTCACCGAATAGCGGTACTTGTCTTCGATGAACGGAAACGGAAATCGACGGATCGTCGACGGGCTGTTCTTATAGGTGAAATCGTCCCGGAACGTCTCGTCTTTGAAAGTCAGCGCCATGCCGGTGCCTCCCCGAATGCGAATTGAAAGATGCCGTCAGAGGTCGAGTGTGATCGACCCGGTTTGAATGCGAGACATGCAGATCATGATCTTCTTGCCGCTGACCCGTTCGGGCTCGGTCAGGAAGTGGTCGTTGTGCTCGATGTAGCCGTCGCACGCGACGACGCCCGTTTCGCACTGGCCGCAGGCGCCGCCGCGGCAAAGGAATGGTGCGTCGACGCCGTGTTCTTCGAGCGCTTCGAGAATGCTCTGATGGCCTTTGACCATGATCTCGCGGCCGGATTTGGCGAGCTTGACGATGAACGGCTTGCCCGGCGGCGGGGCGGAGAACTGTTCGGAATGAACGTTTTCTGCAGGCCAACCGAGCAGCTCCGCCGTCTGCAGCGCCCAGTCGATCATCGGCTTGGGACCGCATGCGTACATGTGCGTGCCGAGCCGCTGATTGCCGAGGATGCTTTCGAGCGGGATCATCTGGCCTTGGTCCTGGCGATAGACGTTCACCCGTGAGCCGTACCGCGACTGCAGATATTTGCAGTAGGCCCCTTCTTCGAGCGAACGCACGCCGTAGTGCAGTTCGAAATTCGATTTCAGGCTGTCGAGGTCGTTCATCATCGACATGAACGGCGTAATGCCGATGCCGCCCGCAATAAGAACGTGCTTCTTCGCGAGCTTCACGGGCGCAAACAGATTGAGCGGCTCGCTGATCTCAAGCTCAGTGCCGACCGAGACGTTCTCGTGCATGAACTTCGAGCCGCCGCGCGAGTCTGCGCCGCAATTCAGGACGCTGATCTGGTAGCTCGATGTGTCGAACGGCGATCCCATCAACGAGTAGGGGTTGCGCATCATGCGGTCGCCCGAATGCATGACGACGGAAATGTGCGAGCCGCCGGAGAATTCCGAAAGCGGCGCGTTGTCGATATCGACTAAGCGAAAGCGCTTGATGCGGGCGGCGACTTGCTCAACCTCGGCAACGCGGACGCGGCGAAGAGGGGAACCGCTCATTGATAAAGTGCCTCCGTCGGTGGAACATCGCCTGGAATTTCAGCGTCGATGCAGACGCCTTGGAATGCCGCGAGGCGGCGGGAATAGTGGTCACGAACGAGAAGCGTCAGGCCACAGTGTGTGCAGGTCACGGGATTGGTCGTGACGTTCTCGATGAAGCCTTTGCAATGCACGCATTGCACGCGGCGCATCAGCGAGCCGCGGTGTTCTGTCCGGATCGAGAGATGGTCGATTGAATAGTCGGCTGCGGCCTGTACGACCGAGCCGATCAGCGGCTCCGTTCCGGCGGCGTAAAGCCGGAGTCCCATCGGCGCCCCATCGAGCAGCACGCGAAGCCGCGTGATCGCTGCTGCAAGCGCGGGAAGAAATTCGATTGTCGCCGGCGAGAGCTCGGACTTCGCTGTTTGCATGTCAGCGTCGCTCAGCGTGTCGGCAAGAAGCACCGTGGTGCGCTTTGCAAAGGCGGTGTCGGCGCGTGAAAACAATTCTGTGACGGCGGCGGCGCCGCCCTTGTCACATACGATGATGTTGCTGCGGGCGTTGAGGTCCGGACTGAGGCCCGGATAGATCGGACGGCTTTTGTTCGTGCTGATCGTCATCAAGTGCTCCTTAATTCCGGTAAGCTTCCTGCCGGAAACTTCCGGAAGCGATTTGACCAGACCGGAGCGGCGATGTGAACCGCTCCGGTCCGCTCTTTCTTTAGGCGGGCAACTGGAAGAACCAGTTGGAAGCCAGGACCACAAGGAAACCGGCTACGAGCACGATGTAGGGCAGCGCGCCGGCTTTCTTTTTCTTGAAGTCAGCTTCGTGCAGTCCGAGGTCTTCCAGCATGTGCGCCGGGAAAACGCCTTTGTCCTGCACGTAGTGGCGGAAGCAGAAGACCGGGATGATCAACGCTGCCGTGAACAGGCCGGCCCACAGAGCCGACGGATTCCACACCTTCGCGCCTGCTCCCATGAACACGGCGTTCACGAAAGCGAACACCGCGCCGATGGCAAGCACCCACGTCGGCGCCCGCCACGGACGCGGAACGTCGGCGTTATCGATGCGATGCAGCCAGCCCGAGTTGAGGTTCAGGAAGTTGAAGATGATGTAACCGCAGTTCGAGACGGCGAGGATGAAGAAGAAGCTCGTGGCATCCGCGCAGGCAATCGCCAGGACTGCGAGGTTAATCACGAGATCGGTCCACATCGCGCGCGTCGGTGCACCGTGCTCGTTGACGTGGCTGAGGTAACGCGGCAGCCAGCCGTCACGCGAGCCCTGATAGAGCGTGCGCGAGGAACCCGCCATCGCCGTCATCAGGCAGAGCATGAGGGCAAGGATCATGAGCATGACGAGCAGGTTCGTGACGAACGCGCTGCCGTGACCCACCATGTTGGCCATTGCCGCCGCGACGCCCGAACCATCGACGATCGACGGCTCAAGCATGCCCGACAAGCCGAGGACGCCCTGGAACGTGAAGGGCACCAGCGTGAAGAGCACGAGGCAGAGGAGACCCGAATAGAAGATTGCCTTGAACGTGTCGGTGCCGGGATTGCGGAACTCGCTCGTGTAGCAAACCGCCGTCTCGAAGCCGTAGGTTGACCACGCCGCGATGAACATCGCGCCGAGGATCAGCGTCCATCCGCCGATATCCCAAGAGCCCATGTCCGGCGCATACGCGGCTTTCAAGGGTTCAAGAGGCGTGAAGTTCGACCAGTCGATCTGGCCGGTGATGATCGGCACGACGCCGACGATCAGCATCGGGATGATGACCGCGAGGCCGATGTATTTCTGTACGTTTGCAGTGCCGAGAATGCCCCGGTGCTGAATGGCGAAGGTAATCAGCATCAGGACCGCGCCGATGAAGAACGCGGCATTGAACGAGAACGACACCGGTCCGAGCGTGCCGTGGAACGCCGACCAGTTGCGAATTGCAGGCGTCAGCGCCGCGATGGCATCCGTCGAGAGCAAAGCGCTAATTGCATCGGCCGCGGTCTTACCGTGGTTGGCAGCAAGCCATTCGGCGATACGCGGAGAATCGGCCGGGATCGAACCTGCGTGCGCACTGATCCAGGCTGCCACTTGCGGCGCATCTGCCGGCGGGATGGGAGCCAGTGCGTTGAGAATGTAAGCGGCGGCAATGGAGCATCCGAGCGACAGCACGGGCGACCAGGCAAACCAGTTACACCAGACGGAGAGCGGTGCGATGAGCTTGGAATAACGCACCCAGGCGGCCGCGCCGTAGACCGAAGCGCCGCCTGATTTGTTCGGAAAGAGACCGGCGATTTCTGCGTAGGTAAAGGATTGAATGAATCCCATGATCATCGACACGAACCACACGAGAAAGGCGACCTTTCCCGCAACGCCCGCGATACCGCCGATCGAGAAAAGGACGAGAGCCGGGACGCCGCTGGCGACCCAAAACGCACCTCTCCAATCGATCGCCCTAACAAGTTGACCGGACGTGGCGCTTGGCCCGTCCGCAGTAAGCGTTCCCGTTTCTGTTGCCATGTTCTCTCCCGATTGAGCCTTATCGGTTGATGAAAAACGAGCACCTCCCGGTTTCGCGGCTCAAGCCCTTGGGGGCCTTTGCCGATCGAAGCCGAAAGAGCGGCGGACTGCCGTCGGGCGCGGGCTTGGTTTGATGCAACCGGACGAAACGTCCGGAAACCAATTTAAACCAGAAAACACCGCAATTGCCCAACGGTGGCCATGTTAGGCGAAGGCGGATTACCCGCAAGTCAAAAAAATCACCATCAAGAAACGCTAATTGACTATTTCGCAGGCACAAAAAGCATATTTTACCGCAATACTTAGATGTTACCGCGGTTATCGCAGTTGCGAAACCAAATTGGGTATTTTTGGTCAAATGCGGTTGCATTTTGGTCAACAAAGAGCGATTGCTGTGTCATGGGAGTGGGATAGCGAAGGATTTTCGCAATCGAGATGCGAAGCGCAGCAGCCAGCAAGCCTCGGAATTTGTGGGTGGAATCGACGGTGAGCGGGTTCGATCGGATATCGCGCGCCCGGACCGAAGAGGCTGCGCGTTGCTGGCTCGAAGCCGACGCCGTGTTGGCTGTGGAGCAAAGCGAATTCGATTCCCTGCGCGCCGTCTGTCGATCCAACGCTGGCGCTGCGCGCCTGCTTCTCGGGCACGAGCACGAAGCTGGGAACTGCTTCGAGGAGGCCGAGCTAACTTGGCGCAATGTCATCGCCGGCGTCGCCACGCTCGAAGTGCCGATGGGCGGCGCAAGTTCGTCTTTTCATTTCCGTCTCGCCGCAAAGGCGCCGGACGTTTTGATGGGCGCGCAACGGGAGCGATATCGCCGTCTCGCAGAAGCGGCTCTCGCGATCACCCAATTCAACCGCACGCTGATCGGTCGCCGAACGCCAGACGCCGCATGCACCGCGGAGCGTGCGGCCGCGTTGAGGGCGACCTTGCGGGACGTGCTCGGCTATACGGCGCCGGAAGCGCGACTGCTCTCGGCTTGCATCGAGCCGAACGGCGACGCTGATATCTACGCGATTTATGCCGACAAACTCTACGATATTTCCACGCGTCAGCTGACGTTGTCGGCCGCGCTTTCCGAGGCGTGCGCAAATTTGGAAAGCGCCGTGGCGCTGACCGCACTTCTCGCACCCACGATTTTAGAGGCGATCGATCGTTCCGCTGACGACGCTTGCGACGCCGCCGATCCGAACCAGCAGCTTGAGTTTGAATGATGTCTGATACCTACGACTTCGAAACACCGCCTTGGATCGATGACGTCTCGCGTCACCCGCTCGTCACGCCGCGGGTCAAGGAGATTGCGACACGTCTGTTCGGGCGGCTCGCATCGGGAGAATTTCCGTTCGGAACGCGAATCCCCGCCGAACGAGACCTCGCAGAAGCGTTCGGCGATAGCCGCGCCACGATCCGTCAGGCGCTCGAATTTCTATCTGTTTACGGCATTGTTTCGCGTCGCCCCGGCAGCGGTACGTTCGTTTCATATCAGCGAAAGCCACATGCGAACGGCAACGCGGCGGGACACTCCTCGTCGCATATCAACGTCGATCAGCTTGCCGAGACGGCCTCGCCCTTCGCCATGAACGTCGCTGGCTCCATTCTCGCGCCCGAGATGACGCGCCTGGCGACGATCTATATGTCGACGCGCGATATCGCCGATCTCCAGAGTCACCTTCAGCGCCTCGAAGCCATCGTCACCGAAGCCGAAATGTTTGCTGCGCTTGAAGAAGAATTCATGATGACGATCGCGCGCGGCACGCATAATTCGCTCATCGTCGCGATGTACGCGATCCTCCATGAAGTTCGTCGCCATCCGCAATGGGCGGCCGCTAGGCGGCAGGCGCTGACGCCCGCCAAGATCAAGAGCATCCAGCTGATGTTTCGCTCGCTTTACGATGCTATTGCTCGGCGCAACGTCGAGACGGCCGTCGAGATCATCAAGCTTTACGTGGCGAACGCCCACGAAGATATGATCTACGAATCCTGAGCGGTCAGGCGTTCGAGCGTTTCCGCCGACGCCGCCAAATGCTCACGCTGGTCCCACATCAGATCAAGCGCGCGCATATGCTTGACGAGCAATGAGCGGTTCTTCGCCCACCAGTCGGCAATCGAACCGAACTCCTGGATGCGTGCCTTGCCGTCAACGATGGCGACGACCGGCCAATCGCCGACGAGCGCATTGTCGATGCCGAACAGATCCTTGCCCCACCATCGCGCTTCGCCAAACGCGTGCTGGCCGATGCCGCCGATCTTCATGGCGGCGAGCACTGAGAAGGGCTCGAACGCGCGGGCGCGCTGCACGGCAGATTTCCAAAGCTCGAGCGTCGAGGCGTATTCCCACGACACCGCGCTCCATGTGCCCGGAAAGCGCCGGCAGAATTCATCGTAGAAGGTGCCGGGATCTTCGAAATTGATATGCCCTTCGTTGAGGCGCGGATCGTCGAAATCAGGGAACTGAAAGACGAAACCTTCCATGAAATCGCTGCTCGTCCGCCGGATCAGCTCCTCATAGTTGTCGCACGTGCACGATAGCAGCCGGCCGCGGAAGCCGCGTTTGAAGGCTTCGATCGTCAGCGCATGGACGAACGGCTCGTAGGCCGTGTCCCAGCATAGAATGTCTGGGTTCTTCGCCATCAACTTATCGACGATCGGACCGAAATCGCTCGTATCCGGCTCGAACAGGTGCTCCGCAACGAGTTCAATGCCGGCCGCCTCGAAGGCCGCCCGATAGGTCGCGATCGACGGCAGGCCAAGCAGATCGCGCTGCGCGCACAGGGCCGCTGTCTTGATGCCGGGATACGTCCTCTTGAGCCACTCGACGCCCGTCACGTTATAGATCGGATGCACTTCGCTCGGCGCAACTAGGGTTGGCGCGTCGGGAGACAGATCGCTCGGCAACAGCGTCGCGACGAGCATGCGATGCTGCTTGATCAGCCTGCGAACGTCCGTCGTGAGATCGTTGCCGCCGATCATCAGGATGAGTTTGACGCCTTCTTCGACGATCAGCTTCTTGGCGCCCTGAAGCGCGCGGTCCGGCTGATACATCGTGTCGTAAGGCACCAGTTCGAGCATGTAGCGGCGGCCGCCGACTTTCAGTCCGCCGGCTGCATTCACGCGCTCGGTCCAGATGAGGCTGCCGTTAAATCCAGGAACCGCCCACGCCTTCAGCGGGCCTGTAAGAGGCGCGAGAACGCCGATCTTGAGGACGGTTGAAGACCCTAATCCGAGGTCTCTCATCGCAACCGCCAGAGCCGATACAACGGCACTTCGGGGTCTAGCGGCCATAGCTTGAAATTACCGGACTTTGAGTTTGTTGCCGCACGAGGATCAACGTCATTGCATTCCAAAAGGCCACGCTTGCACGGCGGGCGACAACTCTTCACACGCAAGAATGTTTAGCTACGCTAAATCGCAGCACGCATCTTGTCGATAGCGCTGGATCAATGACAGACCGTCCCAATTAGGGGAACGGCCTGTTGCGCGGTCGCTATCGCGTTGCGCCGGTTGTTGCAATGGCCGAAGTTGCCAATGCCGTCGCAGGTTGCTCGGCGGGCTCCCCTGCAACCTGCATCTCGCTGCCGCGAACCGTCGTCAGAAAATGGTCCAGGCTCGCACCCCAGATGTCCCAGCCCTGGCGATCGTCAGCAATCGTGTGCCCGTCAGAGCCGTAGGGCGGCAGGATGTGTTCCTCGACGTCGCCTCCCCCGCTGCTCCAGGCGTGCGCGAGTTTCACGGCGAGGTTAGGTCCGAAATAGCTGTCGTTTTCGGAATAGAACCAGATCGTCGGCTCGCGTGCCGTCTCGCCGTAGAAATGCGCTGCCGACAGAAGATCGCTTTCACCGCAGATCGCATTCGGCTGGCCATATGCGTGCCCACCGCGTCCGCCGGCGAAATTCACGATGGCTTGGACTTGCGGAAGGTTGCGAGCCGCAACGGCCAGCGATGCCCATCCGCCGGTCGAGATGCCGGCGACGATGGCGCCGCGCTTGGCGATAAAGGGCTGTGCCGTCATGTAGTTGATCGTCGCCACGATGTCGTCGGCGGCGATGTTGCCGGACTCATAGTGATTGGGATTGGCGCACGTACCGACGGCCTCCGACAGTTGGCCGCCCGTCGCGCCGTGGCCGCGGCGCTGCGGAAGGATGACGGCATACCCACGCTCGACGAACCACCGCGACAGCCAATAATAAACCGGCATCGAAACGGCGAGGCGCGTGGATTCATCAGTGCCGTGATTGATGACGACGAGCGGAAACTGTTTGCCCGGCGCTTTAGGATCGTCCTCTGGTCGAAAAAGGGTCGCGCGCAGCGAACGTCCGGTTTCACCGCTTGGCAGGATCCAAAGCTGCTCGCGCATGCGCGGCCCTTCGGGACCAAAGCCGCCGTAGGTGTTGTCCGCCGCTGATGCCGTGCCGCAAACGAGGGCGGTAAGGCCAATTAGGGCGATGAGAAAAAGTCCGGTACGCTCCATCAATATTCGCAATCCGTCCCCCGCGTCGCGCGACGCGCAAATTCCCTTCAAGAAAGCCATCAGAGGTTCCCCGTCTCGCGCAACTTCCGCGCTGCAACATTGGACGGCGACGCGCCGCCATCGTCAAGAGCTGTAATAACGATCGCGGAATTGCAATTTACGCCTGTTTTTATTGATGAATTTTGCCGTCCGCGCCGATGGCCCGCGACAGGCAGCCACTGAATTTCCCCAATTGCAATGGCCAAGCTTCGCTGTGCGCGGCGCAGCGGACGTTGCCGTTCGTTTCCAATTTGCTCCGCCGACGTCAAAAAATGAAAGCGCCGGAGATCCTCCGGCGCTGTTCGTTCGTCAGATGTGGTCACCACCAGCACAGGCCGATGCAATAGCCCGGACGATAGCGGTAGGCGGACGGGCGGCGATAGGAATTATAGTAATAGTGGCGCCGGTATACGCTGTGATGGCGACGGTAGTAACGATGACGCCAATAGCGGTGACGCCATCCGTAGTGATGCCGCCATCCGCGACGGTAGCCGCAATGGCGATATCCGTTCCGCCACCAGCAGCGGTAGCGGGCCTTCTCGATAAGATTGGCCTGATCGCCTTTCAGCGCCAGCACGCCGCTCGTTAGCGCACCGGCGCGCGCACCGGGTGCGTAAGCGCCGAATGCCAAGGCCATCGCGCAGCTGAGCGCGATGATCGAAAGCAGTTTCCTCACATTGTCCCCCTTTTCCGCAATACGTTCGCCCCGAAGAAATTGTGATCCGTTGTGCTCCGGGTCCGGCGATACTGCATTCGCGCCATGTCAGTACAACCCTAATCCGTCCGTTCAGCCCGCGTCGACGCGCACTTGTGGCGAGAGTGTGGCATGTGCGCGCCACCGCATGGCTCAGACGAGGGGGCTATCCACAGGCCGCGAAGTATCGAAGGGGGGCCGCCAGATGGTGCTTGGCGATGTGCTGCCCCGGTCTCGGCGCTAAATTGCTCCGCCGCGAGCCGACAGCCGTCGCCGAATTTCGCGTAGAAAAATCTGCGTCGGCACGGTCTGTTGTGTCTCGGGATGCGTGATCAGGTAGAGGCAGTAATTCGGCAGCGTCGCCGACGGCAGCAAAGGCCAGAGGTGATCGCGTTCCTCGCGTGAGACGAGAATGGTCGGCAGAAAGCCAAGTCCGACGCCCATGCGGATCATGCGCTTGGCTTCATCCAGGTTTTCCGCTTCGCCTGACGGTCTCAGTCCCAGTCCATAACGCAGGCGGAAATTCTTCACTTCCATCGGCTCATCCGTGCCGGTCACAACGAAGCGTTCGGTGGCAAGCACTTCCGGACGGTTGACCGTCGCACCATAGAGCGGGCTGGAGCGAGCGCAGTAGAGCTGCTGAAATTCGCGCACCAGTGGCTCGTAAAGCAGTTCGGCGCGCGGCGCGGCATCGAAAGAAATGCAGACTTCCGCGCGGCCCTTGGCCAAGGCCTCGACGACGATCGGACAAGGTGCAACTTCGATCTTCAGGCGGATGCCAGGGTGACGCCGCCGCATCGTATCGAGCGTTGCATCGAGTTCCGGCGAGACAACGCCTGAGACGGTGCGGATCGTGAGCAGGCCCTGCACGTCGCCGGACGTCCTGGCGATATCGTTGGGCAGGGATTGGACGGAGTCGAAAAGGGTGTCGCAAAACTTGGCCAGGACGTGCCCCGCCGCCGTCAGCTCGATACCCCGCGGTGTTCGAAGGCATAGTTTTTCACCAACGTGCTCTTCGAGACGGCGAAGAGCCAGGCTCACCGTCGGTTGCTGCAGGTTGAGCCTTCGGGCCGCCGAGCCGATGCCTTCCGAGCGGCATATTTCGCGGAAAACCTTCAGTAAATTTAGGTCCAAGCGCCTGAAAAGCGAGGCGCCCGGCGAGATCGTCTTTTTCCGCACAGCCAATGCGACACCACTCTTGATCGAACCAACCCACTCATAAATTCTATTTATGTCACAGATTGTAAAGCGATGGGTTCCCGGCCTCAGCCCGAGCGCTGATGATGCGCGCGCCTTCAACAGTCGAATTCGACCTCCCGGGAAAGGATCGAAATTCCATGTCCCCTTCAAATATCGTCGATTTTTCCTCGACGGAAACAATTGCCGACAAGCTCGCGACGATCACCGCTAAAATCGAGCAGGCGGCCGCGCAGCCGCTGGCCCGTGCCGTGACGTTTCCTCCAGCGGCGTACACCGACGAGGACTATTTCGCTTTCGAAGCCAAGCGCGTTCTTGAGACCGGCTGGCTTTGCGTCGCGCATGTCTCCGAGCTCAAGGAGTCAGGCAGCTTTCTCGCCGTCGATCTGCTTGGTGAACCGCTGGTCGTGACGCGCGACGAACGCGATCAGATCTACGTGCTGTCGCGCGTTTGCCCGCACCGCTCTATGGACATCATCCCGGAGGGCTTTGATTTTCCGCGCCGTGGCACCGCGAAGCGTCTGACGTGCCCTTACCATCTTTGGGCGTTCGATCTCGATGGGCATCTCAAGGGCTGTCCGCACATGCAGCGCGTCGAGGATTTCAAAAAGGACGACTGGCAGCTCGCGGGTTTCCGTACCGAAGTCTGGAAGGGCTTCGTCTTCGTCAACTTCGACGGCAACGCTGCGCCGGTCGCCGAGCAATATAAAGACCTCGCGACGATGCTCGCGCCATGGAACACGGAAGACATGGAGGTCGTCATTGCCCTCAATTGGGAATGCGACTTCAACTGGAAGGTGATGATCGAGAATTGGATGGAATCCTATCATCACATCGGTGCGCACGCCGAAACACTCAATCGAACGATGCCTGGCCAAAACACCTGGAGCGAGCCCGAGCACCCACATTTCATTCGCGCTCATCTTCCCTTCAAGGAACGCATTCGCGAGGAGATGGAGGAGGCACTGGCCAGAGGCGAAGCGCTACCCGGTTTTTCGCCGATCTCCGGTCTTTCGATTGAGGATCAGGTCGAATGGGGGCTTTATGTCGGCTTTCCGTGCTTCATGCTTCTGACAACGCACGATCGCGTGCTGTGGTATCGGCTGCTGCCGCTATCGGCCAGAAAGTGCAAGCTGCAGACGATGACGCTCGTCACGAAGACGGCGATGGCCGCGCCCGACTACGCTGAGACACTCGCCGCAGAAACCAAGATGCTGAGCGACTTTCACAAGGAAGACATGCTCGTGAACGTCGGCGTGCAGCGCGGGTTAGCGTCACGGAAAGTCGTGCAGGGGCGCCTCAGTCATCTCGAGGAACCCGTTTGGCTCATCCAGCGCTACGTTGCTGCTCGCCTGAAGGGGACGTATCCCGAACGCGCCAAGCGCGCACCCTATAGCGGTCCGCTCGCGGCCGTTGAATAGACGATATGGTCTCGGCTAGTTGCCGAAGATCTCGCGCTGACGGGCTTCGAGCTCCTGGCGATAGCGCCGGAGCGCGAACGCTTCCGTGATGTAGCCCAAGGCGTGCCTCGACGTTTCGTTGTCGACGATGATCAGTCGCTCTGTTTCGCGCTGTTCAAATAAATGCACGAGCATGTCGAAGCGCGTCGAGGCCATCACCCAGTCATTGCTATGCTCAAGCGACGACTTCAGGTCTTCCAGCGTGCTACCCGCATCGTCGTTCAATTGGTCGACATGCAAGGCGGCGACATCAAGAAGGCCAACGTACGCCGCCTTTTGGTCCGCGACCGCTACGTACTTCGTCGAGCCGACGGGAAAGCGTGCGCAAAAGTCGGCGAGCGACATGGTGATCGGCACGGTATTCAAATCGCGCCGCATCAGATCGCGGGCCGTCGTCTGCCGTGCCCAGCCGACGTCCTCGCCGCCGAGGATCGCTTCGCCGCGCAAGTGAAAACGCCACGTGGCGAACGAGTATCCGAACACTTGCCTGACGGTCAGTGTCGCCGCCAGAACACCGAGCAGAACAGGTTCGACGACCGTCAAGTCGCCGGTAACTTCGATCGCGAGCAGCGCCATCGCCATCGGTGCTCCGACGACGGCAGCACCGAAGCTTGCCATGCCGACAAGACTGATGATTGCCACATCGTTTGGCGCGACCACGCCGCCCATCACGCCGAGGTTTCCGGCGATGGCGCCAGTGACGGCACCGAGGAAGAGCGATGTCGAGAACAGGCCGCCACGAAACCCCGAGCCGAGCGACAGCGCCGAAGCCACGATCTTGCCAGCCAGTACGACGGCCAACAGCTTTACCGGCCATTCGTTATTCAGGATCAGCGCCATCGCATCGTGGCCGGAGCCGAGCAGATGCGGCACGAAAATCGCCATTAAACCGACCAGCAGGCCGCCTGCCCATGGCCGGAAGACGTCACGCATTTTGCTCTGTCGGAATATGCGCTCGACACCCGTCACGCAGCGCATCAAACCGACCGACAGCAGTCCGCAAGCGACGCCGAGAAACAGTGCCAGAATGGCGTAACCATCGCTGCCAAAGCCATTTGGATTGAGCGGAATGTGATAGGAGTGGCCGACCAAAAGTCGCGACGCCAGATGTCCCGCCACGGCCGCCGCAACGACGGGTGACAGCGTCGCGACGGTATAGCTGCCGACGATGAGTTCGAAGCCGTAAGCGGCCCCTGCGAACGGCGCCGCAAATGCACCCGCGATGCCGCCTGCGCATCCTGCGCCGACGAGCATGCGCACGTCGTGACGACGACGGTTCAAGAATTGTCCGACTTTCGAGCCGACGGCTCCGGCAGCCTGCGTAAAGCCGCCTTCGATACCGAGCGACAGGCCGAAGCCACTCGATAGCAGCGACTGCAAAGCCACGAACGCGCTGTCCCTGAACGACATGCGGCCGCCGTAAAGCGCGTTGGCTTCGATCGGGTCGACGATCACATGCCTGAGCCGCGATTGATGCAGGTACGTTGCGCCCACGAGAACGCCGCCCAGGGTTACGATGAAGATCACCTGGGTGGGAGAGAGGTCCAATGCCGAGCTGAGCCGCTCTCCCGCATTCAGCCCAAAGAGATATTGGTGCGCGGTTTCCGAGATGAGGATCATCAGCGAAGCGATAGCGCCACTGGCCGCGCCGACACACGCAGCCGCGACGACAAGGATAAAGGAGTTGTCACGGAGGAGCTTGCGCAGGGACCCCCGATAAACGCGGATGACGGCAACAGCCCATCTGAGCGGTCTGCGTTTCTGGCCGAAGGGGAAAAGGCGCATATGGAATTTTAAATCGAAATGAGGCTCCCAGCTGAGCCGGACCTAGCATACGCCGATTGTCTCTGTCATTGCAGAAGATGCCGTATTCGGGCGGGCGCGAGGCAGCCGAACTTGTACGCTGGCTCGCTTGTGCCGGTCTTCAGCAGAAGCCAATGAGCGGTGGAGAGACGGCGCGAGAGGAAAGAGTACCTGGACAACCATGACGAGTCGTCGCACCCTGACGCTCTCTATGCAGACCATCAGAAGCCCCGGCCGAAATCTCTGAAGGCAGGCCGGGGCTTTTTCTGCGGGTAGGAGCGGGGAGGTCTTAATCTTCCCTGACGCCAGTTTCCGCGATGCCCTGCTCGTTGCCGTAATATTTATACGGCAGGAATTTCCCCGACATCGTCAGGCGGATGCGATCGCCCTTGGCGTGCGGCTTGCGTTCGAGATCCATATCGAAGTCGATCGCAGACATGATGCCGTCGCCGAATTCCTCTTCGATCAACGCCTTCCATGCCGGACCGTTGACCATCACAAGCTCGTAGAAGCGATAGAGCAGTGGATCGGTTGGCGGCATCGGCATGCCGCGATACGGGACCTCGTTCAGCATCCGCTCTTCGGTTTCGGACAGTTCGAACAGTTCGGCAGCTTTCTTCGCGAGCGGCTTCACGAGTTTCATTTGTCCGAGCAACGCGCCAACGACGAGAACGGGCGACACGCCGCCGATCTCGGTCGTGATGTGTTTCCACGTCCAACCCTTCGCGCGTTTGATATCGAGTATCTTTTCCGTCAGGTCTTCCCTGCGCATCGCCGTCTCCGTCAGAATGAGAACGCGTCGGAAGCGCCGCTTTCACGGCGCTTCCTTTGAGACGCTTCAGGCTTTCTTGAACTTAGCAGCCTCTTCCGAGCCGCCCGTCGCGTTGCCGGCGCTATAGGAATGTGCGCCGACGCCAGCGAGCTTGCCGCCCTGAACGATCAGGTACTCGTTGCGGATGGGACGGTTCTCGAAATAGCACTCGAGAATTTCACGCGTGCCCGCCGCATAGCGCGCCTGTGCTGACAACGACGTTCCCGAGATATGCGGGGTCATGCCGTGATGCGGCATCGTCCGCCACGGATGGTCTTGCGGTGCGGGCTGCGGGAACCACACATCGCCCGCATATCCTGCAAGCTGGCCGCTTTCGAGAGCACGCACGATCGCATCGCGGTCGCAGAGCTTGCCGCGAGCCGTATTAACGAGATACGCGCCGCGTTTGAAGTTCTTGAGCGATTTGTCGTTGATCATGTGCTCCGTTTCCGGATGCAGCGGGCAGTTCAACGTCACGACGTCGCAAACCTTCGTCAGGCTTTCGAGGCTCGTGTGGTGCGTGAGGTTTAGTTCCTTCTCAACCGCGTCGGGAAGCTTGTAGCGATCCATATAGTGAAGCTTGACGTCGAACGGTTTCAGAAGACGCAGCACGCGCAGGCCGATGCGGCCTGCAGCGACCGTGCCGACGTGCATGCCTTCGATATCGTACGAGCGTTCGACGCAGTCGGCGATGTTCCAGCCGCCCTTGATCACCCAGTTGTACGAAGGGATGTAATTGCGAACGAGCGAGAGCATCTGCATGACGACATGCTCGGCAACACTGTTCGAGTTGCAGTACGTGACCTCGGCGACGGTGATGCCATGATCCATCGCTGCTTGAAGATCGGTGTGATCCGAACCGATACCGGCGGTCACGATCATCTTCAGCTTCGGTGCCTTGGCAATGCGTTCGGCCGTCATGTACGCGGGCCAGAACGGCTGCGAAATGACGATTTCGGCGTCGTGAAGCTCCTTGTCGAGCTGAGAATTCGCGCCGTCCTTGTCGGACGTCACGACCAGCGTGTGGCCGTTGCTTTCAAGGTATTTGCGAAGACCGAGTTCGCCCGACACGCTGCCGAGCAGGTGGCCCGGAACGAAATCGATGGCGTGCGGTGTCGGCGTCGTCTGTCCGTCGGGATACTTCGTGATCGTGGGGATGTCGTCGCGCGCGTATGATTTCGGATACCCGGTTACGGGATCGTCGTAGAGCACACATACGATCTTAGCCATCTCAAACTCCGTTCTGAAAAAGGGCAATGAGCAAGCGTTTCGTCCGGAGGTGTCCGGACGACTGACGATCTGTCGGCGAGGCGGGATGGCGGGCTCTCTCAATAGCCCGAGCATCATTCCTCTTGGCGCTTCCTCGCTTGGCTGACGGCTATTGAAAGCTCTTCCTCGACCAAGCGCGCGAGTTGTCGTGCCTTGCAGGCCGGACGGTCAAACGAATGAGATTTCTGAGGTGATCGATATGGTCGATCATTCCGCCGCGACGAGCGCAGGGGCGAAGAGGTCTTCCTGGTTCAGGCGCGACGCGCAGCGGATAAGCGCATGCGCAAGGGGAGAGAGGGGGTCGCGGTTCGAGGCGACAAGGCCGATCGATTGACTATGTTTCGGGTCGACAAGCTCGACCAGCGCCAGTTCTTTGCAGCCACAGAAGATATACGAAAACGTGTGTGGAATGATGCTCGACCACTCGCCGCTGCAGACGTGCGAACAGATCGCGAGGTATGAATTCGAGGTAACGGAAGGCGCGAGCTTCAGCCCGAGAGACTCTGCGAGCTTATTGAGAACGCGTCTGTTCTGCATGCTCTCGTTCAACAGGCAGAGGTTCTCGGTAACGGCCTCTTTCCAGGAAATAGCATCGGTCTGCGCCAACGGACTATCGACGTGTGTGACGAGAAAATACCGCTCGCGGTAAAGTGGCGTCTTGCGGACGTTCGCTAATGGCTCGTTCTCCAAGTAAGTAAGTCCGGCGTCGAGTTCGAACTTGTCGATGCCTGCTTGAATCTCCGCCGATGTCATCGAGAAGACGTCAACCGTGATGCCGGGGTGCTGGGCACAGAACGGCGACGTGAGCTTTGCAACGGCCGGCATCGCGGCCGGGATGACGCCGAGGCGTAACGTACCCTTCAAGCCCTCGCGAAGTCCCGCCACGTCCTGCTTGAGGTTTTCATAATCGGAGATGATCTGCGACGCCCAAGCGACGACGCGCTCGCCCTCGGGCGTCAGGCCAATGAAACGCGGTCCCCGCAACACGAGGCGCATATCGAGTTCGCGTTCGAGCGCTTTCAGTCCTGCCGACAACGTCGATTGCGTGACGTGGCATTTCTCGGCAGCGCGCGTGAAATGTTTCTCGCGAGCAAGCGCAACCAGGTAGCTCATCTGACGAACGAACATGGGGATCTCGGACGGCTTGCCGCTATTCGATATAGCCGTACGAATATAACGATGCTCATCCGTCTAGGGAAGGGACCTCGGCGGATCTCTACTGCGCGTTCGGGAACGCAGGGAGCAATGGCAGATTTTCCAACCTGATATGCGATCTTAACTTATTGTCGAAGCGAGGTTATTTCGCTTCTGAAGGCATTCCGTAATATTGCGCCAGAGCATGCATTTGCTCGGCCGTCAGATCTTTCGCGATCGAGCGCATCCGCGCAAATGTATCGTTGTGTCTCTCGCCGCTCGCAAATTTCTTCAGCTGGGCTTCGAGGTAGGACGGCGATTGTCCAGAGAGCAGGGGCGCGCCCTCGGGGCCGCCACCCACGTCGTTATGGCAGGCGATGCAAGGGGGCAGCGCTAACGCCGGATTGCCAATGTTAACGAGATCCAGAGTCGCCTCCGGAGCCTTGTCGCTGGCGGGCGCAGGCTTCTGTCCGGCGAAATAGGCGGAGACGTCTTCGATCTGCTGATCCGTCAGAGCCTGTGCCACCGGCCCCATGATATCCGACACCCGCGACCCTGATTTGAAATCGCTGAGCTGCTTGAACAGTGAGGCTTCAGACTGTCCGGCGAGATTTGGAAATTGCGTCGGATCAATCGAAAGGCCCTTCTCGCCGTGGCATGCCGAGCAATTGTCCTTGACGATGTCGAAGCCGCGCTTCGGATCGCCTTTCTCCAAGGCTATTCTCGTCGCGGCACTCCACGTTACGTCCGAAGCGGCCGAGCCGGGCTTCGCGGCCATTCCGGCAACGTTGGTGCCGAAGCCGAACGCCCGGCAGATGGCACCCCACGGATCGAGTTGGGGATTGTCGCGAATGGGAAGCAGAATTGTACCGAGCAGCAGGCTCGCGACAACGAACGATCCCGTGGCGATGAAAACCCAACGCCGCCAAAGGCGGTCTTCAGCGCGCGTATCCGGTAAGTCGTGGTCGTGTTCGCTTGCCATGGACTTAGTTTCCAATGTCGACGCGATGGATAAGCGCCGGATGCACGTCCAGCAGGTAGAACTGCGCGATCGGATAACCGAAAGCGACGAGCATCAGGAAGGCTGTCACGGTGTTCCAAAGTCCGAATCCGTTCAGCGCGTTCGGCAGCCGTTTCGGCGGATAAACTGCAACCGCATAGTGCATCTGCCGGCTCGGAACCCGAGAAGCAAAGAAGATCGACGCGAGGTTCCAAAGGAAAAGCAGCGCTGCGGCCAGCATTACGAAGCCGCCAACCATCGAGACCAGCGTCCAAGGCTGCCAATTGGCCATCGCCGGATTGGAGTAGTCGAATGTCGCCACGCGGCGCGGCTGCCCCATCAGGCCGAGGATGTGCCACGGAAACGTCGTGACGATGACGCCGATGGCCCACAGCCAGAGCTGAAGCCGCAGCAGCCGATTATCGAAGCCCTGGCGCTGGAGAAGAAGCGGCCAGATCTGGTAGGTGGTCGCAAAGTACATGATCACGACCGAGCCGCCGAAGATCAGATGGAAATGCGCCGTCACCCACGATGTATTATGCACCATCGCGTTCATGCCGTAGGCCATGTTCACGACGCCGCCGAACCCGCCGAAGCCGAGCAGGACGAAGGACAGCCCCGTGGCAAGAACCATTGGCCGGTCCCATGGCAATGCCGCAATCCAGCCTAGCAATCCTTTGCCGCCGCGCAGTCGGCCGGCAATCTCCATCGACGCGCTGATCGTGAAGATGGTCAGCAGCGTCGGGAGCACGACGAGAGCCGTCAGTGTCGCTTGCAGGAATTTGAATGTGGCACCGTGCTCGGGATCCATGAATAGGTGATGCATTCCGACCGGCAGCGAGAACAGAATGAGCAGCACGAAGCTGATGCGCGCCATCATATCGCTGTAAAGGCGTCCGCCGGCCACTTGCGGCGCAATCGTGTAGAACGCGATGTAGGCCGGCAGCAGCCAGAAATAGACGATCGGATGCAGGGTCCATGCAAAGAAGGTTCGCGCCAGACCGACATCGACCGTTTGGCTCCAGCCGAGCGACGAGGGGATGAGCTGGAAGATCACTTCGACGCCGACGCCGAGAGTCGTCCAAAGCCACAGGTACGCGTTTGCGACCGTCGCGAACATCACGAGAGGAACGGGCTTGCCCGGGTTTTCGCGCTTCCATTGCGCCATGGCCCAGATCATGATCGCGACCCACGCCCATGACCCGACCACGATCAGCAGCACACCGAAGTAATAGGAAAAGTCGCCGATGAGCGGCGGATAGAATGTGTAAAGCACGCTCGCTTTTCCTGCGACGATCGGAATGATCGCCAGAACCATACCAATGACGGCGACCCAGAATCCAGCCCACGCCAAGCGCATGCTCGGCAATGGGCGGTCAAGGGATGTCACCGCTACGAAATAGCCAAATCCCATCGCGAATAGCGTGGGCATGACGTAGGCCATGATCGTGCCGTGCGCAGTGACGGACGCAAAGTATGTTGTGGGCGATGTCAAAGGCGGATTGATCCCGCTCCTGACCGTCATCTGCCATGCTCCGAGGACGGCAGCGATGCCGAGCGCAACGAACGCGACGACGAGATGCGCGACGACCAGTTTTTCAGCGCGATACTTCACAGCTCATCTTTCCAAGGGAATCGGGCTTCCAATGCGCGTCGTCGAGAACCTTTACGAGCGCCCACATTTCGCTGTGACCCAAGCCGCAGTATTCGTGGCAGGGCATGAGATGATCGCCGGGCGAATTGAAAACCGTCCGGACTTGCGACACGTAGCCGGGCACGACCATCGTGTTGGCATTGGTGCCCGCCACGATGAAGCCATGGATCACGTCCGGGCTGGTGACGCGAAACGTGACGGGCCGCCCGACGGGAACCGGAATGCAGCGCGGCACGAATTCGAATTGCGTCGCAATGACGCGAACGGTGACGGAACCATCTGGATTGACCTGGGTCCCGAGGTTGCTCGCGACGAATTCGCTATTCGTGCTGAGGGTGGTCGGATCGATTGTCTCAACGTGGCTCGGCGGACGTATCGCCATCATGATGCTTGTCACGACAAAGACGGCCAGCATGATGCCGACGGCCGATGCCGCAACGATGCCCCAGCGTTCTTCCGATTTGATGATGTCCTGTTCGCTCATGCCTCAGCTCACCCAATCGGCCCGCGCGGCAGGAAGACCAGGAAATAAAGGAACAGGTAGGCGAGCACGAGAATGCCGACCGCGGTGCCGGCAAGCGCGAAAGCGCCCTCTGGCACGTCCCGAAGGACAGCCTGCAATTGCTTTTCGTCTACGGTGTCAGTCTCGTTTTGCGGCTTGGCGGGACGTGGCGGATCACTGGCCATAAATCTATGTCCAATTTTAAATGTAGCAATGCACGACCTGAATTGAAACTTGTCTGGCTATGTACGGGCGGACAAGATTCAATTGAGACTGACTTGGCAATATATAACAAGGTGCCGTTTAATCAGATATGACATTTGTGCCGCCAAATTGAAAAGCCCCTTAGTGAGGCTGATCCAGGTCAGACTTGGGCGCGGGGCGGCATGATGCGTCAAGCGTATCGTAATTCAACTAATCATCGCTTATCACTATTGGATTGGCTGATTCGGCGGCAAGTTCAGATCGTCCGCTTGCAGTGCGTCGTCTCGGATGCCACAAGAGAGAAAAAAGTATTTTATTTTGAATTTCGATTGTGGGGTATTGGAATACTTTGTCGATAAAATAGATGCATGAAATCTATTTGAAATTCCGATTTGTCATTAACGATGAAATAAAAAAATTAAGTCTGAGAATTCCGGAAATAAAAACGCATGAAACTCGTATTTTCAAGAAGCTGGTCTGCTCGAGCATCGTTCGCAGTCGGATTTTAGCCCGACGCCGTGCACACTCCCACAACGCTGCGCCAGCGTGTCGGCGCTGTCCGAAAAGGCTGGACGGATTTTCCGAGCAGGGCACGCAAATCCCAGAGCCTCAGACGGCAAATTCGGCATATAATTTGACCTTCCGGACGCTTCTGCTTAATGCGGCGTCGCTGCAATGCTTTCGGGCCTGCCGCCAAGCAGTTCTCGCGGGGGCGGGTGACCGCCTCTGCGTCATTGGCGCTCGGCGTGAGACCCTGTTATCTTCGGCATTCGGCGCCAGTTATGCTATTGGCCAGCCCACGAAAAGCGGCCCGGATGGCGAGCCATCGTCCGCTTGATCTCCAAACGACCCTTACGAGCCCATTACGAGAAAGACCCTCGATATGCCTCCTTATCGTTCCAGGACGACCACCCACGGCAGAAACATGGCTGGCGCGCGCGGCCTATGGCGTGCAACCGGCATGAAGGACGAGGATTTCGGCAAGCCGATCATTGCCGTCGTGAACTCGTTCACGCAGTTCGTTCCGGGGCATGTGCATCTTAAGGATCTCGGGCAGCTCGTCGCCCGCGAGATTGAGCGCGCCGGAGGCGTCGCCAAAGAGTTCAACACCATCGCCATCGATGACGGTATCGCCATGGGTCACGACGGGATGCTCTATTCGCTCCCCTCGCGTGAGCTGATTGCCGACAGCGTCGAATACATGGTCAATGCCCATTGCGCTGACGCCATGGTCTGCATTTCCAATTGCGATAAGATTACGCCCGGCATGCTGATGGCGAGCCTGCGGCTCAACATTCCGACCGTGTTCGTTTCGGGTGGACCGATGGAAGCCGGCAAGGTCATCCACGACGGCAAACAGATGGCAGTCGACCTCGTCGACGCCATGGTTGCTGCCGCCGACGATCGCGTGTCCAACGAAGCCGTGATGGCGATGGAGCGTTCCGCCTGTCCGACGTGCGGTTCGTGCTCGGGCATGTTCACCGCGAACTCGATGAACTGCTTGACCGAAGCGCTCGGCCTTTCGCTGCCAGGCAACGGCTCAATCGTCGCGACGCATGCGGGGCGCAAGCGTTTGTTCGTTGAAGCTGGCCATCTCATCGTCGATTTGACCCGCCGCTATTACGAGCAGAATGATGAGACGGCGCTACCGCGGACCATTGCAGGCTTTGCCGCCTTCGAGAACGCCATGACCCTCGACATTTCGATGGGCGGATCGACGAACACGGTGCTGCATTTGCTTGCCGCTGCGCAAGAAGCCGAAGTGCCGTTCACGATGAGCGACATCGACCGCCTCTCGCGCCGCGTTCCGTGCCTGTGCAAGGTCGCGCCAGCGAAGTCGGACGTGCACATGGAAGACGTTCATCGCGCGGGTGGCATCATGGCGATCCTCGGCGAACTCGATCGTGCGGGCCTGCTCCACACCGACGTTCCGACCGTTCACGCCGCCACCCTGGGTGAGGCCCTGTCGCACTGGGACGTCGCGCAGTCCAACAGCGAGACGGTCGCCGATTTCTATCGCGCGTCTCCCGGAGGCGTGCCGACGCAGGTCGCATTCAGCCAGGATCGCCGCTACGCCGAACTCGACATCGATCGCACGAAGGGCGTCATTCGCGACAAGGCTCATGCTTTCTCGCAAGACGGCGGTCTGGCCGTGCTGTTCGGTAATCTGGCCGAAGAGGGCTGCATCGTGAAAACCGCTGGCGTCGATGACAGCATCCTGAAGTTCACCGGCCGTGCCCGCGTTTTCGAAAGCCAGGATTCGGCCGTGTCCGACATTCTCGGCGGCCGGGTTAAGCCGGGCGATATCGTGCTGATCCGTTATGAGGGACCGCGTGGCGGGCCCGGCATGCAGGAGATGCTCTATCCGACGAGCTATCTGAAATCGAAAGGCCTCGGCAAGGCTTGCGCCCTCGTTACGGACGGGCGCTTTTCAGGCGGATCGTCGGGCCTGTCGATCGGCCACGTATCGCCGGAGGCGGCAGCCGGCGGCGCCATCGCGTTGGTGCAGGAAGGCGATGAGATTCAGATCGACATCCCTGAGCGCCGCATCCACCTCGCAATCAGCGATGAGGAAATGGCAAAGCGTCGGGCCGCGCAGGAGCAGATCGGCTGGAAGCCTGCAGAAGCCCGAACGCGTAAGGTTTCGAAGGCGCTGAAAGCCTACGCCAGCATGGCGACCAGCGCTTCTCGGGGTGCCATTCGCGAGATCTAAGCATCGAAATCGGCCGTCCTTCTGATGCGGTGGACGGCCACTTCGCGTGCTTCCGGAATGATGTTCGTTCGCCGGACGGCGAGCTGCCGTGTACGCCTGCATCGGCGCGCGCTGAAATGGGAAAGGCGCAGTCGCCGTTTCCGCACCGACTGCGGCGATACGCCATTATGCCGTTCCTATAACGTCGCCTGCTCCGCCGTCTCGATTTCAAATATGGCCATCGCTACTTCTCCGCCACGAAAGGAGATGTGCCATGACATATCCAGGCATAATACTTATTGGTCGTAACACTTGGGATCGACGGGACAACGATAAGGACGCGCCCCGCAAGGTCGCCTACAACCTGTTCGCCGTCGTAGCGTTGATGGTGGCTGCCGGCATCATCGTTAGTGCGGCCCATCCGATCAACGAGGGGGCCACAAATCCTCGCTTCGAATCGATGGGCGTGAGCCATATCCCAACAACGTTTCGAGGCGCGCCCCCAACTCGCGGCAACTGAGTTCGGCCACGTTCTCTGAGGTCATTAGTCAGAAGGTCGGACGGCTTTGCTCTCAGCTCCGTCTGACCTTCTGCGTTTTCGTTCCAATGTGGAGCCGGCAAATGCCGTTCAAACCTCATTCGCAAAATTCGTCTCGGAACAATTCCGCCGATCTGTTTTGTCAGGCCCGTTTGATCGAATTGTCATCGATCGCTCAGCGTGCGAGCGATAGTGTCGAGAAAGTGCCAGCGGCAGCTGAGAAGGAGCCAATAGCGGGACGATCTCTCATTCCTTCCCAACAAAGCGTTTGTTCCGCATCGATATTCCATATGGCGGTCCACTCTTCGGGATGGTGGGAAATTCGCGAAGGCAACGGGAGTAAAGCCGGCCTATTCCGCACGCGCCAAGCGGCGATCAAGTTCGCCCGTGACGAAAGCCCTGGCGGCCGATTTGTAATTGTCGACGACACGTTGTGGGGGTGACCCGATTAACCCGGCGGTCAGGACCGGCATTTCTTGCCCGGCGAAGGCCGTTCAAGGCACCGATAACGGCCATCGTCGGTCTTGCCTAGTATGCCCGCAGATCGGTTTGAGAGTAGACCGCCATTTCGAGGTAAGCGAATATTTTCAGCTGGAAATGGCTCCGCGGGTAGGGCTCGAACCTACGACCATCCGATTAACAGTCGGACGCTCTACCACTGAGCTACCGCGGAATACCGGGGCTGTGCCCGGAAAGCGCCCCGCATAGCAGAACGAGTCTGCGCTGGCGAGAGGCTAGCTCGATTTTCTTTAGCGTATCCAACGACGCCGGACGGCGACAAGTCGAAGCACGCTTGGAGGCCACGGCCGGAATTGAACCGGCGTTCACGGATTTGCAATCCGCTGCGTCACCACTCCGCCACGTGGCCCCACTCGTATTCGTCCAACCGCCTCTCCGGACCGCAATGTGGTCATGCAAATCCGGGCGCCAATCGATCGAACGGGCCGTCTAACACAGACGCCGCGCTTCTTACAAGCCGTTACGAAGATGGATTGAAATTGTTCGGATGAGGCCGCCTCACCAGGGTTCGAGACGCAACCGGAGCAAGGGCCAGGCGGCTGGCACGCGGATGTTTCCTCCCCAAGGGGCCAAATTAGTCAGTGAGTACCGTAGATAAGCGTTGCAAACCGCCCACATGCGACCGCTTTCCAGTCGCGCGAGGCTCATGGACTGCGTATAGAAAGACTTAACACAGGCAAGAACTCCGGCGCGGAGACAAGCGTGACGAACACTGCTCTGCAACGCAAAAATATGGTCGAAAGCCAAATCCGTCCGAGTGACGTGACGGACAGGCGCATCACGTCGGCCATGACGGTCATTCCGCGCGAAGCCTTTCTGCCCGCGAAGCTCGCAGACTTGGCCTATAGCGACGAAAGTTTGATGATCGCGCCCGGACGCGAGGTGCTGGCGCCGCGCGTTCTCGCCAAGCTCATTCAATTGGCCGAGATAGAAGAGGCCGATAACGTCCTCGTCATCGGTGAAGCTGGTTATGGCGCAGCGCTCGTCTCGCAGTTTGCGGCCAAGGTCGTTGCACTGCTGCCTGATGAGGAAAGCGCCAAGACCGCTCAGGCCGCGTTCGCGGCGAACGGCATCACGAACGCTATCGCAGTATCTGGCCCGGCAGCCGCTGGCTGGTCGGCCAAGGCACCATATGATGTCGTCCTCGTCGAAGGTGGCATCGAGCGAGTGCCTGAGGCGCTGAAACCGCAGGTTCGTGAGGACGGCCGTTTAGTCGCCATCGCAACGAATGACCGGATCGGCAGGGCTGTCGAGTTTCATAAGCGGGGAGGAATCTTCGCTCTGCGTGAGGGGTTCCAGGCGTCGGCTTTGCCGCTGGCTGGCTTCTCGGTCGAGCGGCCTGCTTTTGTATTCTAGATTGAGATTTCTGGTGCAAAGGGGGCACAGTCGGCGGTCTTTTGACCGAGCTGATGCAGGGTTGCGCTGGAAAATGGATCGCCGAAGCTTTTGAAGAAAGACAGGGAAGTGCATTTCCTGCAACGCTTACAAACAAAAGCGCAGGCGAACACTGGCGTGACGTAAATACCGCCATAGATTACGCAGTGCGTTTAAGAAGGGGAAACCCTTTAGTCGGTCGGGATCGAATCGGCTAGACGGGTTACAAACGGGGGTCCTCTCGCTTGTTCGGGGCAGCGAGTGGAATGCAGGTGCACACAATTGGCTAAGACAAAATCAAATCAATTGTCCCGTCGCGATGCGACTTCGGTCCAACGTCGCACGTTGACTACATTCATCGCTTTGGCGGCCTATGCCGCTTTTTCGACTGACGTCAGCGCTGAAACGCTGATCGATACGCTCTCAGCGACATACCAGTACAGCCCGACGCTCGATGCGGCCCGCGCGCAGCAGCGTGCGCGAGACGAAGACATTGCTCGTGCGAACTCCGGCTATCGGCCTGACATCAACGCCTCGGCAAATGTCGGCCGTGAGCGCACGAGAACGGTTTCTCCGGTGCCAGGAACGACGGGGACGAACGTCGGTTCTCCGCGTGGATATGCAATTGATCTCGTGCAGCCGCTGTTCACCGGGTTCCAGGTCACCAACGCCGTCAATGCGGCCGAAGCGAATGACCGTGCCGGCCGTGAAACGTTGCGGAGCACCGAACAGCAAGTTCTGCTCGATGCGGTGACAGCCTACGGCGACGTCACTCGCGATCAGGCGATCGTCAAGCTGAATGAAAACAACCTCAAGTTTCTCGACGCCGAACTGAAAGCTCAAAGAGACCGTTTCGCCGTCGGTGAAGTGACGAAGACGGACGTTGCGCAGTCGGAAGCTCGCCGCGCTCTCGGTCAGTCGGACCTCGATCAGGCGCGCGCCAATTTGAAGTCGAGCCGTGCGATCTTCGAGCAGGTCGTGGGGCATCCGCCCTACAACTTGATTGAGGCCAATCCGAACACCAAGCTTGTGCCGCGATCGCTGCAGGACGCCATCGCGATCGGTACGAAAGAAAATCCGATCGTCGTGCAGGCGCTCTATTCAGAACAGGCCGCCCGCTACACAGTCGATCAGGTTCGCGGCCAGTTGCTGCCCCAGGCGCAACTCGAAGCCAACTACACCGATCAGTACGACCCGTCGGAAGGCATCGATCAGGGAACGTCTGCATCCGTTGTCGCCAGCGTTACTGTTCCGCTTTATGCGCAGGGCGGCGAAGTCTTCGCTCAGGTTCGCCAAGCCAAGCACAACCATATTGCCGCGCTTCAGCAGATCGAGGTGCAGCGTGCTTCGGCCCAATCGCAGGTGGTTCAGGCTTGGTCACAGCTCGTCGGCTTCAAGGCCCAGGCTGAATCGGACAAGGCGTCGATTGTTGCCAACACCACTGCTTTGAACGGCGTCCGCGAAGAAGAGCGGGTCGGTCAGCGTACGGTTCTCGACGTCTTGAACGCGCAGCAGGAATTGCTGCAGTCCCAGGTCAACCTCGAGACCACGAAGCGCAACATTCTCGTCGCGTCGTATACGCTGGTTTCGGCAATCGGACGCCTCAGCGTCTCGGAAGTCGGCGCCGCAACGGCCGTCTACAATCCCGAAGTCCACTACCAGCAGGTTCGCAGCAAGTGGTGGGGTATCGATATCACCCACGGCGACGGCCGCCGGGAACACGTGGATGTCGCACCGGCCAAGTAACCGGATAGAGTTCCCAAGGGTTTATCGAGGCCGGATTTTTCCGGCCTTGATGCTTTTTTGCATTTCAGCGTCTCCTCGCCGCCTTGAGAGTGCCGCTCTCCGGGGATAACTTCGGCGGAGATTGTTGCGGTTTTTCCGCAACCTGCCACCATTATGGAAATCGTTGATGGCGCGATGATTCCAGGCGAAACACCGGGCCTTTATGGTGCAGTCATCGCGTGCGCCCGTGAACGCGGGCGGCTCAGTTGCGAAAAAGGTAGGGTATGTCGAGACTTGAATCCAACGCTGAGCCGAGCATGGAGGAGATCCTCGCCTCTATCCGCAAGATCATTGCGGAGGATTCATCCGGCCTGAGAGCGCCATCGGCGGCACCCAAACCAGGCACGCCCTATTCGCCGACGCCGAAATCAGCCTCGCCTCAGCCGACCCAGGCTCCCGCGCCGACACCGCAGCGCGGGTTCATGTCGCGAGAGGCTTTTTTGAAATCGCCGCCGTCCTCGGAGCCTGAGACGCGGAAAGACACGGATGCGCCGTTCGGAGGTCCGCGTTCTGCCGCGGCGGAACGCGCTGACCTTTCGCCGTCGTCGCGGCTTCGTCCGCGTGATGAGCCGTCGCCTTTCGACAGAGTTTCGCCCTCGCTCCGCGATCGTGACGCGGCGCCGACGCGAGAGCCCTTCCGGGCGCGCGGTGACGAACGGTCGACTGAATCTGCGCCGACGAACGAATTCAAGGCCGAGCAGCAGTCGCCCGCGTCATCGCAGCCGTCCATCTCGCGCAGCGACACGCTCTCGATCGACGCTCAGATTGCGGCCGCCCGGTCCGTGACCATCGAAACGGTCGAGGTCGTGCCCGTCGAGGAGGCGCTTCCGATCGTCAAGGAAGACTCGCCTGCAATTCTCAAGGTCGAGCCTGAGCCCGCAGCCGCCAAGTCCGTCAGCAAGACCGATACCGCAAGCATTGAAGCGCAGTTGACGGAACTGCTGAGCGAGGACCTTAACGCGCTCCGCCAGAGCCGTGCGAAGGCGCAAGCGGACGAAACGGCCGCAAAGCCCGACGAGCCGAAAATCGAGGCGGAAGAAACAGCCCCGACGGAAGCGGCGAAAGACACGGTGTCGAAGCCAGAGGCCAGCGATCCGTTCGCGTTCGATCTTGGCCCGTCGCCGTTTGCGCCGAAGCCCGCTTCTCCACACCAGAAAATCGAAACGCAGGAAGCGTCAGCGCCTACGCCGAAGACCACATCGGCTCCTGCTGCGGAGGCGGAGCCAGCTCCCGCCGCAAAGCCCACGCCGTCACCGCAAGCGTCCGCTCCCGCAGAGCCAGCGCCACTGCCGAAATTCGAACCCATCGCTCCGGCTCCCCAGCAAGTCCGCACTTCGGAACCTGCCGCCGAAGAGGAGCCGCGCCCTGCGCCGCGCGCTACATCTCCTGAACCGAAGCCGGTTGAGGCAAACAATCCGTTTAGCAGCGCTCCGTATTTCGGTCCCTTCGGGCCGCAAAGCGCCAGCCCGGCTGAAAAAGCCGTCTCGCCAGCGGCGATGACGGCATCGCCAATCGCAGCGCCTCCACCGAAGTCCGAACCGGAAGCGCCTGCGCCGCGCGGACGGCCTACCTTCGCGGTTCCAAGCGTATCGGCCACGCTGGGTCCGTCTCGCAAGCTGGAGCCGCTTGCTAATGCCTTCCAGCCTGCGCCGCCACCGCCGCCGAGCGTGATGGAGACATTCGCCCCGGCTGCCGAAAGCGCACCCGAGCGGCGTTCGTCCGCGGCACAGCAGTCTGCGCCGGAGCCGCCCTGGGCCGCGATTGCTGCTCGCACAGTCTCGTCCGAGCCGCCGTCGTCATCTGCAACGCCGGCTGCTGACGATAAGCGCGACGAAACGGTTCTGCATTCGACGCTTCCTGCAACGACATCGGAAACTGCGCTCGACCGCCAGATGGAAGATGCTGTCGCCGATCTTCTCAGGCCGCTGCTCAAAACGTGGCTCGCCGAAAATATGCCGAAGATCGTCGAGCGCGCGCTTCGTCGTGAAATGTCCGAGCGTCTCTTGCCTGGTCAAAAGAACCCCCGCGACTAGCCCATTGATCGAAGTGGATAACGTCGTCTCGGAGACTGTGCTCTCCGGGACGCGATAACGCGCGATTTTCTCGGCTCACTGGCCCTACAACAATTTTATTCTTGCCCGTGGCTTTCGCCACACGGTTGCCTCGACCCCGTCCTAGCGTTGCCTTCAGCGGGGGGCCGCATCGACCGACAAGCGCGAAGTTCGGCAGCCCGTGACGTCACTGGGTTGGGCACGCGCGCTGCGGCGAACATCTCCAATCCAGCTACGACGAACCGGAGGGGCAACAACGGGGCTGCCGACGCGGTTCTGCGATTTGAAGTTTGTACGCAGAAGAGGATGCGTCATGACACAGATGAACGGAGCGAAACACGACGTTGAGGACATTCTGGCCTCGATCCGCACGAGTATTGCCGATCGCGCGCCCATGTTCGAAAGCGAGAAGCGGGAGGCGCGCATGACGGTATTGCGCGGTCGAAACGCTCTCGCGGAAGAAGCTGCGGATTTCGAGCTGCCGGCGATCTTCAAGTCTTCGGCGCAACCGACCTCCGTGCGGCCCAACTTACTCGGGAGGCTAAGTGAAGCTTTGGCATCAGCACCACCAGAGCGCGAGAGATCGCGCACGGTTATTCCATTCGAGCCGATCCACGGCCGCATGATCGAACCGCCGCCGGTCCGGCGCGAGCAGGCAGAGAAAGAGATTTCGTCGGTCGCAGCCGAGAAGATTGCGGCTGAAAACGACAGCCAGAGACGCAATATGCCGTCGTTCTTCGATACCCGTATGAACCGCATGAGCGCGATGTCGCAGCCGGCTGCCGAACCGCCGCCGGAACCAGCGCCCGCGCCGCGCGGCCCGATGGGCGATATGGCCCAGCCGCCGCGCCTGCCGGATTTCCCGTTCGGTGCTGAATCCGGTGGCGATGTCGAAGACGCCGCGGCCCAGCTTCTGCGGCCGATTCTGCGCCAGTGGTTGTCGGAAAACATGCCTAAAATTGTTGAGAAGGCGCTTATGACGGAAACCGGCCGGCCGACCCACGTCGGTCCCGTGCGCCGCTGAGGCATGTCGCAAACGCGCGATGACAGGGTAGAAGGGAGCGAAGGTTGACAGCTGCCGAAGGTCGGCCTTACGACCGTGGTCCGAAAATCACGGCCTGACAGCTGAAAAGCGACGCTCCCTCCAATGCTTGAAAAGACATTCCGACCGGCCGACATCGAGCCGCGTATCAATTCCGAATGGGAGAAGGCCAACGCCTTCAAGGCCGGGCGCGCCCCGTCCGGCGGAAAGAACGCGGCGTACTCGATCGTCATCCCGCCGCCGAACGTGACGGGCTCGCTCCATATGGGGCACGCCCTCAACAACACCTTGCAAGACATCCTCGTCCGTTTCGAGCGCATGCGCGGACGCGACACGCTCTGGCAGCCGGGCACCGATCACGCGGGCATCGCAACGCAAATGGTCGTTGAGCGCCAGCTCACCGCCAACAAAAAGCCGTCGCGCCGCGAGCTGGGCCGCGAGGAGTTCTTGAAGCGCGTCTGGACCTGGAAAGAAGAATCCGGTGGCACCATCGTCACGCAGTTGAAGCGTCTCGGCGCCTCCTGCGATTGGAGCCGCGAGCGCTTCACGATGGACGAGGGCCTGTCGAAGGCCGTCGTGAAGGTCTTCGTGCAGCTCTACAACGAAGGGCTGATCTACAAGGATAAGCGCCTCGTCAACTGGGACCCGAAGTTCCAGACCGCGATTTCCGATCTCGAAGTCGTGCAGGTCGAAGCGCGCGGAAAATTCATGTGGTCGAAAGACAGCGGCGAGCCGTTCGATGCGGCGGCGCTTGCAAAGGTGCTCGCGAAAGATCCGAGCGGCCACATGTACCATTTCCGCTATCCGCTCACGAAGAAAGTGCCGGGCTACGACAAGGATTACATCGTCGTCGCGACGACGCGTCCCGAGACGATGCTGGGCGATACCGGCGTCGCGGTGCATCCGGATGATGAGCGCTACGCTGCTCTGATCAAGGCAGGCGCAAAGGTGAAGCTGCCGCTCGTCGGCCGTGAAATTCCGATCGTCGCCGACGAGTACTCGGACCCTGAGAAGGGCACCGGCGCGGTGAAGATCACGCCCGCGCACGACTTCAACGACTTTGAGGTCGGCAAGCGTCACAACCTTGCGCAGATCAACATTCTCGACGCCTTCGGCAAGATCAACGACGAAGCGCCCGAAGCCTATCGCGGTCTCGACCGCTTCGACGCGCGCAAGAGAGTCGTCTCCGACATCGACGCGCTGGGCCTGCTCGAAAAGATCGAGCCGACCGGACATACAGTGCCGCACGGCGACCGCTCCGGCGTCGTCATCGAGCCATGGCTGACGGACCAGTGGTACGTCAACGCGGGCGAGCTTGCGAAAAATGCCGTCTCCGCCGTCGAAAACGGCAAGACCGTCTTCGTGCCGAAGAACTGGGAAAAGACCTACTTCGAGTGGATGCGGAACATCCAGCCCTGGTGCATCTCGCGCCAGCTGTGGTGGGGTCATCAGATCCCGGCGTGGTATGGGCCTGACGGCAAGTTTTTCGTCGCCGCGACCGAAGAAGAAGCGCAAGCTCTTGCGAACAAGCATTACGGCAGCGACGTTGCGCTGACCCGCGACGAAGACGTGCTCGACACTTGGTTCTCGTCCGCGCTCTGGCCGTTCTCGACGCTCGGCTGGCCCGACGACACGCCCGAGCTTGACCGTTATTACCCGACGTCCGTCCTCGTCACGGGCTTCGACATCATCTTCTTCTGGGTCGCCCGCATGATGATGATGGGTCTCCACTTCATGAAGGAGGTGCCCTTCAAAGACGTCTACATCCATGCCCTCGTTCGCGACGAGAAGGGGCAGAAGATGTCGAAGTCGAAGGGCAACGTCATGGACCCGCTCGTCCTGATCGACGAGTTCGGCGCCGACGCGCTGCGCTTCACGCTCGCCGCGATGGCAGCGCAAGGCCGCGACATCAAGCTCGCGAAATCGCGCGTCGAAGGCTATCGCAACTTCGCGACCAAGCTCTGGAACGCCTCGCGCTTCGCCGAAATGAACGAGTGCGTGCGCCAGCGCGACTTCGATCCGAAGACGGCGGTGCAGACGTTCAACAAATGGATCATCGGCGAAACCGAGCTGACGTCGAAGGCCGTCACTGCCGCGCTCGAAGCCTACAAGTTCAATGAAGCAGCCGGCGCGATCTACGATTTCGTCTGGGGCCAGTTCTGCGACTGGTATCTGGAACTCATCAAGCCGGTGCTCGCGGGCGATGAAGAAGACGCGAAGTCCGAGACGCGCGCCGTCACGGCCTGGACGCTCGACCAGATCTTAAAGATGCTGCACCCGTTCATGCCCTTCATCACCGAAGAGCTGTGGGCGCACATGGTCGAGCACGGCGTGAAGCGTGATGTGCTTCTCTGCCTCAGTCAATGGCCGAACCTCGATGGTCTCGTCGAAGTCGATGCCGTCAACGAGGTGAACTGGCTCGTCAACCTCATCTCGGAAATCCGCTCGGTCCGCACCGAGATGAGTGTGCCCGCCGGCGCAAAAATTCCGCTCGTTATCGTCGGCGCCGATGAGGTCACGCGTCTGCGCGTACGCCGCAACGACGAGACGCTGCGGCGCATCGCACGCGTCGATGAAATCGACTTCGAAGAGGCCGCGCCGAAAGGTGCAGCCCTCGTTGTCGCAGGCGAGACGACGGCGGCCTTGCCGCTCGCCGGTATCATCGACATGGATGCCGAAAAACGCCGCCTCGCGAAAGCGATCGAAGGCGCAGAAGGCGATCTGAAGAAGATGGACGCGAAACTCTCCAATCCGCAGTTCATTGAACGCGCGAAGGAAGAGGCGATCGAAGAAGCGAAAGAGCGCAAAGCTGAACTCGAAGCCGAGATCAAGCGCTTCTCCGCCGCCCTCAAACGCTTGAGCGACGCGGCTTAGGTTTGCTCAATCCGACATCCCGGCGAAGGCCGGAATCTAGAATGCGTCAGTTGGAATGCTGGCTATTGTCGCGGATGGCTGCAGAGGCAGCCATCCGCGCAAATCTCAATTGAGATCGGTGAATTTCTGCACAGTCGCTTTCTCCGGCGTCAGAAACTTCACGCGCAACGATGTCAGCTTCCAGCCGGTGGGGCGTAATTCCAGCTTCCCGAGATAGAGACGCGACGCATCATGCTTGTCTTCCATGTCGATCTCGAAGCTTGTCAGGCTCGTGAACTCGGCGCGCTTTACACGCGCCCACGCTCGCGAGACGCGCTCAAAGATCGGCAGCTTGCTCGCGTCATCATCGCTCTCGACATAGGTGCGATAGGTCTGGCGAAGTTTGAAAAGTTTCGGCAACCCTTCGGGCGTCACGTACTTATTGACAAGACCATCGACGACGCCCTGGCCCCAATAAGCCTTGAAGCGTGTCCAGTACCCTGGCTTCTCTGACGCGTCTTTCTCGCTATCGGGAAGGCTCAAGGCGATCTGCGCAATGGCCGGCTTCAGCGTTTCGCGCACGCTTGGCCACTCGATAGCGCGCGCCAGATAATCGGAATCGCCGTCGCGCACCGCCTCGCGAATGCCCCACGCCGTCACGAACGGCGAGCCGACGTATGCGACCGCAATGAAGGCGAGTAGAGCGGCAATGACGGCAAATGGCTTCATCGTATTTCAATACCAAACCAACGTACGGTCACTGCGAACGCCGCAAGCAATTCCGCCCGGCATCGGACCGCCTCAGACAGCCGACAGCGGTATCTTTCGTGTGGTGCGAGAGCTATTCATGCGCGTGCGTCGCAGTTTCGAATTGGGCTTCGTAACGAAGGCGTCGAGCGCGTCCGCATTCGTGCGCCCCCAGGCATAAAGCAGCTCAATCGGCTCGACAAAGCGGCAGCCGAGCGGCGTCACTGTGTAATCGACAGCTGGCGGCACCGTGCCGTGCACATGACGCTCCACGAGGCCGCTCGCTTCCATGCTGCGGAGCGTTTGCGTCAGCATTTTCTTCGAGATACCCGGCAGACTGCGCAATAGAACGCCGGTGCGGGCCGAGCCGCCAAGTTCGGAGTGCAGAACATGCAGGATCATGCTCGTCCACTTGCTCGCGAAAATCTCCAGTACCCGGCGGGGCGCACAATCTTCGTGAAACTCCTGCTTGGGCGAAGTTCGGCGCACTCTGGTTACCTCATGGTGCCTATGTCCCGTTTGGGTGCCTTCTAGAACCAAACGATCCGGGCGTCTACATGATACCCGGATAGGGGAACGGTCATGACCAACAGCGCTCTAATCGTCGGAAGCAGCGGCATTGTCGGCAGCGCCGCCGCTGAACTTTTAAGTAAAGAAGGATGGAGCGTCGCAGGGTTGGCGCGCCGTCCGGTTCCGCAGGAAGGCATAACGCCGGTTGCGGCTGACTTGCTCGATCCCGCTTCGCTCAAGGCAGCTCTCGCAGGCCTGCGCCCGACGCACGTTATTTTTGCGAGTTGGCTCCGACAAAAAACGGAAGCTGAAAACATCGACATCAATGCGCGCATGGTTCGCAACCTGCTCGATACGCTCAGGCCGCAAAAATCATTGCGGCACGTCGCGCTGGTCACGGGTCTCAAGCATTACCTCGGTCCGTTCGAGGCTTACGGCAAAGGCAAGCTGCCGCAAACGCCATTCCGCGAAGAGCAAGCGCGGCTCGATCTTCCAAATTTTTATTATGCGCAAGAAGATGAAGTCTTTGCCGCCGCGGCGCGTGACGGCTTTACCTGGAGCGTTCACCGGCCGCATACGATTATCGGCAAGGCCGTTGGAAACGCCATGAACATGGGCACGACGCTCGCCGTCTACGCCTCAATCTGCCGTGAGACGGGCCGTCTATTTCGCTTTCCGGGCTCTGACGTACAGTGGAGCCGCCTAACCGATATGACGGACGCCAAGCTGCTGGCGCGCCATCTCCTTTGGGCGTCGACCACTCCAGCAGCATTCGACCAGGCCTTTAACGTCGTTGATGGCGACGTATTTCGCTGGAACTGGATGTGGTCGCGCATTGCAAGCTGGTTCGGAATTGCTGCCGAGCCGTTCGACGGCGTGGTTCGTCCGTTGGAATGGCAGATGGCCGATGACGCGCCGATCTGGCGCGATATCGCCGCTCGTCACGGCCTTGCCGAGGCCGATATCAACCGTCTCATTTCGCCCTGGCACACGGACGCCGATCTCGGCCGTCCGATTGAGGTTGTGACGGACATGTCGAAAAGCCGCCGCCTTGGTTTCCTCGATTACATGCCGACGGACGATGCATTCTTCGCACTGTTTGAACAACTCCGACACGAGAAGCTCATCCCGTGAGAGCGGTGGCGCTTACTAGGATTTTTCTTTCTCAGGTTCGCGCGTCGTCCGGCAAACGGATTTAAGATCCTCCCACGACTGCGCGTCGAGGGCAGGCGTCGCCGGATAAGCCGCCTGCGCCCGAACGAGCCGCACGCGTTCTGCCGGGAGCGGATGCGTGCGCAGCCACGATACCGCGCCGGTCGGGCTGCCGCCCTCCGTTTCCATCTTCGTGACGCGCGTGAAAAAATCGCCGAGCCCTTTCTGAGAGATGCCCGCTGCCTTCAGAAGCTCCAGCGCGTGAATGTCGGCTTTATGCTCGGCGCCGCGTGAATAGCCAAGCTGAGCCAGCATCAGCCCGACATTGGCGAGGCCGCCGCCCGCCGTTCCGCCGAGCATGATCTGCAGCGCCGCGCCGAGGCCGACACCGCGAATGAGGGCAGCCTCTGGGTCCGTCTCGATGCCGTGTCCCATCTCGTGCGCCAGAACGCCCGCGACTTCGTCCGCGCTTCCCGCTTTGTCGATCAGGCCTTTCGTCAGAACGATTTGCTCGCCCGGCACCGCAAACGCATTCATCAGCGGCCAGTCGTAAACGTGAATGTCGAACGTCGTTCCCGCAGGCACGCCTTTGGAAAGGCGCTCACTGAGCGTCTTGAGCGCTGCGACGCCCGCCGGATCGACGCATTCCTTGTAGCCTTCGGTCATCGAGTCGCGTGCCGCATTGCCGAGCCGTTCGCGCCAGCTGAGCGGCAAGGTCTTGGCGATCCATTTGGCTGGGCTCCAGCTCAGCACGAAGCCAGCCGCGACGAGCCCGGCGAAAAGCGCAAGCAGCGTTATCCAGATCCGCCTCCGCCGTAGTTGCCGCGCACGTTGGGAGAGATGCGGCGCGCGCTCGCGCAAACCCGCCGCGAACGCCGAGCCCTGCACAAACAGCGATGCATTCGGCTCATCACGCGACGTCAACAAGACGTCGATGGCGTTGGGCCTGATCGGCTCGTCGACCTTCAGCCCCGCATAGTGCCAGATGCGCCGTGGATTTCGATCGGCGAGATCGATCTCCACGCCCGTCAGCCCAAGATGGGCGGTGCCGTCCATCGGTGCCTGTCCACGTCCCGGCGTGAACCGGCAATAGCTTGAGGCGGTGAGGGGCACTGCGGAACGGCCAGATGACGACATGGGGCTTGGCGCTGTTTCTCGATGCGGCGATCCGCCATGTAAGCACGGTCACCGGTGAAGGAAATGTCTTGCCGGTGACAAAGTCGAGCCTTTGTGCGGACTCAGTCCTAGGCGAAATGCGCATGAGCCCGACCAAAAATTCGCAGGCCGTCAGGCTGCCGGGCAACGCAACATTAAGCATGAAGTGCCGGTCCGATGACCGATGTTGCCGTTAAGCAACTTCCCGAAAGGGCTACGCCACTTTCGAGCCACAATGACCGCGCACGTGCTGGACGATAGTCCCGGCGACGCGGCAGCGATTTTTTGTTCGCTGTGCCTGTACAGCGGCTCTGCGACTGGCATCCTGGCATCGTTTCGATCGCCGGATGAGAAACGGACATCGGCAGATGTCCGAAGAGGAATGAATGGACGCAAAGACGTTCGACAAATCGAAATTGCCGAGCCGCCACGTGACGGAAGGGCCGTCGCGCGCGCCGCACCGTTCCTATTACTATGCGATGGGCCTCAAGGAAGAGGACATCCACCGCCCGTTCGTCGGCGTTGCCTCGTGCTGGAACGAAGCCGCGCCGTGCAACATCTCGTTGATGCGCCAGGCCCAGTCGGTGAAAACCGGGGTGACTGAAGGTGGCGGCACGCCGCGCGAATTCTGCACCATCACCGTTACCGACGGCATCGCGATGGGCCACCAGGGCATGAAGTCGAGCCTCGTCTCGCGCGAGGTCATCGCCGATTCGATCGAACTCACGATGCGCGGCCACTGCTACGACGCACTCGTCGGCGTCGCGGGCTGCGACAAGAGCCTGCCGGGCATGATGATGGCGATGCTGCGCCTCAATGTGCCGAGCGTTTTCATTTATGGTGGCTCGATTCTGCCGGGCCGCTTCAAGGGCCGCGACGTAACCGTTGTCGATGTTTTCGAAGGCGTCGGCATGCACTCCGCGGGCAAGATGTCGGATGCCGAGCTTCATGAGCTTGAGTGCGTCGCCTGCCCATCGGCCGGATCGTGCGGCGGCCAGTTCACCGCGAACACGATGGCCTGTGTCTCCGAGGCCATTGGCTTGGCGCTTCCCGGTTCGGCCGGAGCGCCCGCGCCGTACGAAAGCCGCGACGCGCTTGCCATCGAAAGCGGCAAGGCTGTCATGCGCCTCGTCGCCGATGGCCTCCGGCCGCGCGATATCTGCACGCGCAAAGCTTTTGAGAATGCGGCAATCGTCGTGGCCGCGACCGGCGGCTCGACCAACGGCGCGCTGCATCTGCCCGCCATGGCAAACGAAGTCGGCATCGACTTCGATCTGTTCGATGTCGCCGAGATTTTCCGGAAAACGCCGTACATTGCCGACCTGAAGCCCGGTGGCAAATACGTCGCGAAAGACGTCTACGACATCGGCGGCGTGCCGCAGATCTTGAAGGCTCTGCTCGAAGGCGGTGTATTGCACGGTGATTGCCTCACCGTGACCGGGAAGACACTCGCGCAAAATCTCGAAAGCGTGGAATTCAATCGCGACCAAAAAGTCGTTTTTCCGGTTTCCAATCCGATCTCGAAAACGGGCGGCGTGGTAGGCCTCAAAGGTTCGCTCGCGCCTGATGGTGCAATTGTGAAGGTCGCCGGCCTGAAGACGTTGAAATTTCGCGGCACGGCCCTGTGCTTTGACTGCGAAGAAGATGCGTTCGAAGCGGTCGAGGATCGCAAGTACAAGGACGGCGACGTGATCATCATCCGCTATGAAGGTCCCAAGGGCGGACCCGGCATGCGTGAGATGCTCTCGACAACCGCGGCGCTCTATGGCCAGGGCGCTGGCGACAAGGTTGCGCTCATCACTGACGGACGCTTCTCCGGCGCAACACGCGGGCTTTGCATCGGCCACGTCGGTCCCGAGGCTGCTGTCGGCGGACCGATTGCACTCATTCGCAACGGCGACGTCATCGTGATCGATGCCGAAGCAGGAACGCTCGATCTTGAGGTGGGAGAGGAAGAGCTGAAGAAACGGCGCGAGGCATGGAAGGCGCCGTCGAACATGTATCAGTCAGGGGCACTGAGAAAATTTGCGGACCAAGTGGGACCGGCCAGATTCGGCGCTGTAACCCATGCGGGAGGAAAGGCGGAAGTTCACTGCTATGCGGATATTTAAGCTTGCAGTTGCAGGAAGCGTTGCGTCCATTCTGATGTTGGGCACGGCGATGGCGGGAACCGTGGTATTCCGCTCGTCCGACGACGCGATGAAGCAAGGCATTTCGGCGTTCAACGGCGGCTATTACGAATTGGCGCTCCCGGCGCTGGAAGCCTTGGAAGCGACCAAGCCCCAGATCGCTCACTTTTATGAAGCGCGCATCTACGCCGACAACGAAGGTGCGTACACGGATCATGGCAAGGCCTTCCATCTCTACAAGGAGCTGGCAGACGAGCTGCAAGACGTCGATCCAGACGACGATGATCTGGCGCCGATTGCTGCCAAGTCGCTGACCGCGGTTTCGATGTATTTGCGCGATGGCATCCCCTCGGCAGGCATTCAGCCGGATGTCGAGGAAGCCAATCGCGATCTTCAGCGCGCCGCGCTGACCTTCAACGACGAGGACGCGCAATTCGAACTCGCCAAGGTTTATCTGCGCGGCGAGGGGCCGGACATGACCGTCACTGGTTACGACGATCCGGCCAGCAAGATCGAGAACGGCCGCCATTGGTTGTCGCGGCTTTCGCAGGCCGGCCATCCTGGCGCTCAGGCATTCCTCGCCGACTTGATGTGGCGCGGAAAGTTCGTCCAGAAAAACCAGGCGGCGGCGTTGAACCTGATCGACGTTGCGGTGGCCAATGCACCGCCGAGCGAGCGCGTGTGGATCGAAGACATCTACCAGAACATTTTCTGTAATGCCGGTGAAGGTGTTCGCCAGCAGGCCACAGGTCGCGTCGCCGAGTGGCACAATCGCTATGGCCGCAGCCCGGATCTGCAGGAAAGCCGCGATGGTTTGGACGATCTGACGGTCGAGCCGGTTCGGACTTGCGCGAATGGCGAACTCGTCCGCCCAATGAGCGTTTTGGCGACCGATCCGAAAAAGCCTATTCCGCAACCGCAGATGATCAGCACGCCGACGGCGCCGCAGCCCCGGCGCAGCTCGCTCATTCCAGCAGGCGCGGCCAGCATCCAGCCTGCTTCGGAGGCTGCCGCCGTGGCTGCTCCGGTACCGGCACCCGTCGTCGGCCTGACACCGAACGGAGAGACTGCGCGCTAGTAGCCGGAGACGCACTCGCCCTGCGATTTTCCGAATGTCATCCTCGGGGTTGTCCCGAGGACCATCGGCCATGCTCAAGCGGCGAGCTTTACCCACACCGGCACATGATCGGACGGCTTTTCTTGCGCACGCGTTTCCCGGTCAATGCCGGAGGAGCGCAGCAGGTCGGCGGCCTGGCTTGAAAGCAGCATGTGATCGATGCGAATGCCGTCGTCCTTCCGGAATGCGCCCGCTTGATAATCCCAGAATGTGTAGACGCCCGGTCCCGGATGGCACGCGCGCGTCGCGTCCGTAAAACCGAGATTGACGAGCGCCCGCCATGCCGACCGGCTCTCAGGCTGGAATAGTGCGTCGTTCGCCCACGCTTGCGGCCGCTTGGCGTCTTCGGGCTCCGGAATGACATTGAAATCGCCCGCAAGGATCAGTGGCATTTCCTCGGCAAGCAGCGCTTTGGCGCGTGTCTGCATGCGTTTCATCCAGGCGAGCTTGTAGGCAAACTTCTCTGTCCCGATGGGATTGCCGTTCGGCAGGTAGAGCGACACCACGCGGATCATTTTCGGCCCGAGCGCCACCGATGCCTCGATCCAGCGCGAATGCTGGTCGCTATCATCGCCCGGCAATCCGCGCACCACATCTTCAAGCGGGGTCTTCGACAGGATCGCGACGCCGTTAAAACCCTTTTGTCCGTTCGTCGCGACGTTGTAGCCCATGTCCTGAAAGGCTTGCGCTGGGAAGCCGTCATCGACGGACTTGATCTCTTGCAGACAGACGACGTCGGGCGCGTGGTTGCGCAAATAGGTCAGCGCCGCTTCGAGCCGCGCTTTGACGCCGTTGATGTTCCACGTTGCGATGATCATGCTCGCGCTACGTCCATAGAATTTCAATACACCATGGCGAGGCTTGTCCCGGCCATCGAGGAAAATAGCGCTAAATGAGACGGGTCAGATCGAAAAGCTGGTGCCGCAGCCGCAAGAGGCCGTCGCCACCGGATTGTTGATCTTGAACGACGCGCCAATCAGGTCGTCGACGAAGTCGATCTCGGCGCCTTCCATATATTGCTGGGAAACCGGATCAATTACCACGGTTGCGCCGTTGTGCTGGATCACAAGATCGTCGTCGGCTTTGTGACCGACAAGATCGAACTTATATTGGAAGCCCGAGCAGCCGCCACCTTCAACCGAAACGCGCAACACCGGCGCGGCGGCCTCGTTGGCAACGATTTCCGCGATGCGGTTTGCGGCACGGTCTGTGACGGTGATTGTCATCGTACGATCAAATCTTGAGCGGTTAAAAAGCCCCAATCGCCGGCCGAGAAAGCTGGCATCCGGAACCCTCAAAAGATAGGAAGGCGGCAGTCGAAGTCAAATGCTTAAAGCTCGCGGATAATGGCAACCCAGGCTAAATCGCTGCCGGACCCCTTGGATTATGGCCAGAACCTCCGGCCGGGAGAGCGTAGGCCCGCGCCTTATGCCGCGAATGCTGTGCCGTCGCGGGGGCGCTACTTTCCCGAATCGGATTGCCCGACCCGCAGCCCGTTCCAGCGCGACCGCGACCGCATTTTGCACGCGACCGCCTTCCGGCGTTTGACCTACAAGACGCAAGTCTTCCTGCCGCATGAAGGCGACCATTTCCGAACCCGGCTGACCCACTCGCTGGAGGTCGCGCAGATCGCCCGCACCGTTGCCCGCCAGCTTCGTCTCGATGAAGACCTGGCCGAGACGATCGCGCTGGCGCATGACCTCGGGCATTCTCCATTCGGGCATGCGGGTGAACGCGCTCTCGACGATGCTATGAAAGCCTACGGTGGTTTCGACCACAACGCCCAATCGCTGCGTATCGTGACGACGCTCGAACGCAAGTATCTGGCCTTCGACGGCCTGAACCTCTCCTGGGAAACGCTCGAAGGTCTCGCCAAGCATAACGGACCGCTGTCGAAGGCCGATAGCGCGGTTGCCAAGGTCTTGGGCCACATCGAGGCTTGGAAATCGTTGCACCTCGATGCATGGCCGTCCGCCGAAGCGCAGGTTGCAAGTCTCGCCGACGACGTCGCTTATCTCTCGCATGACGTCGATGACGGTCTGCGCGCCGGATTGATTACGTTCGACATGTTGTTCGACGTGCCGGTGGCCGGGCCGATCGCGCGAGATGTTCAGGCCATCGCGCACGGTGCCGAACCAAGCCGGGCCATCTACGAGGTGACGCGCCGCATGATCACCGTCATGGTCGCCGACATCGTCACTGAAAGCCGCCGCCGTCTCGCAGCTATCGCTCCCAACAGCCCGGATGACATTAGCGCCGCAGGCCGAGCTGCGGTCGCGTTCTCCGCCGGCATGGCCGCCGATCTCGGCCGTCTCAAGAGCTTCCTGTTCCAAGCCGTCTATCACCACGGGCGCGTTTTGGGCGTCATGAAGCAGGCGGAGAAGGTCGTCCGTGACCTCTTCGAGAAATATCACGCCGACGCCGAAACGCTTCCCACGGGCTGGCGCGAAGCGCTTCCCGGCCTCGATGAGCGGCAGCGCGCGCACCTGGCATGCGACTTCCTGGCCGGACAGACCGACCGATACGCGCTTGCCGAACACCGCCGCCTATTTGACGTCACCCCGGAACTGGGCTAGGCGCGAAGCCCCATTTCCCCGCTGGCGGCCGGCTCCCCGCAGGGGCGTCGCCAGCGCGCATCAAAAAGGCCTTTCATGAACGTTTTCGCCGAAGTCGCCGCCCGCGTAACGACCGCGCTCGAAGCTCTGAAATCAGAGGGCGTTCTGCCTGCGGATCTTCCGCTTCCATCCTTCGACGCCGAACCGCCCCGCGATGCGAGCCATGGCGACGTCGCCGTCAACGCCGCGATGATGCTGGCGAAGCCCGCGAAGATGAAACCGCGCGATATCGCCGAGGCATTAAAGGCAAAGCTCGAAACCGCGCCGGACGTCGAGAAGGTCGAAGTCGCCGGTCCGGGCTTCCTCAACATCACGTTCAAGCCGGAAGTCTGGCAGCAGCTCGTCCGCACGATTTTGAAGTCCGGCCAGCGCTACGGCGCAGGCACCGTCAGCCAAAGCGGCAAGCTCAACGTCGAGTACGTGTCGGCCAATCCCACTGGACCGATGCACGTCGGTCATTGCCGCGGCGCCGTGTTTGGTGACGCGCTCGCAAACCTTCTCGTCTTTGCCGGTTTCGACGTTACGCGTGAATACTACATCAACGACGCGGGCGGGCAGGTGAATGTGCTCGCACGCTCTGCCTTTCTGCGCTACCGCGAAGCGCTGGGCGAGGATATCGGCGCCATTCCGGAAGGTCTCTATCCCGGTGAATACCTGAAGCCGGTCGGAGCCGCGCTCGCCGCTGAGCATGGTCCATCGCTCCTCAACATGCCGGAAGAGCGCTGGCTGCCGCTCGTACGCTCCTTCGCGATCTCCAAAATGATGGAGATGATCAAGGACGATCTCGCCGCGCTCAACATCCGCCACGACGTCTTCTTCTCCGAAGCCTCGCTGACCTCGAACGGCCGCGACCAGGTCAAGGCCGCGATCGAGGTGCTGCGGGCCAAGGGCCTTATCTACGAAGGCACGCTCGAAAAGCCGAAGGGCCACGACGACGATGAGTGGGAAGACCGCGTCCAGACGCTGTTCAAATCAACCGCCTATGGCGACGATGAAGACCGCGCGCTGCAAAAGTCCGACGGCAGCTACACCTACTTCGCGGGCGACGTCGCCTACCATTACGACAAGTTGCAGCGGGGCTTCCGCCATCTGATCAACGTCTTCGGCGCCGATCACGTCGGCTACATCCCGAGGATGAAAGCCGCGGTTGCCGCGCTATCTGACGGGGAAGCCGACCTCGATATCAAGGTCGTCAATCTCGTTCGCCTGTTCAAAGGCGGCGAGCCCTACAAGATGTCGAAGCGGGCGGGCACCTTCGTGACCCTTCGCGATGTGGTGGACGAGGTGGGCCGCGATCCGGTCCGCTACATGATGCTTTACCGGAAGAACCAGGAAACGCTCGACTTCGACTTCGCCAAGGTCACCGAGCAGTCAAAGGACAACCCCGTCTTCTACGTGCAGTATGCTCACGCTCGGGCCGCCAGCGTCTTGCGGAACGCAGCCGAGCAGGTCGCCGGCATAGACGTGTCGACCCAAGCGCTTCAGAACGCTGATCTCTCGATCCTGACGGATGCGGGCGAAATTGATCTCGTCAAACGCCTCGCCAGTTTCCCACGCCTGATCGAAGGTGCCGCGGCCGCGCACGAGCCGCATCGGATCGCGTTCTACCTCTATGATCTCGCGAGCGCTCTCCACACCCAATGGACCCGAGGCAACGATTCGCCACATTTACGATTTATTCAGGCAAATGACGGGGTTGCGACTTCAGCCAGACTCGCGCTGATTTCCGCGACAAAGACGGTGATAAAATCGGGGCTTGGGATCCTAGGCGTCGAGGCGCCCGACGCAATGCGTTAAAGTCTCGACTCGACGATTAGGCGCAACCACTACTTGCGCCCCACTCTAAGGGGGTTTCCGCGATGTCCTCGCAGAACGCATTTCCCGGGCAGAATTCCGGCAGGCCGCTTGCCCGCCCCACAACGCAGACGAGCAATTCCCAGCCATCCTGGGTCAATCCGCAGGCGCAGCCGGTAGGCCGTCCTCAGCAGCAGCCACAGCAGGCGAATGCGTGGCCGCCGCAGCAGCAGCCGGCGCAGAATTACCCTGATTACGGTCAGCAGGGGTTCGGCGGCCGCCAGCCCGCCGCGCCTCAGCAACCGGATTACGGCCAGTGGAGCGAACCGCAGCGTGGTGGCGTACAGTCCGGGTCACAGACCGGATACGGTGGCTATCCACAGGACAACGGCGGCCAGCAGCACGACCCTTATGCGCCGCAGTTCGAGCCTTACGTTCCGCCGTCACGGCCCAATTACACCCAGCCGCCGCAACAGCGTCAGCCGCAGTCGGCGCCAAGCTTCACCCAGCCGCAGCACACGTCGGATTACGGCACGCAGCAGCCGCAGACCCGCGCGCCGCAGTGGCCCGCCCGCGAGCCGGAGCCGCGCGGCTTCGATCCGGGCGGTTTCGGCACGCCGCAGCAGCCATCCTATCCGGTGCAACAGCCCGCTCATTCTGCGCCGACGTTCGGCCAGCAGCAGTATCACGAGAACGAGCTAAGCGCCGCCGACTGGGCCGGGCCGCACGATTCGTTCGGTCACGATATCTATCAGCAGCAACAGCACGGTGACCCGCAGCTCGGTTTCGCCCAGGCCGAGGGCGGTGAGCTGGAGCCCGTCTATAGCGACGAAGAGTACGAATACGAGGACGAGGAAGTCGCGCCGCGCAGCCGCCGCCCCATGTTGATTCTCGCGGCTTTGGTCGGCGCCATCGTGATCGGTGGCGGCGTCGCCTACGGCTACAAAAAATTGACCGGCGGCAGCCATCCCGAAGGCGAGCCGCCCGTGATCAAGAGCGATGATTATGCCGCCAAGACCAAACCGGCGGACGCCGGCGGCAAACAGTTCCCGTATTCCGATACCAAGATCATGGGCCGCCTCGGCGACGGCACCTCGTCGGCATCGGCCGAAGCCGCAAACGGCTCGTCCGACGGCGAGGCGTCGCAAGACCAAGACGGTCCGCGGAAGGTTTCTACGCTGGTCGTGGGCCGCGACGGCAGCATCATGGCGCCCGCGACGCCCACTCAAGATCTGGCGACGCCGCCACAGCAAGGCGGAGCTGGCGTGCCCGGTACCGCCCTCGTGGATGTCTTCGGCCAGCAGCAGCAGGCAGCGGCCGCTTCGCCTCCGCCGCCCGCCACAAATGACGCGCCGTCCGAACCTGACGACGCCGCTCCGCCGCAGAAATCAAAGCCGGTCAAGATTACGACGATCAATTCGCCGACCAGCGACAATGCGCCGACGCCACCGAAGAAGAAATACAAGAAGGTCGCGCGTGCGGAGCCGACGGTCGAAACGGATGCGAACAGCGATGCGCCGCCCGTGACGACGCATAGCGGTACCGACTTCGTCGCAGTTCTCGCCTCGATCCCGCATTCGTCTTCGAGCCGCATTGATGCTTTGAAGCGATTTGCGGACATGCAGCAGAAATATTCCACGGCGCTCGCCGGTAAAACACCCGACATTGCCTCTGCAAATCTGTCGAAGGGCGTCTATGATCGTCTCGTGGTCGGGCCGCCGGGCTCGCGCGAGCAGGCCAGCAACGTTTGCGTGCAGCTGAAAGCTGAAGGCTATCAAGGCTGCTGGGTGACGTCGTACTGATCTTCTGCCGCCCCGTTATCTGCCCGGCTGGCGCCACCGCGCCGGCCGGTTGCGTGTCGGCTGCGGGCTTTGTTACGAACGGCCTTGGAGGGCCAACTTGTAATGACGGCAAGTCTGATCGCCGGTCTTTCCGGTGTCACGCTCACCGATGACGAGCGGCGCTTCTATCGCGACGTCCAGCCTGCCGGTGTGATCCTGTTTCGCCGCAACGTCTTCGACCGGGGGCAGATCGCGCGCCTGATCGACGAGACGAAAAACGCGGTCGGCAGTGATGATTTCCTCGTTCTGATCGATCAGGAGGGCGGCCGAGTTCAACGCCTCAGGCCCCCGATCGCTCGCGCACTGCCCCCCGCTGCGGCCTTCGCAGATTTGTTTGCAGAAGACCCGGAGGAGGGGAAAGAAGCCGCCTTCGCGGTTGCCCGTTTAACGGCGGAAGAGCTTCGCGCCTTCGGCATCACGATGAACTGCGCGCCCGTCGCCGACCTGCCCGTCGAAGGCGCCCACGAAATCATCAGCGACCGCGCCTATGGCCGAGGCGTCTCCCAGGTCGTGGCGCTGGCGCAGGCGGTTGCCGACGGTTATCTAGCGGGCGGCGTCGTACCGGTCGTGAAACACATCCCAGGCCACGGCCGCGCTACGGCGGATAGTCATCTGGCGCTGCCCGTCGTCATGACCTCGCACAAGACGTTGTCGGCGACCGACTTCGCTCCGTTTAAAGCGCTGGCCGCGCTGCCGGCCGCCATGACCGCCCACGTCGTCTATGCCGATATTGACGCCGAAAACCCCGCCAGCACATCGGCCGTCGTGACGCGCGATGTCATCCGCGGCGAGATCGGGTTCGACAACCTGCTGATGAGTGACGATCTGAGCATGCAGGCGCTGAGCGGACCCATGCGCGCCCGGGCCGAAGCCGTAATCGCCGCGGGCTCCGATCTAGCCCTTCACTGCAACGGCGATATCGACGAAATGCGCGCCGCCGCCGAGGGAGTGCCGAAGCTTTCGGGCCGCGCCGCCGAAAGATTTGCCGCAGCCTGCGCTTGCGTCACGCCCCCGGAGCCTTACGATAAAGAGCGGGCTCTGCAACTCTTGGCCGCACTCCTGGACGAGCAGACTCCGACCGTTTGAATCAGTGTAGTGTCCGGCGGTGCGCCAGCGATTGGCCGCAGGCACTTTGCCGCGACAACGAAACCGAGATCCGATGGACGAGATGGCAGCCGAGGGCGAAGGAGAGGCTCCCGAATGGGAGGCTTCCGGCCTGGATGACATGCCGGCTGCAGGCGAAGCCTTCGTCGTCGATATCGACGGTTTCGAAGGCCCGCTCGATTTGCTGCTCGCACTGGCGCGGACGCAAAAGGTCGACCTCGCGAAGGTTTCGATCCTGGCGCTGGTCGAGCAATATCTTGGCTTCATCGCTGAGGCGCAACGCCTGAGACTAGAAATCGCCGCCGATTATCTCGTCATGGCGGCGTGGCTGGCCTACCTCAAATCCCGACTTCTGCTGCCCAAGGAAAAAGACAGCGCCGATACGGCGACGGCCGAAGAACTGGCGCAGAAGCTGTCCTTCCGTCTCATGCGCCTCAACGCTATGCGCGACAAGGCCGCCGTGCTGATGACGCGCCGCCGGCTCGATCGTGATGTCTTTGCACGCGGCCTGCCCGAGCACATCAAGGTCACGCGCGATACGACCTACACGGCCGCTGTCTACGATCTGTTGAAGGCGTATTCCGACCAGCGAAAGCGCACCATTCGCGTCGTTCACGTCGTGAAAGCGCGCCGCGTGTGGTCGATCAAGGAAGCGCGCCTGAGGCTCGAAAAGCTGGTTGGCGCCACCGAGGGCCACTGGGCTCAGCTCGATCTCTTTTTTGAGCAATACCTGCCGAAGAACGAGGAGGAACGCTCTGCACTCGCGAGTTCCTTCGGCGCGACGCTGGAAATGGCCCGGGAAGGGTTAATCGAGCTTCGCCAGGACGAGCCGTTCGCGCCGATTTACATGCGCAAGCGCGAGGAAGGCGCTCAGTGGGAAAAGATCGGCTAATTGCGCCGCAAAGATCGCTATAAGGGGACTGATAAAGCCATGGTTCCGCCGAGACTGACATTGGTGTCGGACAATACCCGCGAGAAGAAAGAAACGCCCGCGAGCGGCGCCTCGCCAGAGACGCGCGCCGACGCTCCGCCTGCCGCATTGAGCGATCCGGAGAAGGTGGACGCGCCGGAGGTCCAAAGCCGCAATCGCGAAAAGCTTCGCCGTCTCGAAGCCATGCTGTTTGCAGCTTCCGAACCTCTCGATGTCAAAGCACTCATGCGTGGCCTCGACGGTGATGACGACGTCAACGCGCTGCTGACCGAATTGCAGGCCGAATACCGCGATCGCGGCGTCAATCTCGTGCGCGTCGCCGGGCGCTGGCAGTTCCGCACGGCCGACGATCTTTCCTTTCTGCTCGAACGCCAGCAGAAGGACGAGCGCAAGCTTTCCAAGGCCGCGCTCGAAACGCTGGCGATCGTCGCCTACCACCAGCCTGTGACGCGCGCCGAGATTGAGGAAATCCGCGGCGTCTCGACGTCGCCTGGAACGCTCGACGTGCTGATGGAGACGGGCTGGATTCGGCCGCGTGGTCGCCGCCGCGCTCCTGGCCGTCCGCTGACTTATGGAACGACTGAGGAGTTCCTGGTCCACTTCGGCATGGACAGCATCAAGGACCTACCCGGTCTTGCCGATCTCAAGGCATCGGGCCTTCTCGATGCCAACCTGCCGCCGGGCTTCACGGTCCCGTCACCAACCGACGTTGCTGCCCTGATGCCGGATGAGCTTCCGTTGACCGACGATGGCGACGAGGAGGAGGAGCAGGAAGAACTCGCGCTCGACGAGGCAGACGAGCCGGAAGCCGACGACGAGACCGCGGCCGAAGCGCCGGACGACGGCGAAAAGTAAATCCCAGCGAAAATTACTTTTCATTAATTTGTCCGCTGCGAGGCCGCAAATGGCCAAATCCGCAGCAATTCGAGCGAACCTAGGCAATTCGCCGGAGCTCCCTGAGCCGCGGTGAGGCGATGCGAACCTTGCCGCGCCTTGGAGGTTCTGCGATAAAGCCTTAAATACGTTGAGCAGCAGCCTTCCATCAACTCCAGGCTGCCGCCGAAAGGTCTTACGATGGGTTTCAGCGCGCAACACATTCTTCTGCTCTTGATCATTGCCCTGCTGCTGTTCGGCCGCGGCAAGATTTCCGAGTTGATGGGCGACGTTGCCAAGGGCATCAAGAGCTTCAAGAAGGGCATGGCCGAGGACGATGAGCCTAAGCCCATGCCGCGGACGATCGAAAACGAAGCAACCAATCCGGACCGTTCGAAGGTCGGGTGACCGCTTCGGGCTCGCAGCGTTGCGGCTGATCTCGACAGGGTTGCTCGATGTTTGACATCAGCTGGAGCGAGCTTCTGATCCTCGGGATCGTGACGCTTGTTTTCGTTGGTCCCAAGGAATTGCCGGTCTTCCTGCGCACCCTCGGCCGCTACGCCGGGATGGTGCGCCGGCACGCGAACGACTTCAAAGCTCAGTTCGACGCCGCGATGCGTGAAGCTGAGCTTGATTCGATGCGCAAGGAAGTCGAGCAAATGCAAAGCTCGATCAATTCCGAAGTCATGAAGGCCAAGAGCACGATCAACGATGCGGCGTCCGCCGCCAAGATCGAAGCGCCAGCCGCGCCTATGTCGGCCAGCGCCGCAGCTCCTGCCATTCAGCCCGACACCACTGCTCCGCAGATGACTCCCCTCCCATTGCCGCCGATGCCCGCGTCGCCCTCTGAGATGGCTGCGGCAGAAGCACGGCAAGCCGCCGTAAAAGCGGAGTCCTGACGTCATGCAGGAACGGCTGCCGACATCCGGCTCCGAGACCGAAGCGCTGCGCGACGGTCAGGATGAGATCGACGCCAGCAAAGCGCCGCTGCTCGATCATCTGATCGAACTGCGCCAGCGTCTGATCTACGCGCTCGGCGCCTTCGTCGTAATGTTCTTCATCTGCTTCTCAGTCGCAGGCCACATCTACAACGTGCTCGTCTGGCCCTACATGTGGGCGTCCGGCAACGATCACGTAAAGCTCATCGCGACGCACTTCCTCGAACAGATCATGACGCAGGTGAAGCTCGCCATGTTCGGCGCGGCGTTCCTGTCGTTTCCCGTCATCGCCACACAGGTCTACAAGTTCGTCGCTCCCGGACTCTACAAGAACGAGCGCCGCGCCTTCCTGCCGTATCTCATCGCAACCCCGGTGCTGTTTCTGCTTGGCGCGATGATGGTCTACTTCGTCGCGATGCCGGTCATCATCAAGTTCTCGATCGGCCTGACGCACACATCCGGGCCGGGCACGCCCGAGATCGAATTGCTTCCGAAAGTCTCCGAATATCTGTCGCTCATCATGACGCTGATTTTCGGCTTCGGGTTGGTGTTCCAGCTGCCGGTTGTCTTAACCCTGTTGGCGCGCACCGGCATCGTCACGTCTCAGGCTCTTGCAGCCGGACGGCGCTACGCAATCGTCGGGATCTTCGCAGCGGCCGCGCTGCTGACACCGCCCGACGCGCTCAGCATGTGCATCATGGCTTTTCCGACGATCGGGCTTTACGAAGCTTCAATCCTCGCCGTGCGCTTCGTCGAGAGGCAGCAGGCCAAGGCCAAATCCGACGCATAGCTCCTATTCGCTC